>JAPOKX010000070.1 GCA_029977425.1 Actinomycetota bacterium
GCGCCCGATTCGTTCAAGGGCACGTTCTCGTCGGTCGTCGTCGCCGAGTCGCTGGCCGAGGGCTGGAGTCGCGTGCGATCGGAGGATGCCGTGGCGCTGGCGCCCATGGCCGACGGCGGTGAGGGCACGCTCGATGCCATCGAAGCGACCGTGCGCCCGGGCATCGCCGCTCTCGCACGCGATGCCGCTCGCCAGTGGGGCGTCGGCGGTCCCGTGGCGCGGGCGAGCGGTCTCGACGAGGACCTGCGCCGCGATGCTCCCGGGCTTGCCTATGCGGAGCTCGGCGATGTCCTGCGCGTCGTGACCGCCGAAGAAGGAGACGCACTCGCGCGCTATCGGGTCCTCGCAGAGCAGGTGCTCGCGGACGTGGACGTCATCCAGGCCTGCTGGGCACGGGTGCCCGAGGGTCCGATTGACGTGCGTCTTCCCAAGGTGGTGCGCGCACCCGAGGGCGCGGCGTACGCACGCCTGGAGTCCGCCATGGGACCGAGCGGTGCCTACGTCGTCTCGACGGGAGAGGTCACGCCCTGGCGCGTGCGACTGCGCACGGCGTCGTACGCCAACGTCCAGGCGATGGGCGCGGCGCTGCCCGGCACCTCACTGGCCGAACTGCCGGCAGCGGTGGGGTCATTCCTGTTCGTGGCGGGAGACCTCGACCACTGAGGCGAGGATCAGCCCTTGCCGTGCTCGCGCAGGTACGTCGCGAACCGCGCACGCAGCAGGGCCTCGGTGTCCTCGTCGAGCTCGGGGCTATCGCCGAACATCTGCTTGAACGCCTTGATCGACTCGATGATCGTGCCTCCGGTCGACCCGAGGTCACCGCCCTCGCCCTCGATGGCGACCATTCCGGGCATGTGCGAGTAGACATCGACGAAGAACCCGAGGTCGAGGCGATGCTCTGCCACGTGGAAGGCGCGCTGACGCAGCTCGTCGAAGGGGAGGTCTTCCAGCGGTGCGTCGGTCATGGGCGCACTCTAGTCGCCGGCGGTCACGGCGCGTCGTCGCCTTCGCGCAGACGACACAGGCGCTCGAGCCACAGCGCCGCTCCCACGAGCACCGCGCAGGCGAGGACGCTGGTGAGCGCTGCCGCCATCGACGCAGAGCCCGTCGGGGTGTCGCGCACGCCGAGGAGACCGAGCGCGATACCCAGGTAGAACCCGCCGATCAAGGCGCCCGTGCGCGAAGCGGCCAGCGCGAGCGCCGCGGTCCGGGCCGCCACGAGCGGAGGCATGCGCCTGTCCCCTCCAGCGGAAGCCGTCGCCGTCGCGGGGCCGGACGAAGGCTTGTGCCCGAGGCTACCCCGACTCAGCAGGGCCCAGCCGAGGACACCGATCGCGAGCACCCACAGGGCCACCGCGGCGAGCCATGGCACGCCGAGGATGCGGCCCGCGACGCGGTCCACCAGGTCGACGAGCACCCAGCCGACGGCGAGCGCGATGGCGGCAATGGCAACGAGGGGCACCAACTTCGTAGGCTTCATGGGCGTGTCCACCTCATCGTTGCGACTCCTCGGGCAGAGCCAGTGCAAGGTCGGAACGACGCACCACGCCGCCGCGATCCAGCGCAAGGGATGCGATCGGTCCTTGCGGGAGCGACGCTCCGGGATCGACGTCGAGCCAGGGCACGCAGACGAAGGCCCGCTCGTGCGCGCGCGGATGCGGCAGCGTGAGGTCGGCATCATCGAAGGCCTCGCCCTCCATGGCGATGATGTCGACATCCAGCGTGCGCGGGCCCCAGCGCACCTCGCGCACGCGATCATGGTCCGCCTCCACTCGCTGGCACAGCGCGAGCAGGTCGTGTGGCGTGAGCGAGGTCTCGACGATGACCACCGCATTGAGGAAGTCATCCTGATCGGGACCTCCCACGGGCGCCGTCTCATAGACCCCCGACACCGCGACCACGTCCACGCCGCTGGCGAGGGAATCGATGGCTCCCTGCAGGTGGCCCATGCGATCCCCGAGATTGGACCCGACCGCGAGCACGGCGCGGGTCACGCGCGCTCCCGCAGGATGCGCAGCACCACGTCGCTGGCCGGCACGCCCACCGGGGCCTCGGGCTTGTGCAGGGCAACCTCCACCGCCTGCACTCCGGCAAAGGCGAGGCAGCGAGCGGCGATCCGCTCGGCCAGAGTCTCGATGAGGTCCACCGGATCCCCGGACAGCTCCGCGTACACCGCCTGGGCCACCTGCGAGTAGTCGACGGTGTCGGCTAGGTCATCGCTGCCGGCGGCCTCACGCGTGTCGACGGCGAGGATCACGTCGGCGATGAACGCCTGGCCGGTCGCGCGCTCGGACTCGAGCACCCCATGGTGGCCGCGTGCGCGGATCCCGTGCACCTCGATGAGGTCGCGGCCCGCCCCGGGAATGAGTGCGCTCATGGCTGCTCCCTCCACGCTCGGGCGACGAGCACGGCGTCGCGACTCGCTCCCACCTCGTGCACGCGCACGCCCCACACCCCTGCTGCGGCGGCCAGTGCTGTCACGGCGTCCCCCGCCGCATCGCGCCCGTCGAAGGGACGGGGCTCGCCCGTCCCATCGGCGAGCAGGTCCCCGAGGAACCTCTTGCGGGAAGCCCCGACGAGCAGCGGGCGGCCGAGCTCGGCGAGAGCATCGAGATGGCGGAGGAGCTGCCAGTTGTGCGGTGAGCGCTTCGCGAAGCCGAGGCCGGGATCGAGGATGACGCGCTCGGGGTCGACGCCGGCCTCTGCGAGAGCCCCGATCCGCGCGGCAAGCTCGGCGCGCACCTCAGCCACGACGTCGTCGTACGTCGCGAGATCCTCCATGACGTCGCTGGGGCCCCGCCAGTGCATCGCGACGTAGGGGACATCGCAGGTCGCGAGCCACGGCAGCATGCCGGGATCCGCACGCCCGCCACTCACATCATTGACGAGCACGGCGCCCGCGGACACGCACGCGTCGGCGACCTGCGCACGCATCGTGTCGATGCTCACCGGCACGCCCGCGGCCACGAGTCCCTGGACCACGGCGAGCACCCGGCCGAGTTCGTCGTCGATGGAGATCCGCCCGGCTCCGGGCCGTGTCGACTCGCCCCCGACATCCACCAGGTCCGCGCCATCGGCGTGAAGCCTGCGCCCCCGCTCCACCGCAGACTCGGCGTCCGCCCATCGACCGCCATCGGAGAAGGAGTCGGGCGTGACGTTGAGGATGCCCATGACGAGCGTGCGATCGAGATCGGCGAGGGCCAGAGGAAGGCCGCGGGGAGCGCGCACCGCTAATCCCGCAGCAGCGCCATGGCCTCGGCGCGCGTGGCCGGGTCCGTGAGGGCACCGCGGACAGCACTCGTCATCGTGCGAGCTCCGGGCTTGCGCACGCCGCGCATCGACATGCACAGGTGCTCGCAGGACACGACGACGATGGCTCCCTTGGGCTGAAGGATGCGCATGAGGGCATCGGCCACCTGTGAGGTGAGCCGCTCCTGCACCTGCGGGCGCTTGGCGTAGACGTCGACCAAGCGCGCGAGCTTCGACAAGCCGGTGATGCGGCCATCGTTGCCGGGGATATAGCCGACGTGCGCTACGCCGTGAAACGGGACGAGATGGTGCTCGCAGGTGCTGTAGACCTCGATGTCCCGGACGATGACGAGCTCGTCGTGGCCGAGGTCGAAGGTCGTCGTGAGCACGTCCTCCGCGGTGAGGCGCATGCCGCCGAAGATCTCCTCGTACGCGCGAGCCACGCGAGCGGGGGTATCGAGAAGGCCCTCGCGATCGGGGTCCTCGCCGACAGCGATGAGGAGCTCGCGCACGGCGCGCTCCACGCGCTCGCGGTCGAAGGGACCCAGTGCGGGCGGCTCGCGATCGAGGGACACCCGGGTGATCTCGGACGTCACGCCTGGCCCTCCGAACGCTGCGCGACGCCTTCTGCGGGGGCCGGTGCGGGCGCGTGACCATTGGCGTGGCCGTGGGATGCACCGTTGGATGACCCATGAGGCGTGCCATTGACCGGCACGTCCACCGGTCCTCGGACATCCGGCTGGCGCAGCGACGAGCCTGTCCACGCGGGACGCGGGGAGCGAAGGCGCAGGTCGGCGAACACAGCCTCGACCTCGGCCTTGTCGAGCGTCTCCTTCTCGAGGAGCTCGAGCACGAGGCGATCGAGGACATCGCGGTTGTTGACCAGGATGTCGTAGGCCTCCTGATGCGCTGTCTCGATGAGCGAGCGCACCTCCTCGTCGATGGCCGCGGCCACCTCTTCGGAGTAGTCGCGCATGTGACCCATGTCGCGGCCGAGGAAGACCTCGCCCTGCTCCTGCCCGTATCGGATGGCTCCGAGGCGCTCGGTCATGCCGTATTGCGTCACCATCGCGCGAGCGAGGCCGGTGGCCTTCTCGATGTCGTTGGACGCACCCGTCGTCGGGTCGTGGAAGATGAGCTCCTCCGCGGCGCGACCGCCGAGCATGTAGGCGAGCTGGTTGAGCATCTGGCTGCGCGTCGTCGAGTACTTCTCCTGGTCGGGAAGCACCATGGTGTAGCCGAGGGCGCGACCACGCGGCATGATCGTGATCTTGTGCACGGGGTCATTGCCCGGTAGCGCCGCGGCGACGAGCGCATGACCGCCCTCGTGGTACGCCGTGATCATCTTCTCCTGGTCGTCCATGACGCGCGTGCGCTTCTGCGGTCCCGCAATCACGCGGTCGATGGCCTCGTCGAGGGCATCATCGTCGATGAGCTGCCCGCCCATGCGCGCCGTCAGGAGCGCGGCCTCATTGAGGACATTGGCGAGGTCGGCGCCCGTGAAGCCGGGCGTGCGCCGCGCCACTGCGCGCAGGTCGACGCCCTCGGCGATGGGCTTGCCACGCGCATGGACCTGGAGGATGGCGTAGCGCCCCTCGAGGTCGGGACGGTCGACAGCGATCTGGCGATCGAAGCGACCGGGTCGCAGCAGCGCCGGGTCGAGGATGTCAGGGCGGTTGGTCGCGGCGATGAGGATGACGCCCGATGAGACATCGAAGCCGTCCATCTCGACCAGCATCTGGTTGAGCGTCTGCTCGCGCTCGTCGTGGCCGCCGCCGAGTCCGGCACCGCGGTGACGCCCGACGGCATCGATCTCGTCGACGAAGATGATCGCCGGGGCATTGGCCTTGGCCTGCTCGAAGAGATCGCGCACGCGGCTCGCACCAACGCCCACGAACATCTCCACGAAGTCGGAGCCGGAGATGGAGAAGAAGGGCACTCCCGCCTCGCCGGCCACCGCCCGCGCCAGGAGGGTCTTGCCCGTCCCGGGTGGGCCGTAGAGCAGGACGCCCTTGGGGATCTTCGCCCCCACGGCCTGGAACTTCGCGGGCTCGGAGAGGAACTCCTTGATCTCCTGGAGCTCCTCGACCGCCTCGTCAGCACCAGCGACATCGGCGAACGTCGTCTTGGGCATGTCCTTGGAGACCGCCTTGGCCTTGGACTTGCCGAAGTTCATGATGCGGCCGCCGCCCTGCATCTGGCTCATGAAGAAGAAGAGCAGCAGGATGAGAAGAGCGAAGGGCAGCAGCGTGAAGAGAAGACTGAAGAAGATGTTGTCCTGCGGGACGACGACGTTGTAGCCCCCGGGCAGCTGGCCCGCGGAGGCCTTCTCCTGCAGGAGTCTTTGGAGCTCGACGCCCTGGCCGGTGACGTACTGGCTCGTGACGACCGTGCCGTCCTTCAGCGTGAGCTCGAGGACCTGGTCGCCGTCGGTGATGACGGCCTTCTCGACGCGATCGGCCTGGATGTCCTCGACGGCCTGGCTGGTATCGATGCGCTCGGGGCCACCGATGCCGCTCACCAGGCTCGATCCGACGAGGACCAGCAGGACGGCAAGCAGGATCCAGAAGAGAGGCCCGCGGAGGAATCGCTTGGCGTTCATCTGGTCGGCTTCCCTTGATCGTCGATGAGGCGGCAACACGTGCCGGCACGCGGGCATTCCCGCCCGCTCCCTCGAAGGTACACCGGGCGGCGCACCGAAGGTCGGTCAGCCGCCGTACACCCGGGGGTCCAGGACCCCCACCTGGCGCAGGTTGCGGTAGCGCTCGGCGTAGTCCAGTCCGTAGCCCACGACGAAGACGTTGGGGATGTCGAATCCGACGTACTTGGGCTCGACGGGGATCCTCAGTGCCTCGGGCTTGCGCAGCAGCGTGAACACCTCGACCGACTCGGCGCCGCGGGACTTCAGGTTGCGCAGGAGCCACGAGAGGGTGAGACCGGTGTCGAGGATGTCCTCCACCACGAGCACGTTGCGGCCCTCGAGATCGGTGTCGAGGTCCTTGAGGATCCGCACCACGCCGGAGGACTGGGTGCCGGAGCCGTACGACGACACGGCCATCCAGTCGACGGTCACATGCGATGTCAAGTGGCGCATGAAGTCCGCGACCACGATGGTCGCGCCCTTGAGCACCCCGACCAGCAGCAGATCACGACCGGCGTAGTCCTCGTCGACCTGCGCAGCCACCTCGGCGAGGCGCTGCTGGAGCTGCTCGTTCGTGATGAGGATCTCGGTGATCTCCGAAGGGACGTGGTCGGCGTCCACTCTCACTCCTCGCGCTCGTGTCGACGTCGCTCCGCGACCGGGGGGACGCGGCGGATCGCCAGCCTGCCATACGAGCGCTCGCCGGCGAGACCGCCCGGGAGATCCGCTGCTCCCTGGCCGTGCCAATCCGACACCAGCGCTTCGAGTCGATCCACGTGCGCCGACGTGAGCGCACCCGCGGGGCAGCCGGCCGTGATTGCGGCCGACCGCAGAATGCGGGTGCGCAGGGCCCTGGGGAGGGCAGCGAGCCCGACCGCGTCGAGGGAGCCATCCGGGGCGACAACGGCGACAGCCGCCTCCCGGGCAAGGGAGTCGAGGGCATCGGCATCGTCGCCGAGGAGTCGTGCCGATCGCGCGAGTCCGGCCACCACATCCGGGCCGAGGGCGTCGACGAGGGCCGGCAGGGCCTGGTGACGCACGCGCGTGCGCGCGTACGCCGGGTCGGCATTGTGCGGGTCGTCCCACACCTCCAGCCCCGAGGCACTCGCGCGGACGATGTCGCGCGGGACGTCGAGGAGGGGCCGGCGCCAGCGACCGGCGACAGCAGCCATCGCCGCGAGCGAGCGAGCACCGGACCCGCGCGCCAGGCGCAGGAGCACGGTCTCAGCCTGGTCGTCGCGCGTGTGCGCGAGCAGGATGGCGGCGGCGCCCAGGCGATCGGCGATGCCCTCGAGCGCGGATCTGCGCGCATCACGTGCCGCTGCCTCCGGGCCGGAGCCCTTCGCCGACACGTCCACGCGCTCGACGAGCACCGGGTCGAGGCCCAGGCGCGCGCACTCGTCGGCTGCACGCGCGGCCACCTCTGCGGATTCCGCCTGCAGACCGTGGTCGATGATCGCCGCAGCGCATGGCCGGCCCGTCGCGGCGACGGCCTGTGCCAGCGCGAGGGAGTCCGCGCCGCCCGAGACGGCGACGAGCACGAGGTGATCTGCCGGGATGTCGGCGAGGCACTCCTCCACCGCGCGCCGCACGGCGCGCGAGGCATCTGCCGCGTCGACCTCGGGAGTCATCCGTGCACTCGCGCGATCCAGGCCTGAGGATCGGCGATCTCACCGGGCCTCGGCAGCGTCTCGGGGGATGTCCACACGGCGTTGAAGTCCTGCATGCCGACGCGATCGACGACAGCGCGCACGAAGGCAGCACCCTCGACGTACTGGCGCAGCTTCGCGTCGAGTCCCAGAAGGCGCCGAAGTGCGCCGTCGAGCGTGCCCGCCTGCTGACGGCGCACGTCGAAGCGCTGACGGATCAGGTCGACGCTCGGCACGACCTGCGGGCCGACCGCATCCATGACGACATCGGCGTGGCCCTCGAGGAGGGACATGAGAGCGGTGAGGCGGTCCAGGATCGCCCGCTGCTCCTCGGTCTGCATGAGATCGATGAGGCCGCCCTCTCCCCTGGTCCGCTGCCGGAGCCCCGCGACGACGCGTCCGATGGCGCTGCCGGCGTCCGGATCCACCGCGCGAAGGTAGGAGTGGACCTCGTCGGTGAAGTAGCCCGACAGCCAACTCACGGCACCGAACTGCACGCGGTGGGTCTCCTCGTGAAGGCAGACCCACAGGCGGAAGTCGGTCGGGGGGACGTCGAGCTGCCGCTCGGCGTGGACGATGTTGGGCGCGACGAGCAGGAGGCGACCCTCGCCGCCGAAGGCTTCGTACTGGCCCAGGACCTTCGATGACAGCCAGGCGAGCACGGCGCCCATCTGGAGGGCGGTCGTGCGAGAGCCCACCGCGCGTACCACGCGATTGCCCTCGCCTCCGAGTACGTCGGAGACGGGCTCAGTCGCGGTGCGCAGCTGATCGACGTTGGACCGCACCCAGGCCTTGCGGCCGACGACGACACTGCGATGGGCGTCGAAGGGCGCCTCGAGGCCCGTGACGTCGGCGACCGGCTGCACGGCCCGCTCGCTGGCTCGACGCAGCTGGCGCACCGCGGACTCGACACCGTCACGGTCGTCGTGGGGGCCCGAGGGGGCCAACCGCGCGCCCGTGGCAGCGGCAAGTGCCCAGTCCACGGGGTCGGCCATCCGACGACTGTACGTCGGG
>JAPOKX010000071.1 GCA_029977425.1 Actinomycetota bacterium
GCGCCGCCGGGGCTGCCCAGGTCGGAGAATAACTCCACGTTGGCGTTGTAGAAGTCCTTCCACTTGTCCGGGACGTCGTCCTCGTAGTAGATGGCCTCCACGGGACAGACCGGCTCGCACGCACCGCAGTCGACGCACTCGTCGGGCTGGATGTAGAGCATGCGGTCGCCCTCGTAGATGCAGTCGACGGGGCACTCCTCGATGCAGGACTTGTCCTTGACGTCCACGCAGGCAAAGGTGATGACGTAGGTCACCTCACGGCCTTTCGAGCTCAGGCGACACCGGAGCGCCGCTCCCCTCAGGCCGGTCGGCTGACCGGCCCGGGCCATGCCGCACGAGCGGTCATGACGCCAGCCACACCGTATCGCCCGCGCGTGGCGGCGACGGCGCCGACGTCCCGCGGATGGGACCGAGGATCCTCGCCGAGGCCGCCTGCGCCGGCTCCTCCACGGACTCGGTGGGCTCGGCCGTAGGGTCCCCGGACGGGGAGGGCTCGGGCGAGGGATCGCCGCCCTCCTCGTCCTTGTCCTTGTCCTTGTCCTTGTCGGGCTTCGCGCCGCACACGACCTGGGGGGCAGGCCGGTAGGTCGTCGTGAAGGTCTCGCGCTCGACCTCGACGTCACCCTCGTAGAAGACGCGGTCCACGTCGACGGTGAAGCCCGGCCCACCCGTCTGAGCAGAGCACTGCGGGGACTCGTTGTAGATCTTGCGGTTGGGGGTGATCCCGTAGCGCTCGCCGACCTCCGCGTCGATGGTCGTGTAGATCTTCGTGCTGTACATCCGCACGGTCATCGAGGTCTCGTCGGACTCGGCAGTGATGAAGACCCCGTACGGGGTGTCGTTGCGGAACTTCATGTCGAAGCCGTCCCACGCGATGGTGGCCTCCAGGCCGGGGACGTAGCGGGAGATGTAGATCGAGTGGGCCTGGACCTCGACGGGCTCGAGGCCCGCGTAGAAGGCAGCGGACCAGACGGTCGTCGTCGCGGCGGAGAGGCCGCCGCCCAGTGCCTTCTGGAAGATGCCGCCCGGACCGATGACCCAGCCCTCCATGTAGCCGTTCTCGGGATCCCTGTTCTCGGTGGTCTTGTTCATCGAGAAGACCTCACCCGGGAGGAGGAGGGTCCCGTTGATGTACTCCGATGCGAGGGCGAGGTTGTGGGCCATGTAGTCGACGTAGCTGACCTGCTGGGTGAAGCTGGAGATCTCCTCGACGACGCCGAGCTGGAGTGCGTCCTCTGTCGTGAGCACCGGATCGCGCACGGTCACCGGCGCGGGAGCGACCCGAGCGTCGCCCTCGGCGAACATCGCATTGGCCACGGCGGCCGCCAGCACCTCGTCGCTCACACCGCGGCCCACGCGAGACGGGACCACGACGGGCACGTTGTTGGCATCGATCTCGAAGGTCGCATTGTTGCCCGGCTCCTCGACGGGCTCGAGCTCCTTGGCAATCGACTCGTGAAGGATTGCCCCATCGACCTGGGGAGCCAGCGCATCGCCCTCGACCAGGTAGTGCGTTGCCTCGGCGATGGCCTCCGGGGGGACCTGGGGCGCGATGTCCTCGACCTCGATGGTCACCGGAGAAGACACCGCGACGGTGGCGGGCCCGGCGACGAACTCCTCGGCCTGCTCATTGGACACTGCCGGCTCCAGGATCACCTCGGGAAGATCGACCGGGCCGGAGGTCACGAGGTATGCGGCAGCTACCGCCTCGACGGCGGCGGGGATATCGATGTCGCGTCCGTCCTCGGCCGGAGTGAGCACCGGCGTCATGTCCTCGTAGTAGACCGTGGGCTCCACCGAGTCCGATCGGATGAGGTCGGCGAACGCGTCGAGCCGCTCCGTCAGCTCGGCATCGTCGATGATGACGACCGGATCCACTTCCCGAGGCCCGAAGAGCCTCATGACGAGGGAGAAGGGATTGAGCAGGCGCCCTTCCGCCGCGTCGACGGTCGCAATGGGATCGAAGGACATGCCGGCATCCGCGGGGAAGAGCTCCTCCGATGTCGCGAAGGCAGCGATACCGACCGGCTCGAGCGAGAGCGGGGTGATCGTCTCCTCCAGCGTGCTCACCGCCTCGGCGCGCGACATGCCCCCGATCTGCACGCCGAGCACCGTGGTGTTGGCCGGGATATCGCTCGATGATCCCAGCACCATGCCGAGGTAGAAGGCCACCGCACCGGCCACCGCGCCGAGCACCACGAGGAGGGTGCGACGGCCGCCCGCTCCGGGACTCCCGGACGGCGGGGCTTCCTCGGCGGTCACGCAGCACACTCCAGTCGATATGTGGTCGGGGGATCCTCGCCATAGTAGGCACACGGGAGTCGGCGTTGCGCGCATCGCAACGGCCGTGCAGCCAGCACCACGTACTCTCCGACCTAGATAGTTGTTTCTTCAACTATCCTTCCGGGAGGTCCCTGAGAAGTCAAATCACCCCGCCGGTGGCGGCCCGGGGCGGCGCAGCCGATCCACGGGGGGCACCGTGGCCGCGGCCGCCCCGACGATGACGCCGCCCAGCAGGTACGCCATCTGGCGTCCGCCTGCCGAGATGACGAGGTCCCCGGAGGGGAGCTCGGCCGCGAAGGCCACCGTGCTCGCTATCCACGCGAGGAGGACGATCCACCCACCCCAGCGACTGCGCGTCACCTCGATGCCGGCGCGGACGAGCACGAGAAGCGCCACGAGCGCGAGCACCAGGCCCCAGGGCACGGTCGCCCCGCCCACGAGGAAGCGCGCTCCCTGGAGGAACGCGCCCGCGATGCCGATGACCAGGCCCGCCAGCAGGCAGCCGAGGTAGGCGAGGACGCGCACGCGATCAGATGCCCGCGAAGAGGTCGGTCTCGCGGCCCGAAGAGTCGAAGGGCCCCGCTGCCGCACCGCGCACCAGGCGGAAGTACTCCGTGCCGAAGGCCTCCGCACCGACGTTGTCGGCGAGCGCGAAGAAGCCCCCATCGACCGTGACCTGGGTCGCGTGCGCCCGCAGGGCGTCGAGCTTGCGGTCGAGGAGGGCCGGTGCGCTCACCGCCGTGGTCACCAGGGCATCGTCGATGGCGAAGGGGATGTCGTCGGGATCCATCTCCGCGAAGCCCGTCGTCTCCCCGGCCGCGCGCATGCGCTCGATGCCCTCGCGTACGACGCTCCGCGGGAACGCCGTCCAGTAGACCTTGGCGACATCCCACGCCGGGCCCAGATCGGGGCGGAACGTCGCCGCGGCAGCCAGGGTGAGCGCGTACATCGACACGCGATGCGCCTGGATGTGATCGGGATGGCCGTAGCCGCCGAAGTCGTCGTAGGTCACCAGCACCTGGGGGCGCACCTCGCGGATGACCGCGACCAGGTGCGTCGCCGCCTCGAGCAGGTCGCTGCGCCAGAAGGCCTCGGCCCTCTCATTGGGCGGCGTGCCCACCATCCCGGAATCGCGATAGCGCCCCCGACCGCCGAGGAGCCGCCAGTCCTCGACCCCGAGGACGCGCATGGCCTCGGTGAGCTCGTCGTAGCGATGATCGCCGAGGCGATCCTCCTTGTCCGAGGCGAGGTGCTCTAGTCCGGGGACGAGGATCTCGCCCTCCTCGCCGAGAGTGCAGGTGACGAGGGTGACGCCGACACCCTCGTCGACGTACTGCGCCATGGCGATGCCCGTGCCGATCGTCTCGTCGTCGGGATGGGCATGCACGAGGAGGAGCCGGCGATCGGTCATGGTCCCGAAGCGTAATGCGCCCTCGCCACCGGACTCCTGGGGGCGAGCGGCACCATAGGGCCGTGACCGAGACCGCATCGACGGAGTCCTACCCACGCCAGCGCGCCCGCACCCGCGGCTTCCGGCTGGGCGCCCCACGCGCCTTCGCCGTCGCGGGAGACGGCCAACAGGTGCTCTTCCTGCGCTCGCGCGGCGGAGCCGACGCCACCACGTGCCTGTGGTCGCTCGACCTCACGGGCGGCACCGAGACGTGCATCGCAGACCCCCGCGATCTCCTTGACGACGCGGAGTCGCTCCCCGACGAGGAACGCGCGCGCCGCGAGCGACTGCGCGAGGTCAGCGCGGGCATCACGGAGTACTCCTTGGATCACGACGGCACCGTCGCTGTCTTCGCGCTCTCGGGCACGCCGTACGCCGTGCGCCTTGCCGAGGCGGGCACGGCGCAGCCGCTCCCGGCGCCCGGGCCGGTCATCGATCCGCGCGTGGACCCCACGGGTTGCCGCGCCGCCTATGTCTGCGATCGCGGACTGTACGTCGTGGACCTCGACGGCGGCGAGCCACAGCTGCTCTGCACCCCAGAGTCCGATGACGTGACCTGGGGCCTCGCCGATTTCATCGCGGCCGAGGAGCTCGATCGCGTACGCGGCTACTGGTGGCTCGCGGACGGGTCAGGCCTGCTCGTCGAGCGAAGCGACGACTCCCCCGTCGCCACCTGGTGGATCGCCGATCCCGCACAGCCTGAGCTGCCTGCTCGCCCTCATCGCTACCCGGCCGCGGGCACGGCCAATGCAGACGTCTCCCTCTGGCTCGTGGGCCTGGACGGCGCGCGTCGCGAGGTGGCCTGGGACCACGACGCCTTCCACTACCTCGCCCGGGTGTCGGCTCCCGACGCCGGCGCGCCCCTCGTCACGCTGCTCTCGCGCGACCAGCGGCACCAGTCGATCCTCGAGGTCGATCCGACGACCGGGGCGACCCGTGTCCTTCGCGAGCGCACCGATCCGGAGTGGGTCGAGCTCATGCCGGGCGTTCCCGCGCGCACGCCCGACGGCGCTCTCGTCGAGATCGTCGCCGATCTCGACGCCGACGCGTACCGCCTGGTCGTCGATGGTGCCGCCCTGACTCCACCGGACCTCCAGGTCCAGGCCGTGATGGACGCGGGCGACGCAGATGTCCTTGTCCTCGCGGCGACGAATCCCGTGACCCCCGGCCTGCATCGCGTCGCCTATGACGGCACGGTGACGCAGGCCTACGCACTCGACGACGCCATGGTCCAGGGCCGCCGCAGTGGCGAGGTGGTGATCACCTCGACGACACGGCTGGGGTCCACGGCAACGACGGTCGCGGTCTGGCGCGGGGATGCGCGCGTGGCAGAGATCGCCTCGCTCGCGGAGACCCCGGTGATCTCACCGCAGGTGCATCTCATGCGGGGAGGCGAGCGCGACCTCGACATCGCCGTGCTCTTCCCCACGGGTCATGTGCCCGGGTCGGCGCGATTGCCGGTGATCATGTCCCCGTACGGCGGCCCCCACGCACGCCTCGTCGTCGCGGCGGGCCTGATGTACGGCACCGACCAGTGGCTGGCCGACCAGGGATACGTCGTCGTGGTGGCCGACGGGCGAGGCACCCCGGGCCGCGGGCCCGCATGGGATCGCGCCGTCCGCGGCGACCTCGCGACGCCGGCGCTCGAGGACCAGGTCGCGGCGCTCGAGGCCGTGGCCGCGGCGTACCCCGACGATGTCGACACCGGTCGCGTGGGAATCCGCGGCTGGTCGTTCGGCGGATACCTCGCTGCGCTCGCGGTGCTGCGTCGCCCCGACGTCTTCCACGCCGCCGTGGCGGGTGCACCGGTGACCGAGTGGCGCCTGTACGACACCGGCTACACCGAGCGCTACCTCGGACTGCCCCAGGAGGAGCCGGACAACTACGACGGCACATCCTTGCTGCCACTCGCCCCGGGCCTCACACGGCCGCTGCTCATCATCCACGGGCTTGCCGACGACAACGTGGTCGTCGCCCACTCCCTGCGCCTGTCGTCCGCGCTGCTCGCTGCCGGGCGCCCCCATGCGCTGCTGCCGCTCAGTGGCGTGACGCACATGACGCCGCAGGAGGTCGTCGCCGAGAATCTCCTGCGTGCTGAAGTCGACTTCTTCGCTGACGCCCTCGGCTGAGGGAGGACTTAGATCCCCTCGCCGGGATTGCCCGAGTCCAGGCGCGACGTGCCGACCGCACCGAGATCGGTGATCGTCTCCGTGAAGTAGCCGGGCTCTCCCTCGTCGGGCGCGACCAGACCCGAGTCGGGGCCGTGGATGACGCCCCCCGAGAGCGGCTCGGTGATGGGGAAGTGGCACGCCACGGTGTGACCCGGAGCGAACTCGCGGAGTTCGGGCTTCTCCGTGCGGCAGCGATCCTGGGCGATGAAGCACCTCGTGTGGAAGACGCAGCCCGAGGGCGGATTGAGCGGACTCGGCAGGTCGCCGCCGAGGACGATGCGCTCGCGCTGCATCTGCACGCGCGGATCCGGCACGGGCACGGCCGACATGAGCGCGTGCGTGTAGGGGTGCAGGGGGTGGGCGAAGAGCTCCTCGCGTGACGCGCTCTCGACGATGTGCCCGAGGTACATCACGGCGACGCGCTGCGCGATCTGCCGCACGACAGCGAGGTCGTGGGCGATGAAGAGGTAGGAGACCCCGAAGTCGGACTGCAGGTCCTGCAGGAGGTTGAGGATCTGGGCCTGGATCGACACGTCGAGGGCGGAAACGGGCTCGTCGCAGATGATGAGCTTGGGGCGCAGCGCGATCGCGCGGGCGATGCCGATGCGCTGGCGCTGGCCGCCGGAGAACTCGTACGGATACCGGTTGACGTGCTCGGGATTGAGCCCGACGCGGTCCATGAGCTCGCGCACGGCCTGCTTGACGCCACCCGGCGGATCCACCTTCTGGATGCGGAAGGGGGAGGCGAGGATCGCGCCGACCGTCTGGCGGGGGTTGAGGGCGTTGTAGGGGTCCTGGAAGATCATCTGCGCCTGCTGGCGGATGGGGCGCATGGCCCGCCGCGAGAGGACCGCCACGTCCGTGCCGTTGATGACGACCTGGCCGGACGTGGGATCGACGAGGCGCAGGATCGCGCGGCCGGTCGTCGACTTGCCGCACCCGCTCTCCCCCACGAGGCCCAGCGTCTCGGCTCCACCGAGCTCGAAGCTCACGCCATCGACGGCCTTGATCTGCCCGATGGTGCGCGGGAAGACGCCCCTCGACTTGTGCGGGAAGTAGACACGCAGGTCCTCGACCCTCAGCACCTCATCGCTCATCGCGCACCCCCGGTCGCGCCCGGCTGCGCGAGGTGGCAGCGCACGAGGTGGTCCGTGGCAACGGACACGAGCGCGGGCTCCTCAGTGCGGCAGCGGTCGCCGCTGACCTCGTCGCGCCGCGAGCACCGCGGATGGAAGACGCAGCCCGACGGGAGGTTGATGAGCGAGGGTGGGTTGCCCGGGATGGGATCGAGTCGGTCCACGCGATCGGTGGCCAGGCGCGGCACGGACGCGAGGAGGCCGTGGGTGTAGGGATGCTGGGGTCGGTAGTAGACCTCGTTGACGGGCGCGTACTCCACGACCCGGCCGCCGTACATCACGCAGACCTCGTCCGCCATGTCGGCGACGACGCCCAGGTCGTGGGTGATGATGATGAGTGTCGTTCCCGTCTCGCGCTGGAGCTCGGACATGAGCTCGGTGATCTGCGCCTGCACGGTGACGTCGAGGGCCGTGGTGGGCTCATCGGCGATGAGCAGGCTCGGCGAGTTGATGAGGGCCATGGCGATCATCACGCGCTGGCGCATGCCACCCGAGAGCTGGTGGGGATAGTCGTCCACTCGCTTGTCCGGCGACGGGATGCCGACGCGGTGCAGGGCGTCGATGGCGCGGTTCCTCGCCTCCGTCTTGCTCACCTTGTTGTGCACGCGCACGGCCTCGGAGAGCTGGTCCCCGATGCGGTAGAAGGGATGCAAGCTCGAGAGCGGATCCTGGAAGATCATCGCCATGACCGAGCCGCGCATCTCGCGGACCTGATCGTCATCGAGCTGGAGCAGGTCGGTGCCGTCGAGCACGATGCGGCCCGAGACATCGGCGAAGTTGCGGTTGAGCAGTCCCATGATCGCCTGGGCGGTCACGCTCTTGCCCGAGCCTGACTCGCCCACGATGGCGAGCGTGCGTCCCTTGGACACCGAGAACGTGGAGCCGGCAACCGCCTTGACCACGCCGTCCTCCGTTGGGAAGGAGACGGCGAGGTTGTCGACTTCGAGGAAGGGAGTGGTCACGACAGCCTCACCCGGGGGTCGATGACGGCGTAGAGCACGTCGACGATGAGGTTGGCGACGATGATGAACACCGCGGTGACCAAGGTGACCCCGACGAGGATGGCGAGGTCGGGGTCCAGCACGGCCGAGACCGCGAGGCTGCCCAGGCCGGGCAGGCTGAAGATCGTCTCGAGGATGATCGCGCCGCCCAGCAGGCCCGCGAAGTCCAGGCCCGCCGCGGTGACGATGGGGGTGAGACCGGCGCGCAGGGCGTGCTTGCGCACCACCACCCGCTCGGGCAGGCCCTTCGCGCGCGCGGTGCGGATGTAGTCCTCGTTGAGGGTCTCGAGCATCTGGCTGCGCGTGAGGCGCGTGTAGAACGCGGCGTAGAGGACCGCGAGCACGAGCCAGGGCAGGATCATCGTCTGCAGGAAGCCGAGTGGGTCCTCCCACGGCTGGACGTACTGGGGGAAGGGCAGGATCTGCCAGCGGATGATGATGA
>JAPOKX010000072.1 GCA_029977425.1 Actinomycetota bacterium
CATCGCCTTCGTGCAGGGCTGGACATGGATCGACTGGGTCCTCCCCTTCTCCGGCGGTGCAGCGGCCGTCTCCACCGACGGTGCGGAGGCGTGGGGACACCTTGCCGTCTTCGGTGGCTGGTTCCTCCTGATCGCGATCCCCGCGTGGATCCTCTTCGTGCGCCGCGACGCCTGATCCCCTAGTCGGATGCCCGCCCCTTCCGATGCGCGCGCGCTCGCGGTAGCCGCGGCGGGCGGCGCGCTAGGCGCGATGGCGCGCTATGCGGTCGACCTCACGGCCGATCGGCTCGGTGTGGCACTGCCGTGGGCGACGCTCGCCATCAACATCGTCGGATGCCTGCTCATGGGCGTGCTCGTCTCCTACGTGCTGGCACGTCCGGCCCGCCACCTGCTGTGGCGCCCCTTCCTCGGAGCGGGGGTGCTCGGCGGTTTCACGACGTTCTCCGCCTTCGCCGGCGATGCCGTGCTCCTCGCGGACGAGGGCGCGTGGGCGGTCAGCGCGGTGTACGTCGTCGCCACCCTCGTCGGCGGGCTCCTCGCCATCTGGGCCGCCTACGAGATGGGGCACGCCTTGCGCCGTAGGAGGCCGGTCACATGACGGCGTTCCTGCTCGTCGCTGTCGGCGGCGCACTCGGTGCCGGCACGCGCTACCTGCTCGCGACCTACGGGACCGCCCGGTTCCCCTGGTCCATCCTGGTGGCCAATCTCGCGGGTTCCTTCGGACTCGGGCTCCTGCTGGGCTCGGCGAGCCCTGGACTCCTGCTCTTCGCCGGCGTGGGCTTCTGCGGTGCGCTGACGACATTCTCGACGTTCGCGCTCGACACGCTCGTCCTGGCGCGTGAGGGACGTGTCACTGCCGCGGCCGGCAATGTGGCAGCGTCGGTAGCCGGCAGCGTGGTCGCCGTGATCGCCGGCATGGCGTTGGTGGGGGCGCTCGGTCTCTAGCGGGCGACGCAGGGGGTCGCGCGCGTCGGGGTCACGATGGCGTGCACGCGCATGTCGTGTGCTTGCGTGGGAATGCGGTCCACGACGTCGGCGTCGCCGACGATGGCGACGATCGGCACGTCGCGCAGGCCCGCAAGCACCCGGTCGTAGTACCCGCCCCCCTTGCCCAGGCGATCACCCTCCGCGGTGACGGCCAGTGCCGGGATGAGCATGGCGCGCAGAGGAAGGAGTTCCACGGCGGCGCCCGTGGGCTCCGCGATACCCATCGACGACACCGACGTGTCGGGGCCGTCCGCCACCCATTCCAGGCGCTCTCCATCGACGCGAGGCAACAGCACTTCGTAGCCCGCGGCCGCCAGGCGCCGGCGCAGCTCGCCGGTGTCCGGCTCCGTCCCGTAGGACGCGTAGCAGGTGACCCGGAGCGGCCCGGGAAGCGTCTCGAGCAGCTCCACGGCCCGGTCTGCCAGGAGGCGAGGGTCAGGTCGGTCCCCTGACCGACGACGAGCACGCGCCTCGGCCCGGGCGACCGCCTTGGCAGCCGATGAGTCGGTGTCTGGGGTGCTCACGCGAGCATTCTCCTAGGGTGTCCCCATGCGCGTGACGACGGCGGTCATCCCCGCGGCCGGTCTGGGCACGCGATTCCTCCCCGCGACCAAGGCGACTCCCAAGGAGATGCTGCCGGTCGTCGACAAGCCGGCGATCCAGTACGTCGTCGAGGAGGCGGTGGCCGCCGGCCTCGACGACATCCTCTTCGTCACCGGCCGGAGCAAGCGACCGCTCGAGGACCACTTCGACCGCAACCTCGAACTGGAGTCGGCGCTCGAGGCCAAGGGCGACGTCGCGCGGCTGCGCAGCGTGACCGCGTCCAATGATCTGGCGCGCATCCATTACGTCCGCCAGGGCGACGCCCTGGGCCTGGGCCATGCGGTGCTCATGGCGGAGCGCCATGTCGGGGAGCATCCCTTCGCCGTGCTGCTGGGCGATGACCTCATCGATCCCCGCGATCCGGTGCTCGAGCGCATGATCGCCGTGCGCGACGAGCTCGGCGGCTCCGTGCTGTGCCTGATGGAAGTCCCGCGCGACCAGATTTCCCTCTACGGGTGTGCCGCCGTGTCGCCCACCAGCGCCGACGGCGTGGTCCGAGTGACCGACCTGGTGGAGAAGCCGGACGTCGATGCCGCCCCGAGCTCGCTCGCGGTCATCGGCCGCTACATCCTCGATCCCGAGGTCTTCTCCGTTCTTGAGCGCACGCCACCCGGTCGCGGGGGAGAGATCCAGCTGACCGATGCGCTGCGCGAGCTTGCGCTTGCGGGCCGGGTCCACGGAGTGCTCTTTCGTGGTCGCCGCTACGACACCGGAGACCTGCTGTCCTACCTCCAGGCCGTCATCAGGCTTGCGCTCGAGCGCGAGGACCTCGGCCCTGCGCTGCGCGCATGGCTTTCCGAAGTCCTCGAGCCAGGCGCCCTCGAGG
This sequence comes from Actinomycetota bacterium, assembly GCA_029977425.1. Taxonomy (GTDB): domain Bacteria; phylum Actinomycetota; class Actinomycetes; order S36-B12; family S36-B12; genus Mxb001. The sequence goes on from JAPOKX010000072.1 coordinate 2,417, forward strand.
ATGGGCACTGACATGAGGTCGGTCGAAGAGCACCAGCGCGTCGTCCTCGGTGACGCCGATGCCCTGCCCGCTGAGAGAGTTGCCCTGCTCGACGCCGACGGCCTCGTGCTTGCCGAGCCGGTGACGGCCAGCTGGCCTCTTCCGTCCTTCGACAACAGCTCCATGGATGGCTATGCCGTGCGGGTCGATGACCTCGCAGGCGCCACCGACTCTCACGCGGTGCGCCTGCCCGTGCGCGGTGACATCGCTGCGGGACAGGAGGCCGCCCAGCGTCTCGATCCGGGCACCGTCGTGCGGATCATGACCGGGGCACCCGTCCCGGACGGCACTGAAGCCGTCGTGCCGGTCGAGTGGACCGACGGGGCCACGGACGTGGTGTCCATCACGCGCGCGCCCGATCCCGGTGCCCACATTCGCCTGCGCGGCGAAGACGTGGCGGCGGGCGAGGTGGTCCTCGAGCCGGGAACCGCGATCAATGCCCGCGTGATCGCGATGCTCGCCGCCGTGGGACTTGCCGAGATCCCCGTCCACCGACGCCCGCGCGTGACGGTCATCTCCACGGGCGACGAACTCGTCGACCCGGGGTGCGAGCCGGGACCCGGGCAGATCGTCGACTCCAACAGCTACATGCTCACGGCCGCCGTGCGCGAGGCGGGCGCGGACGCCGTGCGCGTGGGACCGGTCCGCGACGACGAGGAGGAGTTGGAGCGCGTCTTGCGTGAGGAGGCGGAGCGCAGTGACCTCATCCTCACCTCCGGCGGGGTCAGCATGGGTGCCTACGACACCGTCAAGGCGGTCCTCACGCGACTCGGCGGCGTCGACTTCGTCAAGGTGGCGATGCAGCCCGGGATGCCCCAGGGCTCGGGCCATGTCGGCTCGACGCCGATCGTCACCCTCCCCGGCAATCCCGTGAGTTCCTTCGTGTCCTTCGAGGTCTTCGTGCGCCCGCTCATCCGCAGGCTGCTCGGCCACGCCGAGCTGCAGCGTCCTCGCCTGCACGCGATCTGCTCCGGCGAGTTCACATCCCCTGCCGGCAAGACGCAGTTCGCGCGCGTGCGCCTGCACATGAGGGATGGATTGCTCATGGCGGAGCCCGAAGGCGGTCAGGGCTCGCACATCATCGGCGGCCTCGCTCGCGCCGACGCACTGGCCATCGTCCCCGAGGGGGTCTCGCGCGCGGCGCAGGGCGACGAGCTCACGGTCATGGACCTGCGAGGAGGCGCCTGATGGGCAGCGACTTCACCCACCTCGACGCGCGCGGGGCCGCGCGCATGGTCGACGTGAGCGGCAAGGATGTCACCGTGCGCACGGCGACGGCCTCCGGCCGGGTGCTGGTGTCAGCGGAGGTCATCGCTCTCCTGCGTGGCGACGGTGTGCCCAAGGGGGATGCCCTCGCCGTCGCGCGGATCGCGGGCATCCAGGCAGCCAAGCGCACGCCGGACCTGGTGCCGCTGTGCCATCCCCTGGCGATTCACGGCGTGGACGTCGACCTGCAGGTCGAGGATTCGGCCGTGGCGATCTCCGCCACCGTGCGCACCGCGGACCGCACCGGGGTGGAGATGGAGGCGCTGACCTGCGTGGCCGTCGCGGGCCTGGCGCTGATCGACATGGTGAAGGCCGTCGATCCCGCCGCGGTGATCACCGACATCCGCCTCGACGAGAAGACCGGGGGCAAGCGCGGGCACTGGGTGCGCCCGGCATGAGTCACGGCTGGCCCGCTCGACTGCGTGAAGGCCGCATAGAGCTGCGACCACTGCGGCTGCGCGACGCGACCGCGTGGCGCGAGGTGCGCACGCGCAACGCGCGGTGGCTGCGTCCATGGGAGGCGACGCTTCCGCTCGCCGAGCATGATGCGCCTACGACGTACGGGGCCATGGTGCGTCGACTGCGGGCCGAGGCGCGCGAGGGGCGCAGCCTGCCGTTCGCGCTCACCGTCGATGGTGCGTTCGCCGGGCAGGTGACGATCGGAGGAATCGCGCGAGGATCGCTGCTGAGCGCGTACATCGGCTACTGGATCGACCAGCGAGTCGCTGGTCGCGGGATCATGCCGACCGCTGTCGCGATGGCGACCGACCACTGCTTCCGCGAAGTGGGCCTGCATCGCGTCGAGATCAATGTCCGGCCCGAGAACACCGCATCGCTGCGGGTGGTGGAGAAGCTCGGCTTCCGCGCGGAGGGCCTGCGCGAGCGCTATCTCCACATCGACGGCGACTGGCGAGACCACCTCACCTTCGCGCTGTGCGCGGAGGATGTCCCGGAAGGGCTCCTCGCGCGGTGGCTGTCGTCGCGCGTGAGCCCGGGGACCTAGCGCGACACGAGGCGCACGAGGGGCCGAGGTCCCCCATTCCGGGGGCCAGGCCACCTAACGTTCATTGATGTGACGGGTCTGATCTATGTGGCGATCGTTGCCTTGTGGGCCGCCGTACTCATTCCCATGTGGCTACGCCGCCACGACGACGACCAGGCACGGCGGATCGAGCGCCATCGGGTCGCGATGGGCACGCTGGCGCGGATCGCCGACGACGGGGAGGTCGCGCAGGGCGCTGCCGCACGCCGCCGCCGCGTCATCGTTGCCGCTGCCGCCACCGTGGGAGCCCTGGCCACTGCCGCCTGGGTCGCCGGGCTGATCCCTGGGATTCTCACTCTGGCGCTGTGGATTCCCCTGCTGGCCTTCCTGCCCGTCGCGCTCCTTGCGGAGCGTCGCGCAGCCCGACTCGCGGCTGAGCGCGCGCTGGATGAGCGACGCGTGCGCCGCGCCGATCGAGCATCTCGCGTCGCGGCCGAGCGCCTGCGCGATGAGCAGGCGCAGCCGCAGCAGGTGCGGGTCGAGGCACCGGTCATGCGCACGCGTGCACCCGCGCCAGCGTGGGACGAGGTCTTCGACCAGACCGCGTGAGGCGCGACCCGCTGGTGTAGTGTCACGCCCTGTCCGAGGGCGACCTCGGCCGACGGGGCCTCGGCCCCCCGGGGCTGTAGCGCAGTCCGGTAGCGCACCTCGTTCGCATCGAGGGGGTCAGGGGTTCAAATCCCCTCAGCTCCACGCACAGATGGGCGTCCTCACGGGACCTCCACTGGCGCCCCATGGCCATCGCAGGGCCCTTGCGTCACGCCTGCCCTTCCTGGGAATTTCCGCAGCGCCCCTTGTCCCACGGGCGTGATCGCCGCGACTCCGGCCCCCCGCCCCCCTACCGTGTGGGGCGAAGGAGGCTCCCGTGCCCAGGTCAGTTGCGCCCAGGTCCGCGCGAATCGCAGCGGCCCTTTCCATCGCAGTGACGGCAAGCAGTGCGCTCGCGATCGCGCCGGCGCGCGCTGAGGGTCTCGTGGCGGCATGCCACTGGATCGATCGTGAGTACTCCGCCACGTACACGTGCGAGGAGCCGGCCGAGACCGTCGCCGCGCTCGAGATCATCGAATGCTGGAAGTACCCCGCGCCCGCGCGTACCTACGTGAGGCAGAAGACCACATCAGGATGGGTACCCAACCCTGAGATCACCGTGAGCCTGCGCGGGAGCAAGGGCTGCGCGGAGCCCTATCCCTACCGGACCGTCGTCACGATCCCCGGGTCGTTGCTCGCGGAGATGGCGGCGACGCGCGTGCGCCTGACGATGCCGCTCAGCGACGTCGTCCTTCCTGACGGTACGACGCGCACCATCGGCAAGACTGTCATCACCTACGGCGCATGCCTCATGCCCGAGGACGCTGGCGATTGGTGCCCTGAGCGCTGAGGCGTCACACCCAGGTGGGCATCCACATGCGCCAGGTCCACTGGGAGTAGGGGATGACCTCGCCCGTCCAGATGGGGTAGAACCACCACGCGGCCAACACCACGAGCAGGAGGATCCCCGCGGCCACCCACGTGCCCGTGCGGCGACGCTCGCGGCTGGCGTCGGGCGGGCCCGTGAGGGCCCCGATCATCATGGCCAGGGCCATGGCGAGGTAGGGCAGGAAGACGACCGAGTAGAACGAGAAGATCGTGCGGTCGAGGTAGAGCAGCCACGGCACCCAGCCGGCGAGTACCGCCAGCAGCACGGCACCCGCGCGCCAGTCACGCCGGGTGATCCATCGCCACACGAGGTAGAGCAGCGCGACGGAGCCGATCCACCAGATGATCGGGTTGCCCAGTGCGAGCACCTCAGCGGCGCACGAGTCCGCCGCGCATCCGGACTCGCCGTTTTCCAGGCTCGCCCAGTAGAACGACGTGGGCCTGGTCTGGAGGAACCAACTCAGGGGATTCGACTGGTAGGAGTGATCGCCCGTGAGTCCGACATGGAACTGCCATGCCTCGCCGTGGTAGTGCCACAGCGAACGCAGGCCCGCAGGAATGACCGACTCCGTGCCGTCGGCCCACTGGCGGCCCCAGCCTCCGTCGGTGAGCAGCCAGCCCGACCACGTGACGACGTAGGTGACCACGGCCGTGCCCACCATGGCCACGAAGGCGATGGGTGCACTGCGCAGCAGGCTCACGGTCCACGGCTGCGGCACTCCCAGGCGCTTGCGCAGCGCGACGTCCCAGATCACGGTGAGCAGGCCGAAGGCCGCGAGGTACCACAGTCCCGACCACTTCACCGCGCACGCGAGGCCGAGGGCGAGCCCCGCTGCCCACCTCCATGGTCGCGGTCCCAGGCGCGGGCCCCATGCCCCTCCAGAGATGGCCCCCCAGTGTCCGGGCGGATGCGTCATCAGTCGGTGTCGCACCTGGTCGCGGTCGAGGAGGAGGCAGCCGAAGGCGGCGAGCACCGTGAAGGACAGCACCATGTCGAGCACTGCCGTGCGACTCGTGACGAGGTGCATGCCGTCGAGGGCGACGAGCACGCCCGTCACCGTGCCGACGAGGTCCGACCGCGTGAGCCTCCGGGCGATGCGCGCGGCCATGAGGATCGACAGCGTCCCCAGCACCGCGACCGCGAATCGCCAGCCGAAGGGAGTGACCCCGAAGATCCACTCCCCGCCAGCGATGACCCACTTCCCGAACGGCGGGTGCACGACGAAGGACGGGTCGTCCTTGAAGACGTCGATCGTGCGCCAGTTGCCATCGGAGGCGAGGATCAGCTCGTTGGCACTGTCGTCGAACTGCTGCTCATGCCCGTAGCGCAGGAGAGCGAGGGCGTCCTTGGCGTAGTAGACCTCGTCGAAGGCGAAGGCGTCGGGCCGGCCGAGGTTGACGAAGCGCAGCAGTCCGCCGACGACGGTGGCGGCGAGGGGACCGGCCCAGCCGCGCCATCCGGACGAGGGGAACGGCGGGAAGAGGCTCGCTGCCGTCGCCGCGACGTGCGAGGTCCCGTCGGCCGGAGGAGCACTCCCCTCGACGGGAGCGGTCGGCGCTGCCGCCGCCCCATGTGATGCCACCGGCCCATGGTAGGCACCGAGGCAGGGGGAGTCGTCCGGACTGCGAGGATGTCGGCGTGACCGTGCCCGCCGTCCTCATGATCGCGGCCACCCCTCTGGGCAACGTCGGTGACGCCAGTGCGCGCCTGGTGGAGGCCTTGACGGCATCGGATGTCATCGCCGCGGAGGACACGAGGCGACTGCATCGTCTCGCCCGCGACCTTGGCGTGACCTTGACCGCGGAGATCGTGTCCCTCCACGACTCGGTCGAGGAGGGTCGGGCCAAGAAACTCGTCGAGCGACTCCAGCGCGGCGAGAGCGTCCTCGTGGTGAGCGACGCCGGCATGCCACTCGTGAGCGATCCCGGATACCGACTCGTCCGCGCGTGCCTGGACGCCGGCATCGAGGTGTCGGTGCTGCCGGGCCCTAGTGCGGTGCTGGCCGCACTCGCGGTGTCGGGCCTGCCGGTGGATCGCTTCTGCTTCGAGGGATTCCTCCCCCGCAAGTCAGGCGAACGCCGCCGCCGCATCGAGGAGCTCGCCGGGGAGCGGCGGACGATGATCTTCTTCGAGGCACCGCATCGCCTCGCGGAGGCGATGGAGGCACTCGCCGACGGGCTGGGCGGCGACAGGCCCGCGGCCATCTGCAGGGAGCTGAC
>JAPOKX010000073.1 GCA_029977425.1 Actinomycetota bacterium
CCCTGCCGCCCAGCGGATCCGGCGAGGCAGCCGTGCGCATCGTGTGGTCGCCCGCATCGGGCAGCGTCACCGACCCGACGGTCGCAGCGGAGATCACGCCCGTCCTCGAGGAGATCGCCGCGCTGCAATCGGTCACCTGCGTGACCAATCCCTATGGCGACCCGATCGGCCGCGACTGCCCCGACACCGGTGGTGGCGATCAGCAGCTGCCGGACTTCCTGCAGGAGCAGCTGGCCCCTGCATTCGAGGCCACGGCCAAGGCCACGTCGCCCATCAGCGCCGACGGGACGGTCGCCTTCGCCCGGGTGAGCCTCGGGGGTAACGGCGCGGAGATCTCATCGGCTGATGCCAGCGCGATCGTCGCGGCGGTGAAGGCGGCCAATACGCCCGAGCTTTCCGTAGGCGCCAGCGGCCAGGTGCTGGAGTTCGCCAACACCGAGCCGCCCTCGAGTGAGGCCATCGGCATCCTCGTGGCCATCATCATCCTGCTGATCGCCTTCGGGTCGATTGTCGCCGCGGGCATGCCGATCTTCGTGGCCCTCCTCGGCCTGGGCGTCGGACAGATGCTCATCCTCGTCGTCGCGCGCTTCCTCGACGTCGCGACTTTCGCGCCGACCCTGGCGGCGATGATCGGCCTGGGCGTCGGCATCGACTATGCCCTCTTCGTGCTCAACCGCTACCGCCAGGCGCTGCTGGCAGGTCACGACAAGAAGGAGGCGGCGTACGAGGCCGTAGGCACCGCCGGCCGCGCGGTGCAGTTCGCCGGCCTCACGGTCATCATCGCGCTGCTCGGCCTGTTCGTGCTGCGCATCAACTTCTTCAATGGCCTCGCCGTAGCCGCCGCCGTCACCGTGCTCTCCGTCATGCTCGCAGCGCTCTGGCTGCTGCCGGCGCTGCTCTCACTGCTGGGCACCAAGGCTCTGGCCCTGCGCATGCCGTGGGCGCGCAAGTCCAAGGTGGACGGGACCAAGCATCCGGAGGGGCGCCGCTTCATGGCCTACGCGCGCTTCCTCCAGCGCCGACCCATCATTCCCGCAATCCTCGCGCTCGGCGTCGTCATCGTGCTGGCGCTTCCCACGCTCGGCCTGCGCCTGGGCTTCGCCGATGACAGCGGCAAGCCGGAGACCAACACGTCGCGCATCGCTTATGACCTCATGAGCGAGGGATTCGGCCCCGGTGTCAACGGCCCGTTCTTCGCGGCGGTCAACCTCCCGGCGCCCCGTGACCTCGACGCCCTCGCTGAGACGGTGCGCATCATCAACGAGACCCCGGGTGTCGCGTCCACCCTGCCCAACGAGGAAATGCTGCCGATCTACGCGATCAGTCCGACCGCGTTCAGCGACAACGGCATCGTCACCTCGGTGCTCATCACCCCCGAGTCGGCCCCGCAGGACGTGGCCACGAGCGAGTTGCTCGACCGGCTGCGCACCGAGACTGCGCCTGCGATCGAGGCTGCGACCGGCGCCACGATGTACGTGGGCGGTGCCCAGGCCATCACGCAGGACTTCACCCAGGTGCTCATCAACGTCCTGCCGCTCTTCCTCGGCATCGTCGTCCTCCTGGGCTTCCTCGCCCTCATGGTGCTCTTCCGCTCCTTCCTCGTGCCGCTCACCGCGGCCGTGACGAGCCTGCTGAGCTTCGGCGCGGCACTGGGCATCACCGTGGCGGTCTTCCAATGGGGCTGGCTCGCCGGACCGCTCGGCATCACGGCGACCGGACCGATCTTCCCGTTCCTGCCCGTGATGGTCTTCGCGATCCTCTTCGGCCTGTCGATGGACTACCAGGTCTTCCTCGTCTCGCGCATGCAGGAGGAGTGGGAGCGCACGCATGACAACGGCGCTGCCGTGCGTCGTGGGCTCGCCGGCTCAGGCAAGGTCGTCGTCATCGCCGCGGCCATCATGTCCAGCGTTTTCCTGGCCTTCGTCCCCTCGCCCGACGGCACCATCAAGCTCTTCGGCATCGCGCTTGCCTCGGCTGTGATCATCGATGCCTTCGTGGTCCGGCTGGTGCTGGTGCCGTCCCTCATGACCATGTTCGGCAAGGCGAACTGGTGGCTGCCCGCTTGGCTGGCCAACGCCCTTCCGCGGGTCTCCGTGGAGGAGGGCGGCGACGAGATCGTCGAGGACGAGCCGCTGGATGAGGCTGACCCCGATGCGATTGGGGAGCGTCAGCCGGTCGGCGTGTAGCCGGGAGCCGGCGAGTAGCTCGATGTCGGTTGGTCAGACGACCTTGACGACCCGCTCGTCCTCCTTGTCGAAGACAGCGTCATCGACATCGACCACCGCGCGCACGACGTAGACGATGTCGCCGCCCGTGTAGTCCTTGCCCGGCATCCAGTTGCTGGGCATGAAGGTCCACAGCGTCGACCCCAGGCCTGTGGTGTACGTCTCCTCCATCGGGGCGTAGTCCACCGTGAACGTGAGCTGCTTCACTTCGCCCTCGGCCATATCGAACCCCGTGGTGTCCTCCCAGGTCCCGAGCGTCTCCCGGTGGGTGTCGTCACTCCAGGTGTCATGCGCGTTGCCGTCGGAGTCGGTGTAGGAGGACAGCTTCGTGTAGCTGAACACGCGCTCGAAAACCGCCGACACGGACAGGATCCTCTGATCGGACTCCGCGGTGATGCTCACGCTCCCCTCGATGGGCCCCCCATCAGCCCCCACCTGGGCCGGCACGGATACCGCCACCTTCACGGTGCCCATGCCCAGACCCTGCTTCAGCTTCTTGAACAGCCCCATACCCGCTCCCCGGACGATGTCGCGCAACGGAACTCTCCCAGATTCCGAGTCGGTGCAAGCGCATTCGGGGAGAGCCGACCGCGCGCCTAGACTTCCGACCATGCAGGCAGGTCACGTGCAGGCGGGCCGCACCTACGAGGTGCGCACCTACGGGTGCCAGATGAACGCTCATGACTCCGAGCGCATCTCCGGCGTGCTCGAGGATGCCGGCTACCGCCAGGCCGTCGACGGGCAAGCTCCCGACCTGGTCGTGTTCAACACCTGCGCGGTGCGCGAGAACGCCGACAACCGCCTCTACGGCAACCTCGGCCACCTGGCGCCCGTGAAGGCGAGTACGCCCGGCATGCAGATCGCCGTGGGCGGCTGCCTCGCGCAGAAGGACCGCGGCGAGGTCATCCGGCGGGCACCCTGGGTCGACGTCGTCTTCGGCACGCACAACCTCGGCTCGCTTCCCGCCCTCCTGGAGCGCGCACGGATCGCCGAGGAAGCGCAGGTCGAGATCCTCGAGAGCCTGGAGGTCTTCCCCTCCACGCTTCCCACGCGCAGGGAGTCGGCGTACGCCGCCTGGGTGTCGATCAGCGTGGGCTGCAACAACACGTGCACCTTCTGCATCGTGCCGGCGCTGCGCGGCAAGGAGAAGGACCGCCGGCCCGGTGACATCCTCGCCGAGGTCGAGGCTCTGGTCGCCGAGGGTGTCATCGAGGTGACCCTCCTGGGCCAGAACGTCAACGCCTATGGCGCGGAATTCGGCGATCGCGGTGCGTTTGCGGACCTGCTCCGCGCGTGCGGCCGTATCGAAGGCCTCGAGCGGGTGCGCTTCACCAGCCCCCATCCCCGCGACTTCACCGACGACGTGATCGCGGCCATGGCCGAGACGCCCAACGTCATGCCGCAGCTGCACATGCCGCTGCAGAGCGGCTCGGATCGGATCCTGCAGGCGATGCGCCGCTCCTATCGCGCCGAGCGCTACCTGGGGATCATCGAGCGCGTCCGCGCGGCGATGCCGGAGGCCGCCATCACGACCGACATCATCGTGGGCTTCCCCGGCGAGACCGAGGAGGACTTCCAGGGCACCCTCGACGTGGTCCGCGCGTCGCGATTCGCCAGCGCCTTCACCTTCCAGTACTCCCCGCGGCCCGGCACGCCGGCGGCGTCGATGGAGGATCAGGTGCCCAAGGATGTCGTGCAGGACCGCTACGACCGGCTCCTCGCGCTGGTCGAGGAGATCGCCTGGGAGGAGGGCAAGGGCTTCGTCGGTCGCCCAGTCGAGGTGCTCGTCGCCGAGGGTGAGGGGCGCAAGGACGATGCGACCGCGCGACTGTCGGGCCGCGCAGCCGACAACCGTCTCGTGCACGTCGCGCGCGATGCCGAACTCGGCGAGCCGCGCCCCGGAGACCTGGTGGTTGCCGAGGTGACCTACGCCGCCCCACACCATCTCGTGGCGGACCGCATGGTCGCCGTGCGGCGTACCCGGGCGGGCGATGCCTGGGAGGCGCGCACCGCGGTCGCGCCCGTGGATGACCGAGTCGTGCTTCCCATGCCCACCGTCCCCGTCTCCTGATGATCTTCGCCATCGTCGGCCCGACCGCGGTGGGCAAGTCGGATCTCGCCATCGACCTCGCTGAGCGCCTGGGGGCTGAGGTCGTGAGTGCGGACTCGATGCAGGTCTACGTCGGCATGGACATCGGCACTGCGAAGGTGCCCGAGTCCGAGCGGCGCGGCGTACCCCACCACATGATCGACGTATGGGCTCCTGATCATGAGGTGAGCGTCGTGGAATTCCGTGACCGGGCCCGCGGCAGCGTGTCTGAGATCGAGGCGCGCGGCCGCGATGTCGTCATCGTGGGCGGATCGTGGCTCTACGTGCAGGCGATCCTCGACGAGATGGAGTTCCCGGGGACGGATCCCGAGGTACGCGCGCGCCTTGAGTCGGAGCTCGTCGAGGCCGGCCCCGAGGCCCTGCACGCCCGGCTGTCGCAACTCGACCCCGATGCGGCCGCGGCCATCCTGCCCACGAATGGGCGCCGCATCGTGCGCGCCCTCGAGGTGGTTGAGCTCCAGGGATCCTTCGCCGCCCGCCTGCCGGAGCCGACTCCGTGGCGCGAAGCGCGCTGGATCGGCCTGTCGTGCGATCGGCTCGTGCTGGACGCGCGGATCGCAGCGCGCGTCGACCGCATGTGGGAGAGCGGCCTGGTCGACGAGGTGCGCGACTTGAGCTCGCGCATGGGGCGCACGGCCAGTGGCGCGCTCGGCTACCGCCAGGTGCTCGAGGCGCTGGATGTGGGCGATGCGCCCTCCCTGGAGATCGCGCGACAGCGCACGGTAGAGGGCACGCGACGATTCGCGCGGCGCCAGGAGCGGCGCTTCCGCCAGGACACGCGCGTGCGGTGGGTGGCCGCCGGCACAAGCGCTGACGTTGTCCTCGAGTGGGTTCAGGGGATGGCGACGTAGTACTCGGTCCCCAGCAAGAGCCGGTAGGCCGGGCCGGGAATGCGCGTGAGCACCGCGAGCGTGCGGGTGGAGTCGTCCGCTGCTGCCTGGCTTGCGTGCGCGGCCATGCTCGCTCGCTTGGCCCTTGCGTAGGAGCGCACGTCCACCCGATGGGTGATGTCGCGGCCGGGGGTCCACGCGCGATCGAACTCGCCCGGATCGAAGCCGGGCGGAGTGAGGCGCACCGTGGCAGCGGAGCGCACGGCTCGGGCGATGGGCTCGCGCGGCAGGGTGGCCTCGAAGTGACGGAGCGAACGGCGTGCACGCACGCGAGCGGCGGTCTCGCGAGCGACCTGATGCACACGCAGGTGGTCGGGGTGCCCGTAGCCGCCGGAGGGGTCGTAGCCGACCAGGACGTCGGCCTGCTCGGACTCGACCAAGTCGACCAGGCGCGCGACCTGGTCGTCGAGATCGCCGTCGGCGAAACCTCCGGGCTGGTCGCCGCCGATACCGGAGTCGGCGTACCCCCAGGCCTCCAGTCGAGCGGTGCCCAGGATCTCGGCCGAGCGTTCGAGCTCGCGCGCGCGCACGCCCGCCAGGTCATCGAGGTAGTCCGCGGACGTGAGGCCAGCGGCTCCGTCGGTGGCGACGGCGAGGACGACACGGTGACCCTCAGCGGCAGCGCGCGCCATGGTCCCCGCGGTGAGGAGAGCCTCGTCGTCGGGGTGCGCGTGCAGGAAGACCAGGGTGGTCACGGGGACATCCTGCCCCCGTGGGCTCGGCGACCCGGCGAGTGGGAGGGGGTTGGCGTAGCGTCATCGCGTGCGCATCGCCCATGTCTCGGACTGCTACCTGCCGCGCACCGGTGGCATCGAGACCCAGGTCCGGGGTCTGGCCCTGGCCCAGTCGGCGCGCGGCGACGAACCGTGGGTCATCACCGCGACGCCCGGGTCGGGTGCGCAGCGCGCGGGCCGGGAGATGGTCGACGGCATCGAGGTCGCGCGACTCGCGGCTCATCTGCCCGGTGACCTGCCGGTGCATCCCCGCACGCGCGCCGGAGTGCGTGCCCTCCTGGAGGCCGCGCCCTCCGACGTCGCTCACGTGCACGTGGGAGCGGTGTCGCCCTTCGCGTGGGGTGCGCTGCGCGCCCTCGCGGAGCTGCGCATGCCGACGGTCGTCACCGTGCACAGCATGTGGGGCCCCCTGTCGCGCAGCGGCTATCGCGCAGCACGGTCGCTTCTCACCCGGCCCGGGGTGGCCGTGAGCGCGGTGAGCGCCATCGCCGCGTCGCCCGTCGAGGAGGCCCTCGGAGTGCCGGTCGGCGTACTCCCCAATGCCATCGACCCCGATCCGTGGCGGCAGCCGGCACCCGTGGTGCGCATCCCCGGTCGACTGCGCGTGGTGACGGTCGCGCGACTCGCCCCACGCAAGCGGGTGAGCGCACTCCTGCGGGCCGTCGCGCGCGCGCAGGTCTTGCTCGAACCCGACGCGACGATCGACATGACCGTCATCGGCGACGGACCTCAGCGCGGCGCGGTGGAACGCACCGCCCGTCGGCAGGGGGTGCCCGTCCGCTTCACGGGCCGACTGCCGCTCGAGGGGATTCGCGAGGTCTTCGCGGCGTCCGATGCCTTTGCCCAGGCATCCGTGCTGGAGTCCTTCGGCATCGCCGCGCTGGAGGCGCGCACGTTCGGCCTGCCCGTCGTCGCGCGTGCCGAGTCGGGTACGTCGGAATTCATCCACGAAGGGGTCGAGGGGCTGCTCGCCGTCGACGACGAGGGCCTGGGGTCCGCGCTTGCCCTGCTCGGGCGGGATCCGGCCCTGGGGGAGCGCCTCGCGGCGCATAACGTCGCCGTGCCGCCCGAGCAGACCTGGGATCACGCTTGCGACCGGGCGCGCGCGCTGTATGCCGCCGTCGGAGCCTAGGCTGGTCGGATGCGCGAGGTGCGGGTGCTCAAGGGCCATGGGACAGGCAATGACTTCGTCCTGCTGCCTGATCTCGATGGCGACCTGGACCTCAGCGACGAGATGGTGCAGGCCCTGTGTGACCGGCGCTTCGGCATCGGCGCCGATGGCGTGCTGCGTGTCGTGCGCTCGGCTGCCTGCGATGACCCCGACGCCGCAGGAGCGGAGTTCTTCATGGACCACCGCAATGCGGACGGATCCTCCGCGCAGATGTGCGGCAACGGGATCCGTGTCTTCGCTCGCTTCCTGGCCGAGGAGGGCCTCGCCGATCCCGCAGGGATGGACATCGCCACCCGGGGGGGCGTGCTTCACGTGCGCCGACTGGAGTCCGGTGAGTACGCCGTGGGCATGGGCGCGGCCACGGGGATGGAGGCGATCGCATCCGTCATGGTGGGCAACCGCTCTTATCCGGCCACCGGCGTGCACGTGCCCAATCCGCATGCCGTCGTCTTCGTCACCTCCGTGTCCGCCGCCGGACCGCTCGATCGCGCTCCTGAAGTGAGTCCCGAGCACCTCTTCCCCGAAGGCGTCAACGTCGAGTTCGTCGAGCAGATCGCGCCGGGCCACGTGCGCATGCGCGTGCACGAGCGTGGCGTCGGGGAGACGCTCTCCTGCGGCACGGGTGCGTGTGCGGTCGCCTGGGCCGTGCGCCGTCGTGGCGAGGCGCCCGAGCGCATCCGCGTCGACGTCCCCGGTGGCACCCTCCACGTCGAGGAGCGCGACGGCGAGCTCGAGCTCATTGGGCCCGCGGTCATCGTTGCCGACGGCACACTCGAAGCCGACTGGGTCGCTGCGTGGAGCTAGACGAGCCCGCCGTTGGCGAACTCGACCTCGAGGACCGGCAAGCGCTTCGCCGCGTCGTCGGCCTGTCCACCGAACTCGAGGACATCACCGAGGTCGAGTATCGCCAGATCCGCCTGGAGCAGGTCGTGCTCGTCGGCGTGTGGACCGAGGGGACGGCGGATCAGGCCGAGCGCAGCCTGCGCGAGCTCGCCGCCCTCGCCGAGACGGCGGGCGCACTGGTGCTCGATGGCGTCATCCAGCGACGTGACCGTCCCGATCCCGCGACGTACATCGGGTCCGGCAAGGCACGCGAGCTGCGCGACCTCGTGGTCTCGACGGGAGCCGACACGGTCATCTGCGATGGCGAGCTCAGTCCCGGCCAGCTGCGCCACCTCGAGGATGT
>JAPOKX010000074.1 GCA_029977425.1 Actinomycetota bacterium
CCGCTCGCCCGAGGACGGCACGCTCGAGGGCTGGCGCTTCTCCGTCAGCGGAGTCCAGGGCAATCACGCGCCATCCTTCGCCGCCGACTTCGAGGCGGTGTGCGGCGACACCGCACCCGAGGAGGGCCGCAAGCGCGTCGCGGTCGTCGTGGATCCGGGCGTGACCGCCGATGCGCCCGAGGGCGAGCAGCCCCCGGGCGCCTGGGCGATGTGCGTCGTCGCGGAGCCGCGCGCGACGGGGTACGACGTCCTCCGCGCGGCCGCGACCGTGCGCGCCGAGCGCGGCCTCATCTGCGGCATCGGCGGATACCCGGCGCGCGGATGCGCCGACGTCATCGCGGACCCGGCACCGACGCCCACCCAGTCGCAGAAGCCGTCACCCAAGCCGACGCGCACGCCCGATGCCACGAGAACGCCCGATGCCACGCGCACGCCCGATGCCACGCGCACGCCCGAGTCGGCCGGCACCACCACCGCTGCCGCCACGCCCACGGCGGCGTCGTCCACTCCCGCCGCCTCCGCATCCTCGTCACGACCCTCGCCATCGCCGACACCCGAAGGATCCGCGACTCCTACCCCCACTCCCACGATGTCGACGCCTGATGCTCCCGACGCATCACCGACACCGGATCCGACGTACTCGCTCCTCACCACTCCCCTGCAGGAGCCGCCCTCGGACTCGGGATTCGGCGGCGCGCTCGTGGCCGGCATCGCGGTGGTGGGCATCGCCGGGCTCGGCGGCGCCGCGATCCTGCGCATGCGAAGGAGCTCGTGATGACGGCCCTCGACGTGCGCGCGCCGGATGCCACGCGGCACCGTCGCGCCACACGACTGGCCCGCCTGCTCCACCCTGGTGCCTGGTGGCTGTGGGCAGCCGGCCTGGCGGTCGCCGCATCACGCATGACGAATCCGCTCCTGCTGCTCCTCATCGTCGCGGTCGCCGGCTACGTCGTCGCCGCGCGCCGCAGCCCGTCGCCGTGGGCACGATCCTTCGCTGTCTTCCTCAAGCTCGGCCTGATCGTGATCGCGATCCGCGTGGTCTTCCAGGCCATCGTCGCCGCCCCCATCGGCACGACGGTGATCTTCACGCTGCCCGCTCTCACTCTCCCCGAGATCATGGCCGGCGTGCGCCTGGGCGGCCCGGTCACTCTCGAGTCGATGGTCGCAGCGCTCTATGACGGCATGCGCCTCGCGACCATCCTCATCTGCGTCGGCGCCGCCAATTCGCTTGCCTCGCCCGCCCGGCTCCTCAAGGCCGTGCCCGCGGCCCTCTACGAGTTCGGCCTCTCCGTCGTCGTCGCCGTGACCTTCGCGCCGCAACTGGTCGCGGACCTCGATCGCGTACGCACCGCCCGGCGACTGCGCGGGCGCTCCGTCGGCGGGGTGCGCGGCACGGCAGCCGTGGCACTGCCCGTGCTCGAGGGCGCACTCGAGCGCTCCGTCACGCTTGCCGCGGCCATGGACTCGCGCGGCTATGGACGTCAGGCCGAGCGCACGCCGCTGGCGCGCCATGCGACGGCCGCGGCCCTGCTCAGCGCCCTCGTCTTCGTCGTCATCGGCGCCTACGCCCTGCTCGACGCGTCCGCGCCTGCCGCTCTCGGGCTGCCGATGCTGGCGCTGGGCTTCGCCCTCGGCATCGCGGGTTTCGCGCTCGCCGGACGCCGGTCCGTGCGCACCCGCTACCGCCCCGACCCCTGGTCGTGGCCCGAGTGGGGGGTCGCTCTGTGTGGCGTGGCGACGGGGGCCACGCTCATCGCCATGAGCATCAGCGGTGTCCCCGGCCTCATCGCGCCCGTGGATCCCCTGGGCTGGCCGGCCGTGCCCCCCCTTGCCGTGGCCGGCATCCTCATCAGCGTGCTCCCCGCCGTCATCGCTCCCCCCGCGCCTGGGCTGCGCGTGCGCGCGGAGGTCTCGGAATGACGCCGGTCATCGAGTTCGCGTCGGTCACCATCACGTATCCGGGTGCGGAGCGGCCCGCGCTTGCCCATGTCGACCTCGACATCGGCGAGGGCGAGCTCGTCCTCGTCGTCGGGCAGACCGGCAGTGGCAAGACCACCCTTCTGCGCGCGATCAACGGCCTCGTGCCTCACTTCACTGGAGGCACGCTCGCGGGCAGCGTGCGGGTCGCGGGCCGCGACACCTCCACACATCGTCCGCGTGACCTCGCGGACGTCGTGGGCATCGTGCCGCAGGACCCGCTGTCGTCCTTCGTCACCGACACGGTGGAGGAGGAGCTCGCCTACGGCATGGAGTGCCTGGGCGTACCCGCGTCCACCATGCGTCGACGCGTCGAGGAGACCCTCGACCTGCTCGGCCTCGCCGACGTACGCGATCGGGCCCTGCTGAGTCTGTCCGGCGGCCAGCGCCAGCGCGTTGCGATCGGCGCAGTGCTCACGGCGCACCCTCGGGTCCTCGTGCTGGACGAGCCCACGAGCGCACTCGATCCCGGGGCAGCCGAAGAAGTCCTCGCCGTGCTCCAGCGCCTCGTCCACGACCTCGGCATCACGGTCGTCCTCGCTGAGCACCGCCTCGAGCGCGTGCTCGAGTACGCCGACCGCGTGATCTACGTGCCTGGCGACGCGCGCCCGCTGGTGGTGGGGACACCCGCCGAAGTGATGCAGGCGTCACCCGTCGCTCCCCCGGTCGTGCGTCTCGGTCGCCTGGCCGAGTGGACGCCGCTTCCGCTCTCCGTGCGCGATGCACGCCGACAGGCACGCGATCTGCGCGAGCGCCTGCGACAGCGGCCGGGTCGCGCGCACCGGACAGTGAGCGCCGAGCCCGTCGTCACCGTGGAGCGCACGCGTGCGTCCTATGGCCCGGTGCCGGCACTGCGCGGAGTGACGCTCGACATCGCCAAGGGAGAGATTGTCGCTCTCATGGGGCGCAACGGCGCCGGCAAGTCGACGCTGCTGTCCACTCTCGTCGGGCTCCGACGTCCCGATGCCGGCACCGTCCGCATCGACGGGGTCGACCCCGCAACCCTCACCGGGCCGCGCCTCATCGGTCGCATCGGCCTGGTGCCGCAGGACAGCACCGACCTGCTGCAGCGCGACTCGGTGGCGGCCGAGTGCGCAGATGCCGATCGCGACGCGGGGGTGGAGCCCGGCAGCACGGCCGCGCTCCTTGCGCGCATCGCGCCCGAGATCCCCGGCGATGCGCACCCTCGCGACCTCTCCGAGGGCCAGCGCCTCGTGCTCGCCCTCGCGGTCGTGCTCGTGGCGACGCCTGCGGTCCTGCTGCTCGACGAGCCCACGCGCGGGCTGGACTACCCGACCAAGGAACGGCTGTCCGACCTGCTGCGCGACCTTGCCGCGAGCGGTCATGCCATCGTCGTCGCGACTCACGATGTCGAGCTCGCCGCCGAGACGGCGACGCGCGTCGTCGTGCTCGCCGAGGGGGAGGTCGTGGCCGACGGGCCGACGGCGGAGGTCGTCGTCGGCTCACCTCTCTTCGCGCCCCAGGTGGCCAAGGTCCTCGTCGGGCCGGACGGGGGCGACGTGCCGCTCACGGTGACCGAGGTGCGCCAGGCCCTGGCGGTGTCCGGATGAGCGCGCCGACGGCCGCCCTGCACAGGCCCACCACCGTGCGCGGGACAACCGCCGTGCGCATGGGCACGAAGTCATGGGCCGCCGTGATCCTGGCGACCGCGGTCGGCGTCATCGCCTTCGGGTGGCCCTTCCTCGCCGAGCCGGGCTCGACCGCGGTCGCACACGCAGCCGATGCCCCGTGGGTCTTTGCGGCCGTCGTCCCGCTCGTCCTGCTCGTCGTCCTCGCGCAGGTGTCCGACGGCGGCATGGACGCGAAGGCCATCGCGATCCTCGGCGTACTCGCCGCCGTCGTCTGCATCCTGCGCCCCCTGGGCGCAGGGACCGCGGGCCTGGAGCCGATCTGGTTCATCATCATCCTCGGCGGTCGCGCTCTCGGGCCGGGCTTCGGCTTCTCGCTCGGTGCCCTGTCACTCGCCGCGTCCGCGCTCATCACCGGCGGCGTCGGACCGTGGCTGCCCTTCCAGATGATCGCCGCGGCGTGGGTCGGGCTGGGTGCGGGCCTGCTCCCACCGATGAGGGGGCGCGCCGAGATCGGCATGCTCGCGGCCTACGGGCTCGTCGCGTCGATGGCCTACGGCCTGGTGATGAACCTGTGGTTCTGGCCCTTCCTCGGCGGTCTCGAGGCCACGGCGTACTCCCCCGCGATCCTCTTCGACCCGGGCGCGCCCGTCTCGGAGAACCTCGCGCGGTGGTTCGCGTTCTCCCTCGTCACCTCCCTGGGATGGGACATCCCGCGTGGTGTGCTCACGGCCGCGCTCATCCTCATCGCTGGACGGCCGCTCCTCACGGCCCTGGCACGCGCATCGCGCCGCGCCAACTTCTCGCCCGCCGTCGCCTTCGAGCCGGCCGAGTTCGTCGCCGCGAGCAAGGTTCCTTCGCCGTGACACGCCTGACTCCGGAGGTCGTCGTGCTCGGGACGGGCGCGGCCGATGGCTGGCCCAGTCCGTTCTGCGACTGCCTGTCGTGTGCCGACATGCGCCAGCGCCGTCGGGTCCGGACGACGACGTCGGCACTGGTCGACGGACTGATCCTCCTGGACGCGGGTGCCGCCGTGCCGTCGGCGGTCGCGCGCGCAGGACGATCCCTGCGCGAGGCCCATCACGTCCTCGTCACCCATGCGCATCCCGATCATCTCGACCCTGCGCTGCTGCTCTGGCTGGACTGGAATCCGACCCCGCACACCCTTCACGTGTGGGGACCGCCGGCGGTGGCGAGCGCCTGCCGCGACTGGATCGGGCCGCGCACTCCGGTGCACGTGCACGAGGTCAGCCCTGGTGACGAGATCGCACTGTCCACTCCGTCGGGCACCTACCTCGCACGCGTGATCGCGGCTCGGCACGAAGGCTGCACTCCCGATGCGGTCGCCGCCGAGGCCGTGCTCTACGACATCGCCACCCCGACAGGCGGACGCATCCTCTATGCGACCGACACGGGGCTCCTCGACGACGTCGCGCCGATGCGCGATGCGGCGTACGACGTGATCCTCGTCGAGGAGACCTTCGGAGATCACGTCGATCACGGCACCGGTCACCTTGATCTCTCCTCCCTCCCGGTGATGCTCGAGCGCCTGCGCGAGGTGGGAGCACGCACGGAATCCACCCAGGTCGTGGCCGTGCACCTGGGTCACCACAACCCACCCGAGGCGCTGCTGCGCGACCGCCTCGCCTCGATGGGCGTGCGCCTGGTCGATGACGGCACTGTCGTGGGCGCTCCGCGCCGCGAGCTGATCCTGGGGGGCGCGCGGTCGGGCAAGTCGCGCGAGGCCGAACGGCGCGCGCTGTCCTTCGCCGACGTGACGTACGTCGCCACCGCGGCCGAGCGCCCGGGAGATGACGAGTGGGCGGCGCGCGTGGAGGCACACCGCGCGCGCAGGCCCAGCCACTGGCGCACCGCGGAGGGCCCCGAGAGCCTGCTGCCGGTCCTGCGCGGCGCGCGCCCGGGCACCGCGGTGCTCGTCGACTGCCTGACCCTCTGGCTCACCGGTGTCCTCGACGCCGCATCGCCGGACTGGGAAGACGCGGCCGCACTCGCTGTCGCCGCCCAGGACGCCACCAAGGAGCTCATCGACGCCCTCAGCGCCTGCGCGGCGACAGTGATCCTCGTGAGCAACGAGGTCGGCATGGGCGTCGTGCCGGCGACACGGGCCGGCCGACTCTTCGCCGATCTCCTCGGGCGCGCGCATCAGGAGATCGCCACCGCCTGCGACACCGTGACGCTCATGGTCGCCGGCCGCGCTGTCGAGATCGGAGACGGCCGTGGCTGACGACATCGAGCCCACCGACGCCGCCGCAGACGTGCTCGCGGAGGTCGTGGCCCGCATCGACTGGCCGGACCGTGCGGCAGGACAGCAAGCCACGGCCCGGTGGAACTCGCTCACCAAACCCGAGGGCGCACTGGGACGCCTCGAGGACCTCGGCACCTGGTGGGCCTGCGTGCGCGGCCAGTGCCCGCCCGCCCCACCGCAGCGGCCCGTCCTCGTGATCGTGGCCGGCGACCACGGCGTCGCGCGCACCGCGCGCACGTCGGCCTACCCGCCCGAGGTGACGGCCCAGATGGTGCGCACCTTCCTCTCCGAGCGCGCCGCGGCCAACGCGCTGGCGCGCCAGGTCGGGGCCCATGTGCGCGTCGTCGATGTGTCCGTGGACGCACCCGAGGACTACGCCGACGACCTCGACCCACGCGTAGTCGCGAGCCGCGTGCGCCGATCGAGCGGCTCGATCGACCGCGAGGACGCGATGACCGCCGAGGAGGCCGCACGCGCGTTCAGCCTCGGTGTGGCGATCGCCGATGAGGAGATCGACGCGGGTGCCGACCTCCTCATCGTCGGCGACATGGGCATCGGCAACACCACGGCCGCATCGGCCATCATCGGCCTGCTCGCCCCCGCCGATCTCATGTCGGTCGTCGGGCGAGGCACCGGCATCGACGACGCCACCTGGATGCGCAAGGCAGCGGCCGTGCGCGATGCGATGCGCCGAGGCAAGCCGCACAAGGGAGCGACCCTCGAGCTCCTCGCGACCATCGGCGGTCCCGACATCGCCGTCATGGTCGGCCTGCTCCTCGGCGCGGCGGCACGGCGTACGCCGGTGCTCCTCGACGGCACCGTCATCTCGGCGGCCGCCCTCATCGCCCATCGTGCGGCGTACAAGTCACGCGACTGGTGGCAGGCAGCCCACCGCTCCACCGAGCCCGCCCACTCGGCAGCCCTCGGCCGGCTCGATCTCACCCCGTTGCTCGACCTGCAGATGAGACTGGGCGAGGGCACGGGTGCACTCCTCGCCGTCCCCCTCGTCGCTGCTGCTGCCGCGGCGCTGGGCGAGATGCTCACCTTCGCCGAGGCCGGCGTGAGCACCGCCGGGGAGCCCGCGGAGTGAAGGGGCTGCGCCTGTCTGTCGGGCTGCTCACCGTGATCCCCGTCGGTGCGATCGGCGAGGTCGACCGTCGCCTGGCCCGCAACGCGATGCTCCTCGCACCGCTGGTCGGCCTGCTCCTGGGTGCGATCGCGGCGGCCGTGCTCGTCGGGGTGCGCGCGCTGGTGCCGTCGACCCTGGGCGCTCTCCTCGCCGCCGTGCTCGCCGTCGCGACACTCGCCTACCTCACTCGCGCTCTGCACCTCGACGGCTTGGCCGACACCGCGGACGCGCTCGGCAGCGGCCGACGAGGCGACGCCGCACTCGAGATCGCACGTCGGGGCGACGTGGGCCCCTTCGGTGTCGTCACGCTGGTGCTCGTGCTCCTCGTGCAGGTCACCGCGCTGGCGGTCGCCAGCGACGCGGGCTGGGGTGCGCTCGCGCTGGTCGTCCCGGTCGTCACCGGACGCGTCGCGGCGGTCGTCGCATGCGCGCGCGGGATTCCGCCCGCCCGCCCGGAGGGGCTCGGCGCGCTCGTGGCGGGCACCGTGCCCCGGGTGGCAGCTCTCGCGTGGGTCCTCGTGGCACTCGGGATCGCGGCGGCAGCCGGGGCCTGGCTCGCCGGAGCGGCATGGGCGCCTGCCCTCGCGGTGGTCGCCGGGCTCGCGCTGGGAATCGGCGTCGTGGCCCGCTCCGTGGGACGCCTCGGAGGCATCAACGGCGACGTGCTGGGGGCTGCGATCGAGGTATCCACGACAACGGCGCTCGTGATCCTCGCCCTGAGCGCTACGGTCGGCGCATGACCCTGCGCCAGACGCCACTCCACTCCCGTCACACCGATCTCGGCGCCAAGATGGCCGACTTCGGGGGCTGGGACATGCCCATCGAGTACGCCGGCACGGTGGGCGAG
>JAPOKX010000075.1 GCA_029977425.1 Actinomycetota bacterium
GCATCTCGATCGTCGAGAAGCAGGCCGACAACTGGACTGATGACTCCGCGGTGGCCATCGTGCAGTCGTGGGCGTCGACGTACGCCCCTGGCACGCTCACGGCGATCGTGGCTGAGGGCCCGGAGGTCGCCGCCGCGGCCGAGTGGGCCCGCGGGGCGGGGCGCGACGACATCACCTTCGTGGCCGGGGATTACACCGCCGACGTGCAAAGCGCCATCGAGTCGGGCGCGGTCTACGGCACGGTCGTGCAGTACCCCCGTGAGCAGGGGACCAAGGCCATCGAGGCGATCTCCCACTGGCTCAATGGGGCTCAGGACAAGGTGAAGCGGCCGACGGCATACACGCCCCTTCCCGTGGTGACGCGCGAGAACGCCGCGAGCACGCCGCCCGCCTACTGACGGTGCTGCGGGCTCAGAACCGCTCGAGGTTGTGCTTCTTGGCCCCGGCTCGATAGACGGGTGTCAGCAGCAGTTCGGCCAGGAAGGCGAGGCCGACACCCGCGAACGTCGCGATGAGTCGCGCCCCGTCCGTGGCCACGAAGTCGGCCGAGTTGCCTACGAGCAGCACGATCGCGGGCGTGATGAGCGAGGTGAAGAACCAGTAGGGGTACTTCCCCGTCGAGATGACGAGGATCGCGGCAATCAAGAGCACCTCGCCCAGGATCAGCTCTGCGGTGGGCCACGGGAGGACGAGGTGGATGAGGAAGGCCAGCAGCACGCCGATGACCGTGCCCGCCCCTCGCTGCCAGGTGCGTTGGAACGCGTCCTGCAGATAGGGCTGGAAGACGAGGACCACGGTCATGATGAACCACGCTCCGGCGTGGCCCCAGGACACTCCCACGGAAAAGCCGGCAGCGACACCGGTGAGGATCGCGAGCACGATCGCGTAGGACCAGGTGCGCGCCCACACCTCGGGCTTGTGCGGTGGCTTGGGGGACTTGCGGCCCAGCAGCGTGCCAGCCAGGGTTCCCCACAGGGCGGCGACGAGGCTCGCTGCCCCGAGAGCGAGCGCGTTGATCGGCTGGCCATTCCCCAGAGAGGGTGGCACGCAGACGACGAAGCCCAGCGTGATCGGCACGAGCATGAGGTTCTTGGATCGACCCCAGTGGCAACCCAGGCCGGTGACGAGGGCGACGGTCGCCATCGTGAGGCCGGCCCAGAGGGCATGCCCCGTCACCGCGATGGCAACAGCACTCCCCGCGCCGACCATGACGGCGGCGAAGAGCGACGTCCGCACGTCGGCGAGCAGGGCGGGCAGGAACGCCGCGACCGTGGGCATCACGAGGGCTCCCGCGATGGCCGGGTAGCCGGCAGTATGTGCGATGACCGGCGGGATGAACATGACCACCGTCGTGATGACCATGAAGAGCCCTGTGCCCAGCGATTTCCTCACGGACGCACCTCCGCGCCGCAGACTAGACCCCGCAGACGGATCCGCGGGTCATCTGCGGCGGTACTCTGGAGGCGCGGCGGACGAGCCGACCGGGTGATCGCGGCGCTGATTCCATCGGCGTCGAGGAAAGTCCGGGCTCCACAGGGCAGGGTGGTGGGTAACGCCCACCCGGGGTAACCCGCGGGAAAGTGCCACAGAAAGCAAACCGCCGACGGCAACGTCGGTAAGGGTGAAACGGCGGTGTAAGAGACCACCAGCACCGCAGGTGACTGCGGTGGCTCGGCAAACCCCACCCGGAGCTAGACCAAGCGGATCGCGAGATCCAGGCAGGAGAGCGGCCCGCTCGCCAATCCTGCTGGTAGGTCGCACGAGGCCATCGGCAACGGTGGTCCCAGAGGGATGATCACCCCTCGCTCACGCGAGGACAGAACCCGGCTTACAGGTCGACTCGTCCGCCGCCCTGGGCCCCTCGCGGGTCGGCTAGTCGGACTGGGAGGCGTCGGCGTCGCGTGCCATCTTGAGCAGGCGTGCCATCTGCTTGTCGAAGACCTTGGCGACGTCGCGGGCACCCGCCGACTTCACCGCGGAGATGGGTTCACCGGTGCTCTCGGCCTGCTGGAGGGCGACGCGCTCCGGCACGGAGGGCTTGAGCACGGCGCTGGGACCGTGGATCGCGATGAGCTCGCGCTTGCGGTAGCGGTGCTCCTCGGTCTTCTCGCGCAGGCGATTGACGATGATGCCCGCGAAGCGCAGGTCGGGGTTGACGCTCGAGCGGATCTCGTTGATCTCGTGAATCGCTCGCTCCGCCCCCTGGGCACCGAAGTAGGACGGTGTCGTCACGACGACAGCCAGGCGAGAAGCGGCCAGCGCCTCGCGGGTGAGAGCGCCGAGTGACGGGGGGCAGTCGATGACGATGACGTCGTAGCCCTCGAGTCGCTTCATCGCGCGCGCGAGCTTGGGGACGAAGTTGCGCTTGCCGGTCCAGGCGTCGAAACGGATCAGCTCTGAATCACTGCCCACGACGTCGACGCGCCCGTCCTTGAAGGACCACGCTGTCTTGGTGACGGCGCGCTGAAGCGACTCCGCGGTGGGGTGCTCCAGCACGGTTGCGGCGTTGGCTCGCCCATGGCGGGCCTGGAGGATGGAGGTGGCATTGCCCTGAGGGTCGAGGTCGACGACGAGGACCTTGAGCCCACGCTTGGCCGCGGCCCCCGCGAGCCCGAGTGCGACGGACGTCTTGCCGACCCCGCCCTTGAGGCTCAGCACGCTGATGACGATCACGGGCCCCAGTGTGTCGGGCCGTGTGGCCTCGCGCACCCCCGCCCCGGGAATTCAGCCCGGATTCGCCGGATTTCATGGGGGTGTCGGGCCCCACCGCCGAACTTTGGGTGGATTCGGCCCTGGCAGGGCACTATCCACCCAAAGTTCACGACCTACCCGACGTTCGCGATGGACGGCGAGCGGTCCCCAGGAAGGGGGACTACCCGAAGTCGGTCACCCGGTGCGGCTTCCCGCTGCGGTCGTGCGTCGTCCAGGGGCCGACCTGGACGCCCTGAGCGAAGCGTCCGGAGCGCAGCGGCGAGCCGTCCCGTCGGAAGAACTCCCAGGCACCGTGCATCTCGCCGTCCTTCATGCGACCGCGATGCTTGAGGAACCCGTTGTCGTAGAACTCCTTGGTCACGCCCGAAGCCTTGGGATATCCGTCGTTGATCTCCTCGATGCGTGCGCGCACGACGGAGCGCAGGAACGCCAGCGGCGGCGCGCTGTCGCGAGGGAGGTGGATCGTGCCCTTGGTGACCGGGTATTCGGGGAATGCGCTGCGCATGGCCTTCACCACGCCCGTGCCCGGGAAGAGGCTGTTGTGGTCGGAGAAGCCGCTGAAGCTCAGCACGAGCTCCCCGTCGACGCGATAGCTCGGCATATTCCATGCGATGACCTCGTCCGCTCCCGGCAGGAGTTTCCGCAGGGCTGACCGCAGGGACTCCAAGGCCTTGCGCTGAGGAGGCGGGAAATCGGCCAGATGCTGCCCCACCTCCGCGGTCATGGCGGATGTGTCGCGTGCGGCCATCAGGTCACCCGCAGTCCCCGCCCGCAGGCGGGAGGAGGCGATCGGCCACCTTCGCGCACAGTCGTCCGAACTCCGCGAACTCCTCGGGGGTGAGCGTGTCGACGAGGTGCTCGCGGACGCTCTCGACATGCACGGGAGCGGTCTCGACCAGGAAGTCCCAGCCGCGGGGGGTCAGCACCGCAAAGTAGCCGCGTCGATCATCCGAGCACGGCTGGCGATTGACCAGTCCCGCGTTGGTCAGCCTGTCGACCTGGTGTGAGAGGCGACTGCGCGACGAGAGCGTGCGATCGGCGAGCTCGCTCATGCGCAGGCGCTTCTCGGGCGCTTCGGACAGGTACACGAGGATCTCGTAGTCCGGCAGCGAGATGCCGG
Source organism: Actinomycetota bacterium (assembly GCA_029977425.1). Taxonomy (GTDB): domain Bacteria; phylum Actinomycetota; class Actinomycetes; order S36-B12; family S36-B12; genus Mxb001. The sequence goes on from JAPOKX010000075.1 coordinate 3,833, forward strand.
CCTGCTCCTGGAGATCGCGGCTGAGGCGATCGGGGAGCAGGAGGGAGGCGGCGATCCAGGCGCGCCACGACACCTGCTCGTCATCGCTGAGCCAGCGCGTCATGTCTCGTTCGCCTCCGTACGCCGATCCGGGTCAGGGGTGCCCGGTCATGTGCCAGATGCGCACGCCGCCCAGGATTCCCGCCGTGTTGGGAACGATAACGCCCTTGGGCCCGACATCGCCCGGATCGAGCCGCTGAGCGTTGCCGCCGCCCACGTAGATCCGGTCGAAGAAGAGCATGTCGTGGAAGCAGGCGATGGCCTTGACCACCTGCGGGCGCCACCGCTTGGTCCCGATCTCCTGTCGTCGCGCCTCTCCTAGGGCAATGTCGAAGGTCATTCCCTTGCGGAACGGCCCGTGCGACAGGTCGAAGTGGGGCAGCAGGAGACCGTCGTTGAAGAGCGCCGTGCCCACGCCGGTGCCGAGGGTCATGACGAATTCCACGCCGTGGCCCTCGACGACGGCAGCACCCTGCATGTCGGCGTCGTTGACCACCAGGGTCGGCAGGTTGAAGGCATGGGCCAGGGAGTCGGCCAGGTGGAAGCCGTCCCATTGGCGCACGAGCTCGGGGTCGGCCGGGCCGCCGTACTCCCGGCGAGAGAAGGCCGGCACCTCGAGGACGATGCCGCCGCGCACCAGTCCGGGGAAGCCGACGGACACGCGGTGATAGCCCGTGAACGGAGCCGTCAACTCGACGAGCGATTGGACCAGCAGCGCAGGCGGACACGGGTAGGGGGTCGGCACCTTCACGCGCTCGGTGACCATCACGCCCTGGGAGTCGACGACAGCGGCCTTGAGTCCGGTGCCGCCCACGTCGATTCCGAGCGTGAGGACGTCGTGGGGCCAGGTCGCGGGGAGAGTGGTCATGGTGATCACGGGAGGGTGAGGATGTCGCTGCCGGTCTCGGTCACGAGGATCGTGTGCTCGAACTGTGCCGTGAGACGTCGATCCCGGGTCACGACCGTCCATCCGTCGTCCCAGATCTCGTAGTCGTATGTGCCGAGCGTGATCATGGGCTCGATCGTGAAGGTCATCCCCGGCTCCATGATCGTGTCGTAGCGCGCATCGTCGTAGTGGGGGATGACGAGGCCGCTGTGGAATGCCGAGCCGATGCCGTGACCGGTGAAGTCGCGCACGACTCCGTAGTCGAAGCGCTTGGCGTAGCTCTCGATGACGCGTCCGATGACGTTGATCGGGCGCCCGGGAGCGACAGCCTTGATGGCGCGCATCGTGGCCTCGTGGGTGCGCTCGACGAGGAGCCGAGCCTCCTCGCTCACGTCGCCCACGAGGAAGGTGGCATTGGTATCGCCGTGGACGCCGCCGATGAAGGCGGTGATGTCGACGTTGCAGATGTCGCCCTCGACCAGCACTGTCGAGTCCGGGATGCCGTGGCAGATGACCTCGTTGAGGGAGGTGCACAGGGACTTGGGGAAGCCGCGGTACCCCAGCGTGGAGGGGTAGGCGCCGTGGTCCAGGAGGAACTCATGGCCGATGCGGTCCAGCTCGTCGGTGGTGACCCCGGGGGCGACCGCTCGTCCGACCTCCGCCAGCGCCTGTCCGGCGATGCGCCCGGCGAGGCGCATCCGCTCGATGGTCTCCTGATCCTTGATCTCCGACCCGACGAACCTCTCGGGCGCTGGACGGTCGACGTACTCGGGCCGGGCGATGTGGGCCGGGACGCTGCGCCGGGGGGACTGGACCCCGGGGACCAGCGGCTCCCGCGTGACGGTCATGGCGGGAGTCTAGGTGCGACGCACCGGATCTGCCCGCGCCGCTAGGGTGGGTATGCCCGCGCCACGCGAGGCGCGAGGGAGGGAGTCGACGTGGATCTGGGACTCGATGGTGAGGACCTGTGGTGGTACAACCTGCGCACTCAGAAGGTGGAGCAGGGACAGGGAGACCCCAACTCCGAACGCATGGGGCCCTACGCCACCCGCGCTGAGGCCGAGTCGGCGCTCGAGCGCGCACATGCCCGGAGCGAGGCCTGGGACGCCGAGGACGACTGAGATCCGGGACCTGACCTCGGGGCCGCGGATCGCTGAGCCCCGGCACCTGAACTGAGAAAGCACGAAGGCCCGCACCTCACGGTGCGGGCCTTCGTGCTGTTCAGGCCTAGCGCTTGCGCGCGGGAGCCCGCTTGGCCGTGCGCTTGCGCGCGGGAGCCTTGCGAGCGACCTTCTTGGCGGCGGCGCGCTTCGGGGCAGCCTTCTTGGCCGTGCGCTTGCGCGCAGGAGCCTTGCGGGCGGCCTTCTTCGGCGCGGCCTTCTTGGCAGTGCGCTTGCGCGCAGGTGCCTTCTTCGCTGCCTTCTTGGCTGCGGCCTTCTTCGGCGCGGCCTTCTTGGCAGTGCGCTTGCGCGCAGGTGCCTTCTTCGCAGCCTTCTTCGGTGCTGCCTTCTTCGCAGCCTTCTTCGGCGCAGCCTTCTTGGCAACGCGCTTGCGCGCGGGTGCCTTCTTCGCTGCGGCCTTCTTCGGCGCAGCCTTCTTGGCAGTGCGCTTACGCGCGGGTGCCTTCTTGGCTGCTGCGCGCTTGGCGGGGGCCTTCTTGGCCGTCCGCTTGCGCGCGGTGGTCTTCTTCGCGACCGCCACGGTGCCTCCAGTTGGTCGTTCCCTGCCCCTTGGCAGGGCTTTACGGGAACCACTGTTGCAGATTCGACGGCCAATTCGCGACATCGCCGCAATTTCACGCCTCGGTGTGTCGCGCGCGGAATCCGATCGGTTGTCGTGCTAATCGACGTCCGTATCCGGCGTGCTGCGCGCCGTATCGCCGACTTCGGGCGTCTTCTCAGCGGCTTCGCGACGTCGAGCGGCGACGTGCGGATCGGTGCTCGCATCGAATGTCCACAGGGCCGGAAGTGTCACACACGTCACACCAACCGCAACTATGCACAGGATTCCTCCTGAGGCGAGGGAGTTGCGCAGGCCGAATGCCTGGGCCGCTGTCGTGCTGCGCACCTGCCCGAGCATGGGCCCGATGGAGTAGCTGAGCATCTCGATGCCGGCCATGCGTCCGCGCACCGCGTCGGGAATCGACTGGTTCCACAGCAGGCTCCGGAAGTGGCCGCTGAGCATGTCGAAGTAGCCGGCGATGGCGAGCAGGCCGAGGACCCACCAGATGCCGGGGGCGAGGGCGACGAGGCCGACCGCTGCTCCCCAGGATGCCGCTGCCAGCGCGATGGCCCGCCCGTAGTGGCGGATGCGCACAGCCCACCCACTGGTCAGCCCGAAGACGAGTCCACCGGCAAAGCCGGCGGAGTAGAGCAGGCCCAGCGCCCACGGGGCGTCGTACTGCTGCGCGATGAAGGGAAACAGCGCGAAGGGAAAGGCAAAGGTCATCGCGGCGAAGTCGATCGTGTAACTGCCGAGGATGTCCTTGCGGCTCCAGGCGTAGCGCACGCCCGACCACACGCGACGCACACTCGACTCCACGTGACCTGCGCTCGCGCGCACGGAGGGCAGGCGGCTGAACACGATGATGGCCAGGACGAAGGAAGCCGCGTCGAAGGCGTACGCGGCGGCGACGCCCCAGATGCTGATCATCAGGCCGCCGATGGCCGGGCCGGCGAGTGCTGCGGAGTTCATCCGCAGCGAGCTGAGGGCACTGGCCGCGGAGAGCTGGTCCGGTGGCACCAGGCGGGGAAGCATGGCGTCGAAGGACGGCCGCTGCAGGCCGTCGACGGCCGCGAAGAGCATGGCGACGACGTAGATGACCCACAGCTGGGGAGTGGGCAGGAGGGAATTCACGGTCAGGGCGATGACGAGTACGCCGGCCGCGATCTCTCCGCCCACGATGAGGATCCGGCGATCGATCCGGTCGGCGAGCGAGCCGCCGTAGAGGCCGAAGACGACGAGGGGAATGAGCTCGGCCAGCCCGATGAGGCCCACGGCGAGGAAGGAGTCGGTG
>JAPOKX010000076.1 GCA_029977425.1 Actinomycetota bacterium
GAGGCACTGGCCGGCGTACCGCTCAACATCGGCCTGCTGGGCCGCGCCTCATCATCCAGCCGCAGCGTGCTGGAGGAGCAGGTCGATGCCCACGTGTGCGGCTTCAAGGTGCACGAGGACACGGGCGCCACGCTGATGACCATCGACACGGCACTGCGCGTGGCCGACGATGTGGACGTGCAGGTCGCCGTGCACACCGACGGGCTCAACGAGACTCTGTCCGTCACCGACACGGTGGCGGTCCTGGACGGTCGCGTCGCGCACTTCTTCCACGTCGAGGGCGGGGGCGGCGGCCATGCACCGGACGTCCTCACTCTCGCGGGACGCGACAACCTCATCGCCTCGTCCACTAATCCGACGCTCCCCTACGGCGTCAACGCCGCCGCGGAGACCCTCGACATGGTGCTCCTCTGCCACGGGCTCGCTGCCGATCGCGAGAGCGACATCCAGATCGCACGAGCACGCATTCGCGAGTCGACCATGGCGGCCGAGAACCGCCTGCACGACCTCGGGGTGATTCCCATCACCTCCTCGGATGCCCTCGGCATGGGCCGCGCCGGCGAGACCTGGTGGCGCACCTTCGCCATGGCTGCAGCCCAGGCCGGCTCGGATCCCGAGCGCGAGCAGGCCGACGACAACGACCGGATCCTCCGCTACCTCGCGAAGATCACCATCAACCCCGCCCTGGCTCACGGCATGGCCCACGAGGTGGGCCGGCTCACTCCCGGGCATCGCGCCGACATCGTCCTGTGGGATCCGGGGTCCTTTGCCGCTAAGCCGCAGCTCGTGCTGGTCGGCGGCTATCCCACGTGGGGGGTGACAGGCGATCCCAACGCGACGATCGAGGGAGCGGAGCCACGCAGGCTTGCCGAGCAATTCGGAGCCCTAGGCAGGGCTCCCATGGCCCTGGGCGCACTGGTGACGAACGAGCGGGCCGCCGCTCAGGGAGGCGTCGACCGTCCACTGATCGTCACCCGCGGGTGCCGGTCGGTGCGCAGCACCCAGATGGTCCGCCACGGGGTGCTCGGCACAGTCGAGGTCTCCGCGGACGGAGGGACCGTGTCGTGGGACGGCAGCCCCCTAGGCTGCCCGCCGGTGAGCACGGTCCCCCTGTCACGGCTCCACTACTGGTAGTCGCCAGTTCAGGCGTAGCGGGAGAAGATCGCGTCGATCTCCGCGCGCTCGGCCGGGGTCATCGCGCGCTCGCGCTCGCGATCCCACAGCTGGCGGAAGGTCATGTCTGCGTCGTTCTGCTTCTTGCGTCCGAACACCGTTCATCCTTTCGTCCGGGCCCAGGGCTGGCACCCGGCCCGATCGCCGGCCATGTGGCGGCCGGCGTCCGGACCTGGACCCGCGGCCCTTCATGGGGGCCATGTAAACGGTGACATGGATGGGTTGAGCCGTGAAGCAGGGGGGTCTCAGGGCGTGGGCTAGATCACGCGTGTCGCGGGGAGTCGAGCTAGTGAGGGGACGGGACTACTGGTCCTGCCACAGGGCCGAGCCGCGCTTCCACTCCGGCCAGGTGTAATTCCAGTAGCCGGCCAGGTAGTCGTCGGTGCCGATCTTGTTGGACGTCCCGGTGTATTCGGCCACGTCACCGAACTTGGTGTTGCGCCAGATCCAGGCCATGTCCGAGGGCGTCATGTTGGTGCAGCCGTGCGACGTGTTGGCGTATCCGATGCTGTAGTTCCACGGGGCATCGTGGATGTACTCGCCGTTGTCGTTGACGCGGATGCCGTAGTCGACGGTCACGTCCCAGCCCTCTTCGGGGTCCGGGTTGTAGAGGCGCTTGGGAGTGAGCTTGGCGGTGATGATCTTGGTGCCGGACTCAGTCTCCCAACCGGCCATGCCACCGGAGATGGGGAAGGTCCGCTCCAGCGTCCCATTGCGCGTGTATGTCATCCGGTGCTTGTTCAGGTTGACCTTGAGGATGACCTGATCGCCGGTCTTGAACGTCGACGTGACCTTGGGACCCCAGACACCCTTCGCACCCTCGATCGAGCTGAGGTTGGCATCGAGGGTGATCGTCGCGTTGCCGGGCCAGTAACCGCGCGGGCGGAAGACCGCCTTCTTGGAGTCGACCCAGAACCAGCCGGCCTCGCCGAAATCCTTGTCGGAGGTCACGATGAGCGCGCGCTCGACCTCCGCCTTGTTAGTGATCGGGATGCCGAAATCGACCACGAGGGGCACGCCCGCGCCCATGTTGTTGGACTTGGGCCACACATCCACGGTGAAGGACTGCTCCGCCCGATCCATCTTGAAGTTGGTGCGGCCCGCGACCCTGCCGTCGGCCTCCGTGACGGTGACCCACAAGCGCCGCGCCGGGGGCAGGATGTCGGTGACCCAGGTGCGCGCCTTGCTGGTCTCGCGCACTCCGAGGGTGAAGTTGGGATCCTTCTTGTCGACGACCGTGATCGTCGAGCCCTCCGGGACGTTGCGCATCTTGAGCACGGTTCCCGGCTTGAGCGTGATGACCTTGGAGCCGCTCGGCTTCGCCAGGACCTGGTCGCCCACTTCGAAGATCACGTTGCGCTTCGGCGGCGGCGGGGGCTCAATCCTGAAGTCGACAGGAATGGACGCCGCACCGACTCCATCGGCCGTCACCGCGCGCAGCGACACCGAGTAAGGCTGGCCGGGGGTGACATTGGGGATCGTCACGGGGCTGCTGGTCACCGCGGGAGCGAAGTCCACCCACACGCCACCCTGGTCCGACCACTGGTAGTTGGTGATCGCCTTGTCGGTGACAGGAGCGGTGAACGAGAGTGTGGCCGAGTCGAGGCCGAGGACGTACGTCACGTCCGTGGGGGCCGGGACCGAGGGATCCACCGGCGGTTGCGTCGGCTCGCCCGTCTCCTCATCGAGGACGACGTTGCCTGCCCCAGGGGTGAGGGGGGCCGGAGTCTCCGCGAGCGCCGGGGCCTGGACGAGACCGGCGGCCAGGGCCGCTGCCACGACGGCGATCGCGAGGCGGGCGGGTCGCACGGGTCCTCCTGGGCATGAAGCGGCTTGTGCCGTCCCAGCATTATGGGGGAACCCTGGGGCGGAAGTCGCCTCGAGAGGGGGAGGACCGCAGTCGGCGCGTCGCAACTGTGAGCGCCATCACAGCCAGGGCCCACCCCTGTCCCGTGCACGGGGACAGGGGCAGCCCAGCGACTCGGGTCAGGCGCCCTGGTCGCGCAGCATCCGCCGGAGGATCTTGCCCGAGGGCGACTTCGGGATCGCATCGGTGAAGACGACGTCGTGGATCACCTTGTACGTCGCCACGTGCTCCCGGGTGAAGTCCGTGATGTCGGTGGCGGCGAGTTCCTGCCCGGGCTTGAGCACCACGAACGCCCGAGGCAACTCCCCGGCCTCGTCATCGGGCACACCGATGACGGCGGCGTCGGCGACTGCCGGGTGGGTGAGGAGCAGAGCCTCCAGCTCCGCCGGGGCCACCTGGAAGCCCTTGACCTTGATGAGCTCCTTGACACGGTCGACCACCGTGAGGTGCCCGTCGTCGTCGATGAATCCCACATCTCCCGTGTGCAGCCAGCCGTCGGCATCGATCGTCGCCGCGGTCGCCTCGGGGTTGTTGAGGTAGCCCTTCATCACCATGGGGCCGCGCACCCACAGCTCTCCCTCGCCCCCAGCGGGCTGGTCCTCGCCGGTGATCGGATCGACGATGCGGCACTCGGCGTTGGGCACGGTCACGCCTGACGTCCCTGCCTTGAACTGACCTTGGGGCGTCAGGTGCGAGACCGGGCTCATCTCCGTCATTCCATAGCCCTGCACGACCTCGCAGGCGATGCGATTGCCCGCCTCGAGGGCGAGTTCCGCACTCAGGGGTGCCGCGCCCGAGAAGACCTGCTTGAGAGAGGAAAGGTCGTAGTCGTCGACGAGGGGGTGCTTGGCCAGGGCCAGGACGATCGGTGGGACGGCGAAGAATCGCGTGACGCGCTTCTCCTGGATGATCCCGAGTGCCTGCTCGAGGTCGAATCGCGGCAGCGTGATGATGGTGATGCCCTGTGCGAGCAGGCCGTTCATGAGGACCTGCATGCCGTAGATGTGGAAGAACGGCAGCACGGCCAGGGCGACCTCGTCGTCCTCGACCGCGAGACCCGACTCGATCTGCACCAGGTTGGCGACGAGATTGCGATGCGTGAGCATCACGCCCTTGGGGAAGCCCGTCGTGCCAGATGAGTACGGGAGCACGACAACGTGCTCGCGGGTGTCCACCGGCACCTGCGCCATCGGCTCGCCCAGGAGGGCCGTCACCGGGAGCGTGCCCTCCGGTGCCTCGCCGATCACGACGATGTCCTCGACCGCTGTGCCCTCGGCTGCTTCCTTCGCGACATCGACGAACATCGCGATCGTGATGAGCAGCACGGCGCCGGAGTCCCGGAGCTGGAAGCGCACCTCCTCCGCCGTGTAGGTCGGATTGAGCGTGCTCACGGCCACGCCCGCGACGGCCGCGCCGTGGAAGGCGACGGCGTACTCCGGGATGTTGGGTGCCATGAGTGCGATGGTGTCGCCAGGACCGAGCCCGCGCGCAGCGAGGCCGCCGGCGAAGCTACGGATCATCATCGCGAGCTGCGCATAGGTGTAGCTGCGCCCGGTGGGCCCGTCGACGAGAGCAGGTCGGTCGGGCACGCGATCGGCCCACCGCAGGACGTGCTCGGTGACGGTGACATCGGGAATCTCGACGTCGGCGAAGGGGCTGCGGTGGACGATCATGAAGCCTCCGGCGGATGCGGTGAGTCCTGCTCAGCGGACGCTAGCGCTGGTCGAGCGGCCGCGCAGGCCAATGCTCCAGACCCGGGCATCAATCGCGCAGGCGCAGGCAGTCGGTGCCAAGGTCCGCCACGCGGGTGCGGCCGAGCAGTTGCATGGTGGTGACGATCTCCTCGGCCAGCAGGTCGCCCACGCGCTGGACTCCGGCCTCGCCCGCCGCCATCAGGCCATAGAGGTAGGCACGTCCCACCGCGACCGCCGTCGCCCCCTGGCACAGCGCCGCGACGACGTCAGCACCCGACATCACCCCGCCGTCGATCAGGACCTCGACACGGTCGTCCAGTGCCTCACGAACGCGCGGCAGGATCTCGAAGGGGACGGGGGCTCGCTCGAGCTGACGCCCGCCATGCGTCGAGAGGATGACGCCGTCGGCGCCGTGATCGGCGACCATCACCGCGTCATCCACCGTCTGGACCCCCTTGACGACCAAACGTCCCGTCCAGACCGATCGCAGCCAGTCGAGGTCGTCGATCGTGATGGACGGGTCGAATACGCGAGCGATGAGGTCGGCGACTGTGCCCTCGGTGCTCGTGAGCGTGGCGAAGGACAACGGCTCTGACGTCAGGAGGTTCATCCACCAGCGAGGGTGCACGATCATGTCCGCGACCGTGCGCGCCGTGAGTTGCGGCGGGATCGTGAGGCCATTGCGCACATCGCGGTGGCGCCGACCCGGCACGGGAGTGTCGACGGTGAGGACGATGGTGTCGTAGCCGGCGGCGCGTGCCCGATCGACGAGCTCCACGCCGTAGCCGCGATCAGTCATGAGGTAGAGCTGGAACCATCTGCGTGCGCCCGGCACGGCCGCGGCGAGGTCCTCGATGGATGTCGTGCCGAGCGTGGACAGGCCGTAAGGGATGCCCAGTCGCTGGGCCACGCGCGCGACGGCGGGCTCGCCCGCCGCATGCATCATCCGCGTGAACCCGGTGGGCGCGAAGACCAGCGGAAGTGCCGCACGCTCTCCCAGGATGGTGGTCGACGTGTCCACGGTCCGGACGTCTAGGAGAACGCGCGGCTGGAACTCCACGCGCGCGAAAGCCTGCCGGGCTCGGCGTAGGCTCGCCTCGTCCTGCCCGGCTGCGCCATCGGTGTAGTCGAAGACGGCGCGCGGCACCCGACGCTTGGCCATGGCCCGGACGTCCGCGACGCTCGCGCATCGCTCGAGCAGCACCTGCGTGCGATCCCGTCGCGGTCGCAGGTCGCCCACGAGGGGTCGTACGTCGCTCCAGCGCGGGAGCCGTCGGCTCACGACGCGGAGTCTCCGATCCCGGCAGCGTAGGCACGACGCATGTGCGCGAACTCGACGACCTGTCGGCCCACCAGATGTAGTTGCTCGACGGATGCCGGCACGGAAGCGGGATCGTCGAGCCGCACCTCTGAGGAGTTGACGACGGCTCCAAAGGGTGTGGGCCAGCCGCGCAGGGCATGGACGACCTGGCGGAGCTGGTGGAGGGTGCCCACGGCCGCCTGCCAGCCGTGCGCGACGGCGATGCACCCGACGGCTCGCCCATCGAGGTAGGAGCCCCGAGGCTCACCCCTGAGGTCCTCGAAATAGTCGAGAGCGTTCTTCACCAGTCCGCTGAGGCCGCCGTGGTAGCCCGGGCTCACGATGATGAGGCCGTCGGCCTCGCGCGCCAGGTCGAGCAGGCGCGTCGCCTCCGGCACGCGCGCGGTCGCGTCCGGGTCGTAGATCGGGAGCATCAGATCGCGGCCGCTGAGCAGATGCACCTCCGCGCCAGCCTGACGTGCGCCGTCAGAAGCGATGCGCAGTGCGGCCTCCGACGTCGACTGCGCGCGGGTGCTTCCCCCGATCGCCAGGATGACGGGCGCAGGCCGGTCACGGTGATCCTGGGAATTCCCTGGGGTGGCCTCGCGCATGGGGGGACGCTAGCCGAGCCGACTTAGGCTCGCCTCATGAGGAGACCCTCCGCCTTCGCGCTCAGCGCGATCGCGGCAGCCCTCGCGCTCACAGCGTGTGGAAGCAACGGCGGCTCCGACCCCACGCCCGAACCCACGGCCGACGGCGGACAGGCCGTGTGCGACGAGCCTACGATTCGTTCCGCAGTGCAGGCCGACTTCGAGGCCAACTACCCGGGCTCCACCTTCGTGGCGCTCGATGACTTCCGCTGCGAGGGCGGCTGGGCGATGGCCAATGCCGAGTTCGAGGCGTCCGGGTCGACCTTCCCGACCGTCGTGTTCCTGCGCGCGGAGGGCCAGTTCTGGGTGCCCACGACGATCGAGGAGATCTGCGCGAAGCCTCAGGCAGAGTCCGGCGTTCCCGCCGACATGTACGTCGCTGCCTGCGGCACGGAGTAGGCGACTACTCCCCGGTAGAGCGGAGTAGATCCCTACTCCTCCGGTGGTGCCAGGCTCGGAGCCCGCACGCGCACGGCCCAGGCCACGCACGCGACGACGACGAGCGCCGCGACGATCGTGCCGATGGTGATCGTCTCCCCGAGCAGGAGAGCGGACCAGAGCAGAGTGAGAGGTGCCTGCAACTGCTGCGTCTGCGCGCCGCGCGCGACACCCGCCTGCGCCAGGCCGCGATACCAAGCGAAGAACGCGAAGTAGACCGACACGACACCGAGCAGGAGCATGCCGACCCACGCCTGGGTAGTGACGGGAGTGGTGACTCCCCCGGTGGCGACGATGAGGATCGATACGGGGACCGTGATGGGTAGGGCGAAGACGACCACCCACGAGATCACCTGCCATCCCGGCATCTGACGCGTGAGGGTGGCCCCCTCGACGTAGCACCAGGACGAGGCAACGACGGCCCCGGCGATGAGCAGGTCCGCGACGAGGTCGCCCCCATCACCACCTCCCCTGAGGAGAGCGAAGACGATGAGCGCTCCCGTGCCGCAGGCAGCAGCGATCCAGAACTGGCGGGCGACGCGCTCATGGGTGCGCAGCACCGCAATGACGGCGGGGACCAA
>JAPOKX010000077.1 GCA_029977425.1 Actinomycetota bacterium
CCGACGACATCGGCGATGAGCATCTCAACGCGCGGACCGACCTCGACGTTGACGTAGCCTGAGCCCGATCCCGATGCACGATCGCGCACCGTGGTCGACGTGCCGCGGCCGACATTGAAGCAGTAGCGCCCACGCGAGTCGCGGGTTTGGCAGCGCACGCCTCGGTCGATGACCTTGCTGCGCTCGATGTCCATGATGACACTACCGGTGGGGTTGGCAGGTCGATCGATCTCGGCGTACATGTCGAGGCCGACGCGCACCGTGTAGGGAACAAGCCCACCGAGTAGCCCCGCCTTGACGATCCGGGGCCTCACGGGCGAACTCGCTCGCTCATCACGGGCGCCTTCACTTGCCGACGCGAAGAGGGACGCTTCCATGACGGTCTTCCAGCCCACTTCGAACCACGTGCCGCGCGAACGGCTCCAGCCGCCATCGGCGTAGACCCCGCGCACTCCGATGTCGGCCGTCACCGTGGCGAGGGCGTCATAGGACGCGGCACCGCCCTGCTGGATGAGTGTGACGGTGCCGGGAAAACTGCGCGCGGACTTGGGCTGGGCGACCTCTGCCTCGCGCCACGTGAAGGCCACAAGGGCATCCGCAGGATTCATCACACGGACAGTGATGACACGCAGCGGCGGCTTCTGCACGCCATTGGCCACCTCGCCAGGCACGAGTGCGAACTTCTCGACACAGAGCAGCCCGATCTCCTCGCCTTCCTGGCCGCCGAGTTCCTCCCCCTCCTGACCGCCCAGGGCGGCAGAGAGGATCACCTTGCCGACGAGTTCCTCGCCTTCCTGGCCGCCCAGTCCAGGCCAGTCGACGATGACGACATCGCTGGCGTGGTCCATGGTCGGACGTGGCCAGCCGATTCGCGGCAACAGGCGGATGCCCGCCGTCGCGATGGCGGTCGCCTTGGCGTAGGCCGTACGCCCCGTCACGTCGCTGCCGGTCGGGCTCTGCTGCTGCACCACGACCCCGCCCTCGAGCCAGGGCACCTGCTGCTCACCTGGCACCGCCTTGAGCAACCAAGAATAGGTGTCGACGTCCGACGACGTGTCGAGGACCTTCTCGACCGAGCACGGACTCTGGGAACCCTCAATGCCGCCTTTGTCGCCGGGGGGCGTGCGGGCATCGGCAGGGACTGCGGCAAGAAGGCTTGCCGCTACTGCAGTCACACACACGACGGCACTCTTGCGCGCCAGGGACATGGGGGACCTCCTCGCGGTTGCGCGACAGGTTAGTCGCCCGACCGCCTGCATGTCCCGGTCATTGCTCATATGGCCCAACGCCAAGGTGGGGCCCGACCTTCCGGTCGGACCCCACCTCACTAGTCGTGCTGTAGTGCCTCAGCGGATCAGGACGCTCCCGTGCCCTCGAGCCACGCGGCGACCTTGTCGGGGTTGGCGTCGATCCACTTCTTCGCCGCCTCCTCCGGGGTCATGCCGGACTCGATGTCGAGCGCGACCTGGTTCTGGTCCTCGTTGGTCCACTCGAAGTTCTGGACGAGGGTGGCGAAGGGGCTGCCCGAGTCCATGAGCTTGACGGTGGCGAGCTTGACCAGCGGGGTCTCGGGGTAGTCCGTGAGACCGCTCGCCTTCGCCGCGTCGGTCCAGTCGTTGGCCGGGAAATTGATGCGGCACAGCGGGACCTTGGCGAGGAAGTTCTGCGGCTCGTAGAAGTAGCCCAGCACCGCTTCCTTGTTGTCGTTGCCCTTGGTGAAGGCCTCGATGAGCGCGGCCTCCGAGCCGGTGTTGATGATCTTGAAGTTCAGGCCGTTGGCCTCGATGAGCTTCTCGCCGATGGTGGTGTATCCGGGCGGGCCCTCGAGCCAGGCGCCCTTGTCCCCGGACTCCGGCGTCTTGAAGAGGTCGGCGTACTCATTGAGCTTGGTGCCGTCGGTGATGTCGGGGTACTCGTCGCACATCCACTGCGGGACGTACATGCCGATCAGGCCGACGTTGCCGTTGAGGCCCACCTCGACGATGGCACCGCGATCAACCCACTCCTGCCAGCGGCCACCGCCCCAGTCCTCGATGATGACGTCGACCGAGCCGGCCTCCATGGCGTCGTAGGTGACGCCCGCCTCGTCGAGGGTCGTCTGGGTGATGTCGCAGCCGAGCTTCTCGCGGGCGACATCGCTGAGCACCTGCGCGGAAGCGGTGTAGCCGACCCACGCGTGCATGGCGACGCCCCACGAGCCGCAGTCTGCGGGAGCGGGTGCCGCACTCGAGTCTGCGGGCGCAGCGCTCGACTCTGCGGGCTCCGGTGCAGCCGAGGACGAGCTCGCCTCATTGACGCTGCCACCGCAGGCCGCGAGGGCCAGGCTGGCAGCAGCAAGCGCGACCACGAGGCCAGCGCCCTTGCCTACTCGCTTCATTCTTCCTCCAGGAAGGTAGATGTCGCCGTCATCGTAGGCGGGCTACCGCCGCGATTCGGGGGAATGCCGATAACGGATGGGTATCGCTCCCCCGAATCAGTGACGCCCCTGGGGCGACTTCTGGGGCCTGCCTTGTGCAATTCGGTCAAGGATGATGCCGAGCAGGACGATGGCAATACCCGCGGCGAGCCCCTTGCCCGCGAGCTCCGGCTTGGACTGGCCGACGATGACGAGGTAGCCCAGGCCGCCTGCGCCGACGAATCCCCCGATGACGACAACGGCCAGAACGAAGATGAGGCCCTGATTGACGCCGAGCAGGATCGAGCGTCGCGCAACGGGCAGCTGCACCTTGGTGATGACCTGGAGGTTCGTGGAGCCAGCGGACACCGCGGCCTCTACGGACTCCTTGGGCACCTTGCGGATGCCGTCGGCAACGATGCGGATGACGACGGGCGCCGCGTAGACGACACCGAGGACGATCGCGGCGAATCGCGTCGGGCCGAAGAGCGCGAGCACGGGAACGAGGTAGACGAACGCCGGCATCGTCTGGCCGGCATCGAGGAAGGGCCTGAGGAATCGATCGACCCGGGCACTGCGCCCTGCCCACACGCCCAGCACGATGCCGATGATGACGACGAAGCCCGTGGCGATCAGGGTCATCGCGAGGGTGAGCATCGTGTCGTTCCACAGCCCCGTGGCCATGACGAGGACGAGCAGGACGAACGTGAGGATCCCGACGGCGCGACCCGCCAGGATGAAGGCCAGCAGGGTGATGGCGGTGAGCGTCAGCCACCAGGGCGAGTTGGCCAGGACGTCCTGCAGGGGATTGAGGACGAAGATGGTGAACTGCTCGCTGCCCGTGACCGTGAGGAAGCCGAGGTTGTCGGTGATCCAGTCGGACACCGCGTTGGCCGCCTCGGCGACCGGCTCCTTGAAATCGAGCCTCTCCGGGAAGACGGCGAAGACCAAGAGATAGCGCGACAGGTAGATCGCGATGATCGTGAGGACACCGAAGATCGCGAGCCCGATGCGCCTGCGCACCTTGGCCGCATCCGCTGCCGCGTATCCCGATTGGTCCCGGCTGACCGCGGCACTCGTGGCGCGGTCGAGCATCACGGCGAGCAGGACGACAGCGAGGCCCGCGACGACTCCATCGCCGACGTCTCGGATGGTCAGGGCCTCGACCACCGGCTTGCCCAGGCCGGGCGCGCCGATGAGGGCAGCGATGACGACGAAGGACAGTGCGGCGAGGGTGGTCTGGTTGACCGCGAGGATGATCGTGCTCTTGGCCATCGGCAGCTGCACCTTGGTGAGCACCTGCCATCGCGTCGACCCCGCGGACTCGGCGGCCTCGATGGGGCCTTGCTTGAGGCTCTTGATGGCATGCGCCGTGATGCGGATGCAGATCGGGATGGCGTAGATCATCGTGGCGATCGTGGCCGATGCGATGCCGATGAGGAAGACGAGTGCGAGCGGCGCGAGGTAGACCAAAGTGGGCAGGACCTGGGCGAGGTCGAGCCAGGGCCGCAGGACCTTCATGACCCGGTCGTTGAGACCGGCCCAGACCCCCAGGGGCAGGGCGATCACGAGGGAAAGGACGACGGCGCCGATCGTCATGGCAAGGGTCTCCATGGTGAGGAGCCACATGCCGAGCATGCCGCACAGCAGCATGAGGAACATGCTGAAGAAGGCCATCCGGAGCGTCGACGTCGCGTAGACGATGAAGCCGATGAGGACCAGCGTGCCGAACCAGCCGAGGACGGGAATGAGATTGCCGTCGGCGGGCACGGCGATGAAACCCATGAAGATCTCGATGAACCCGGAGATCACCGTGCGGATCGGATTGAAGACGTAGACGAAGAGGAAGCTCTCCGTGCGATTGCCGCGGATGGAGGCAGCCAGGTCGCGCATCACCGCCGTGAAGGGCGAATCCGTGGACGTGGAGAGCTCCTGGGTCTGGACGCCCTTGAGCGCCGTCGCCGTCACGACCCAGACGACCAGGACGATGAGCGCCTGCACCCAGCGATGCCGAAGGACGGCCTTGACGTCCATGGCTAGTCGCCCAGCTCCGAGTCGCGGTCGCCGGCGATGAGCGTGAGGACGTCGTCGCTGCCGACGTAGCCCGCCACGGCACCGTCGCGCATCACGCGCACCGGGGCCACGGAGGCGATGATCTGATGAGTCGCCTCCTTGATGATCATGTCGCCGGGAACGGCAGGACCGTCTCCGGCCTCTCCTGCGCGCAGCGGGCGGGCGATGGTCTCCAGGGTGAGCACGTGGCTCTTGGGGATGTCGCGGAGGAAGTCCTCGACGTAGGCATCGGCTGGATGCAGGACGAGGTCCATCGCGGTGCCCATCTGCACCACGGCGCCATCACGCATGATCGCAATGCGATCACCGAGCTTCATGGCCTCGCTCAGGTCGTGGGTGATGAAGACCATCGTCTTGCCGAGCTCGCGGTGCAGGCGGATGACCTCGTCCTGCATGTCGCGTCGAATGAGCGGGTCGAGGGCGCTGAAGGGCTCATCGAGGAACATCACGTCCGGATCCACGACCAGGGCACGCGCCAGGCCCACGCGCTGCTGCATGCCGCCGGAGAGCTGCTCGGGGTAGGAGTTGGCATAGCCCGCGAGCCCGACGAGCTGGATCACCTCCTCCGCTCGCGAGTAGCGGTCCTCCTTCTTCACCCCCTGGATCTCGAGCGGGTAGGCGACGTTGTCGATGACCTTGCGGTGCGGCAGCAGGCCGAAGTGCTGGAACACCATCGAGAACTCCGTGCGGCGCAGGTGGCGCAGCTGCTTGTCATTGGCCTTGAGGATGTCCTCGCCCTCGATGATCACCTCGCCCGCAGTCGCGTCCACGAGACGCGTGAGGCAGCGCACGAGCGTGGACTTGCCGGAGCCGGACAAGCCCATCACGACGAAGACCTCGCCCTCGGCCACGTCGAAGCTCACGTCGCGCACGGCTGCCGTGCAGCCCGTGTCGGCGAGGAGCTCGTCGCGGGGCAGGTCGGCGTACGGGGTGCCGACGATCTTGTCGGCCTGAGGCCCGAACACCTTCCACAGGTTGCGCACGGAGATGGCCGGTGCGCCCGTGGTCGTCGTCGCGGTCGTCATGTCATGCCTCCTCGGAGAACCAGCCACTCGGGGCGGGTGAGAGGTTGCGGTACACGTGCTTGGCCTCGAGGTACTCGTGCAGGCCGGTCGGTCCGAGTTCGCGACCCACGCCGGACTGCTTGAAGCCGCCCCATTCCGCCTGCGGAAGATACGGGTGGTAGTCGTTGATCCAGATGGTTCCGTGACGCAGCGCAGCCGCGACGCGTTCCGCCTTGCCCGCATCAGAGGTCCACACGGCGCCGGCGAGGCCGTAGACGGTGTCGTTGCCCAGGGCGATCGCCTCCTCCTCGGTGCGGAAGGTCTCGACGGTGAGCACGGGACCGAAGGACTCGTCCTGGACGCAGGTCATGTCCGTCCGGCACCCGTCGAGCACAGTGGGAAGGTAATAGCAGCCGCTCGCGAGCGCGGGGAATTCCACGGGATCGGGGGATCGCCCGCCGCACCGGAGCACGGCGCCCTCCGCGAGGGCCCCGGCGACGTACCTCTCGATCTTCTCCCGATGCTGGGGGGAGATGAGCGGGCCCGTCTCCGCGTCGGGATCGAAGGGGCCACCCAGGCGGATGCGCTGGGCGCGCCGGACGATCTCGTCCACGACCCGGTCATGGATCGACTCCTCGACCAGGAGGCGGGCGCCCGCTGAGCACACCTGCCCGCTGTGAAGGAAGACGGCCGTGAGCGCGTTGTCGATCGCCGCCGGCAGATCTGCATCGGCGAAGACGATGTTGGGATTCTTGCCACCGAGCTCGAGAGCGACCTTCTTCACCGTGGCGGCCGCGTCCGACATGATGCGCCGCCCGGTCACCACGCCGCCCGTGAAGGACACCATGTCGACCGCGGGATGCGTGGCGAGAGGGGCACCTGCCGTCGCGCCGGCCCCGAGGATGAGATTGCCGACTCCGGCAGGCAGGCCCGCTTCCTCGAGCAGGCGCATGAGATGGATCGTGGTGCTCGGAGTCAGCTCGCTCGGCTTGAGCACGAAGGAGCAGCCTGCGGCGAGTGCCGGGGCGACCTTCCAAGCGGCCTGGAGCAGCGGGTAGTTCCACGGGGTGATGAGCCCGCACACGCCCACGGGCGAGTACTCGATACGCGAGCGCACGCCCGGGTTGCCGGCATCCACCACGCGACCGCCGAGGACGTCCCCCTGGGCGAGCCCTGCGAAGTAGCGGAAGCACTTGGCCACATCGGCGACGTCGTACTCCGCCTCCACCAGGCGCTTGCCGGTGTCGAGTGACTCCAGCCGGGCGATCACGTCGCGGTCACGCTCGAGGAGATCGGCGACGCGCGAGAGGAGCGTGCCCCGCTCGGCCACCGGGACCGACGACCAGCGGCCATCGCCGAAGGCACGCCGCGCCGCGAGGATCGCGCGCTCGGTGTCGACGCTGGTGGCCTCATCAACGATGCGCACGACCTCACCGTCAGCAGGGCATCGGATCTCGCGGGTGCCCTTGTCGGCTGCGCCTACCCACGCACCGTCGATGTAGAGGTCAGGCATCGGCTTTGGCCTCCTTGCGATGCCGGTAGAACGGCGCGTGGTCAGGTGGCAGGGGCGTCGCGCCCTTGATGATGTCGGCGGCCTTCTCCGCGAGCATCATCGTGGGCGCGTAGATGTTGCCGTTGGTGACATAGGGCATGACCGATGCATCCACGACGCGTAGCCCCTCCGTGCCGTGCACGCGCATCGTCAGGGGATCGATCACCGACATCTCGTCGATGCCCATCTTCGCCGTGCATGAGGGGTGGTACGCCGTCTCGCCGTCCTTGCGGACCCAGTCGAGGATCTGCTCGTCGGTCTCCACCTGGGGTCCGGGCGAGATCTCCCCTCCGCTGTAGGGCGCGAACGCCGGCTGCTCGAGGATCTCGCGCGTCTTGTGGATCGCCTCGACCCACTCTCGCTTGTCCTGCTCGGTCGACAGATAGTTGAAGACGAATGCCGGTGGCGCCATGGGGTCCGCGCTGGTGATCCAGAGCTTGCCGCGCGCATCGGAGTACATCGGCCCGATGTGCACCTGGTAGCCGTGGCCTTCCGCGATGGACGTGCCGTCGTAGCGGACGGCGATCGGGAGGAAGTGGTACATGAGGTTGGGGTAG
>JAPOKX010000078.1 GCA_029977425.1 Actinomycetota bacterium
GAGGTGCTGTGGAACTGCGGCCACGCTCCCATGTGGGACGTGCCTTCCGTGACGACGGCACTCGTGCGCGAGACGGCGCCCTTGACACGCCGCGACACTTAGCACTCGAGGGTGCTTGTCTGCTAGTGCCCTCGTAGCGCAGTCTTCGTCCATGGGTATCGAGGTATCCGCATTCGCCGGGCAGGACCGCAGCCTGGCCGGCTTCATCCTCTCGGGCCGCTGGCCCGACACCACGCGCGAGTGGACCCAGTTCCTCGCGATCGCCGTTCGCTTCGCCGCCATGCCGGGACTGCTCCCGACGACGACCGTCTTCCGCGCCGTGGAGGAGCTTCCCGAGGAGCCTCAGCCCGACGTAGTGGGTCTCGTCACCGCCGCGGGTCCCGTGCTCGGTGACGGCGCTCCCCGCCCCGGCCAGTTCGCCGACCCCCAGCCGGCAGCGCTCATCGTCCTGCATCCGCCGACGGAGACGCACCCGTCCACCCCGGAGGCGGAAGGCGTCGCGTCAGGCTGCGTGCTCCTTCCCGGCATCCCGCACCTCGGCCTCGATCACCGAGCGGGCTGGGTCGAAGCCGAGGCGGATGGCACCGTGACGCGCCTGCTCAGCCGCGTGAGCGTCGACCTCGGCGAGGACCCGGACATCGCTGTCCTTGCGACGCTGTGTGCATGAGAAGACTGCGCGCCTGAGAAGACTGTGTGCCAGAGAAGACTGTGCGCCTGATGCTCAGGCAGACTGCCCGTCGCCTGAGTCTCCGCTTCCGGTGACGTAGATGACCTCGATGCGCGACAGCGTGCCCAGGGGATCGAAGAGCGGCACGGCTTGCACCAGGGGCAGCTTGGCATCGGCGAATGTCTCGTTCACCGCGGGTTGCGGGCGGAACCACTCGCCCGGATCCTCCGAGGCCGCCGCCATGTAGGAGACCCATGCCTGGTTGTGCGCCAGATAGGCATCGCGCGCGCCGAGCAACTGCGCGTGCCAGGGCATGATCTGCACCTCCGCGACACCTTCCCCCGCCGCGGCAATGGCCGCCTCACCTTGCGCTGCGACATCGGCGAGCTCGGTGCGCAACTGCTCGCGCTCCTCGTCCGTGAGGTTCTCGGTGTCGTAGGCCGACAGCACCTCATCGAAGTCCGCCTGCGTGGTCTTCATCGCCGTCTCGGACTGCTCCACGGCGCGGACGAGGTTGTCGGCCTCGATCGAGCGCAGTGCCAACTCGCCGGCCACGACCACGTTGGCCGCCGTGAGGAGGATCAGGGCCGCAAGGCCGACCGTCCACACCAGCCACGAGGGCAGGCCGCGACTCGGTCGCTCCTGTCCGGTCTCCAAGACCTCCTGGCTCACCCGCACATCCTGGGCTACGACTACCTTTGCTCGCATGTCGGCCGCCCCCGAGACTGCTGCGCCCGCCTGGCGCGCGGCGTACGACGCCCGGGTCGCGCGACTGCGCGCGCAGTACGACGCCATCCCCGCGGGGGCACCCGTGCGCCTCGCCAAGCGCACGTCCAACCTCTTTCGCCAGCGTGCAGAGTCCGCCACCCCCGGCCTCGACGTCGCCGACTTCGACGGTGTCCTGCACGTCGACCCCGTCGCTCGCACGGCCGAGGTCCAGGGGATGACGACGTACGAGCACCTCGTCGAGGCCACGCTCCCCCACGGGCTCATGCCCCTGTGCGTGCCCCAGTTGAAGACGATCACCCTCGGTGGCGCCGTCACCGGCCTGGGCATCGAGAGCACGAGCTTCTCGTGGGGCCTGCCCCACGAGTCCGTCATCGAGATGGATGTCCTCACGGGAGACGGCCGCGTCCTCACGGTGAGCGGTCGCGACGACGACCCGCACCGCGACCTCTACTACGGCTTCCCCAACTCCTACGGCACCCTCGGCTACGCCCTGCGGCTGAAGATCGAGCTCGAGCCGGTCAAGCCGTATGTGCGGCTGCGGCACGTGCCCTTCGCCAGCGCCCAGGCGATGGCCGAAGCGATGGCGCAGATCGTCGATACCCATGAGTGGCAGGGCGAGGCGGTCGACTTCCTCGACGGCACAGTCTTCTCCGCGACGGAGCAGTACCTCACCCTCGGCCGCATGACCGACAATGCGGGCGGACGCAGGCCCAGCGACTACACGGGCATGGACATCTACTACCGGTCGATCCAAAGCAAGCGTGAGGACCTGCTCACCATTCACGACTACATCTGGCGGTGGGACACCGACTGGTTCTGGTGCTCGCGCGCCTTCGGCACGCAGAAGCCGCTCGTGCGCCGCTTCTGGCCCAAGGGCAAGCTGCGCAGCGACGTCTACTGGAAGATCATCAAGTGGGACCGGCGGACCCAGTTCTCCGCAAAGGCGGCTCGGGTGCGCCGCAAGCCCGCTCGCGAGGAGGTCGTGCAGGACATCGAGGTGCCCATCGACCGCCTCGCCGACTTCCTCGAGTTCTTCCACCGCGAGGTGGGCATCGAGCCGGTGTGGGTGTGCCCTCTCCGGCAGCGCGATCCCGCCGCTCGCTGGCCGCTCTACGAATTCGACCCCTCGGTGACCTACGTCAACGTCGGGTTCTGGTCGACGGTGCCCCTGCCCCCGGGCGTGGATCCGGCCGAGGGCCGGGTCAATCGGCGCATCGAGCACGTGGTGACGGAGATGGACGGGCGCAAGTCCCTCTACTCCTCGGCCTACTACTCGCCTGAGGAGTTCTGGAGCATCTATGGAGGCGGGGAGTATCAGCGCCTCAAGGGGGCCTACGATCCTGCCTCGCGACTGCTCGACCTCTACGACAAGGTCGTCCGGCGCCGCTAGCGCATCGTGTGATTCTCGGGAGGAATCATGGACCTCGCCACCGCCTTCTCCACTGTCGTGCCCGCGGAGCGCCGCGTCGGATTCAAGGCCTACGACGGCTCGAGTTCGGGGCTCATCGGCGCCGAGGTCGTCCTCGAGGTCACCAACCCGCGAGGCGTCCACTACATCGCGGGCTCTCCCAATCAGCTCGGTCTCGCACGCGCCTACGTCACGGGTGACCTGGAGATCCACGGTGATGTCTACGAGGCCCTCAAGCGCCTCTACCCCATGCCGCTTGATCACGTGTCGGTCGCGGACCGTGCTCGGCTCGTCAAGCGCTTCGCCAAGGATGCCCTCGTGCGCCCCGAGCCGCCCGCGCAGGAGCGCGCGCTCGGCGGACGTCGCCATTCCAAGCGCCGCGATGCCGAGGCGATCCACCACCACTACGACGTGAGCAACACGTTCTACTCGATGGTGCTCGGTCCATCCATGGCCTACACCTGCGCTGTCTTCCCGACTGAGGACGCCTCACTCGAACTCGCGCAGGAGGAGAAGTTCGACCTGGTCTGCCGCAAGCTGGGCCTTCAGCCCGGCATGCGCCTGCTTGATGTCGGCTGCGGCTGGGGCGGAATGGTGCTCCACGCGGTCAAGAACTACGGCGTCAGCGCTATCGGCGTGACCCTGTCTCGGCAGCAGGCCGAATGGGGCCAGCGCGCTATCGAGGATGCCGGCCTGGGAGATAAGGCCCAGATCCGCTTCAGCGACTACCGCGACGTCAAGGAGACCGGCTTCGACGCCGTCTCCTCCATCGGCCTCACCGAGCACATCGGCCGCGCCAACTACGCCTCCTACTTCTCCTTCCTCCACGGCAAGCTGCGCGCCGAGGGCCGGATGCTCAACCACTGCATCACGCGCCCGGACAGCAAGTGGCCCACGCATTACAAGCGGAGCTTCATCAATCGCTACGTCTTCCCCGACGGTGAGCTCGCTCCCCCGGGCGAGATCATCAGCGAGATGAACGACGCGGGCTTCGAGATCCGCCACGAGGAGAACCTCCGCGAGCACTACGCGCTCACGCTCAAGCATTGGTGCGAGAACCTCGAGCGCAACTGGGATGCCTGCGTCGCCGAGGCCGGCCTGCCGACCGCCCGCGTGTGGCGCCTCTACATGGCGGCCTCGCGCCTGGGCTTCGAGATCAACACCATCCAGCTGCACCAGGTGCTCGGCGTGAAGCTGGGCGAGCGCGGCAGGTCCGGAATCCCCTTGCGGGTCTCCGGGGAAACCTGGTCGCTCACCGCCCCCGCCTGATAGCGTCCGGCTCCCCGGACGCCCCGCGTCCCCCTATCTCGGGAGCACACATGAGCGCGATGCAGGACCCCCAGGCAGACGGCGAGGCCCTCTACCGCGAGTTCATCACTGCCGTTGCCGCAGGCGACTGGGCCGCGGTCGATGGCATGCTGGCCGCGGACTTCCAGTCCGTCCACACCGACGGCCCGCGTGACAAGGGTGCCGAGATGGAGATGCTCAAGGCCGTGAATCTCGGCGAGTACTCGCTCACGGGCTTCACCTCGACGCGCGGCGGCGACACCATCGTCGCGACGCACTGGCTGTCGGTGGAGGAGACCATCGACGGTTCGCGCCTCTCGACGAAGCCGGCTGCTCGTCTCACGGTCTGGCGCCAGGGCGCATCCGGCTGGCAGATCATCGCGATCGCCAACCTCAACCCGGCGTAGAGACTCAGTAGAGCGCCGGGCCGGCGAGGTTCATGCCCCCGTCCGCCACGAGCGTGATGCCGCTGATGTAGTCGCCAGCGGGGCTCATCCAGAAGCCGATCACGGCGGCAACGTCGTCGACCGACTGCAGCCGCTTCGCCGGGATCACCTGGGCCACCTGTTCAGGCTCGAGGCCGTAGCGCTCCCACGCCTCGGTGTGCACGATGCCGGGAGCGACCGCGATCGTCCGCACCCCACGTGGGCCCCACTCCTGGGCCCACGTGGCGGTGAGGCTCTCCACTCCGGCGCGCGCGGCGGAGGAATGCGACATGCCCACGATGCCGCGGTGCGGGGTCATCGTCATGGTGACGCTCGCGATCTTGCCGAAGCCCGCGGGAAGCATCGAACGCTTGGCGACCTGGGTCGAGACGTAGAACGTGGCGTCGAGGTTGAGGCGCTCCACCGCGCGGAAGCCGTTGTAGGAGATGTCCTCGGCGCGCGAGACGAACTGACCGCCGGCGTTGTTGACGAGCAGGTCGATGCGCTCCATATCGCCGAGCACCGCGTCGAGCAGCGCGTCGACGTGCTCCGGCTCGCGGATATCGCAGGGGTACGCCGACGCCGATCCACCAGCCGACTCGATAGCCGTCACGGCCTCGGCGAGCGGCTCCTCGCGGCGACCGGTGACGGCTACGCGTGCGCCCAGACGGGCGAGCAACTCGGCGGTGGCGCGGCCGATGCCGGTGCCCCCGCCCGTGACGAGCGCCGTGCGGCCCTCAAGGGATCCGGGGGCGAGTGCGGCAAGGGCTTCGGGGCGACGCGGAGGGGCCATGCCCGCAGCCTAGGCGAGGGCGAGGAAGAGCTTCTCGAGCTGCTCGGCGCTCATCGGCGGCTTCTCCCCGCGGCCCTCGGCCGTCGCGCACTGCTGCAGGCCGTTGGCCACCACCTTGAAGCCGGCCCGGTCGAGCGCGCGCGATACGGCGGCCAGCTGGGTGACGACCTCTCCGCAGTCACGGCCGTCCTCGATCATCGAGATGATGCCCGCCACCTGGCCCTGCACGCGCTTGAGGCGCGTGACGACCTCGCGCTGGCAGACGTCATCCAATGTGATGGGAGCCATGAGCACCTACCTCCGGGCGGCGGCCGCCCGGCGGGCGGCACTCGGCCCAGGATACCCCTGGGGGTAGGCAATCAGCCGATAGGCTCGACAGCCACCTGGCTCGCGATGTCACCGGGCAGCTCGACGTACTCCCCGGCCGATCCGACGAGCACCCCGGTCGCCGCGCGCTGCACCCTCACAGCCCCGCCCGGGACCACGCCCGCGCGCCGCAGGAGCGCGACGGTCTCCGGCTCGACCTGGGCGCTCTCGCCGATGCGCCGGACGGTCACGCGCACCGTGACATCGCCGGCTGCCTTGTCCAGGCTCACCCAGTGATCACCGCGCGTCGCGGACGGCTTGGCACCCGGCACGAGCTCCTCGAGGCCCGGGATGGGATTGCCGAACGGCGACTCGGTGGGGTTGTCGAGCATCGTCAGGATGCGCCGCTCCACCGTGTCGGACATGACGTGCTCCCAGCGGCACGCCTCCGTGTGCACGTCCTCCAGCGGCAGGCCGATGACATCGACGAGGAGGCACTCGGCGATGCGGTGCTTGCGCATCACGCGCGTGGCGTACTCCCGACCGCGGGGCGTGAGCTCCAGATGGCGATCGCCCTCGACCGTGAGCAAGCCGTCGCGCTCCATGCGAGCCACCGTCTGGGAGACCGTGGGGCCGCTCTGCCCGAGCCGCTCCGCGATACGGGCGCGCAGGGGCACGATCCCCTCCTCCTCGAGCTCGAAGACCGTCCGGAGGTACATCTCCGTGGTGTCGATGAGGTCGCTCACGCATGGCATTCAACCCCATGGCGGTGCAGGCTGCCTGCCGCAGGCGGGGCGCTCGGCCCTGCCGGGGATGCCCCGGGGTCCACGTGCCCCTAGCCTGCGTGGATGCCTGCCGTCGCCTGGTTCCGCCGTGACCTGCGCCTGGGCGACAACCCCATGCTCGGGGCGGCCACCGCGGTCGACGGCGAGGTCGTTCCGCTCTTCGTCGTCGACCCCACCGTGTGGGAGCCCGCCAGCGACGTGCGCCGCGCGTATCTCGTCGACTCGCTGCGCGCGCTGGATGCCGATCTCGGCGGCCAACTCCTCCTCACGCACGGCGATCCCGTCGAGCGCGTCGTCGAGGTGGCCCGGTCAGCCGGGGCGACGCAGGTGCATGTCGCCGCGGACTACGGTCCCTACGGCGTCCAGCGCGACGCGCGCGTGCGTGCCGCTCTCGCCGAGCACGGCATCGAGCTCATCGAGACCGGGTCGCCGTACGCCGTCGCTCCAGGTCGGGTCACGAAGGACGATGGCACGGCGTACCGGGTCTACACGCCCTTCTACCGCGCATGGGTCCGCCATGGCTGGCGCGCACCCGCTCCCGACGTCGACGCGACGTACGTCATGCCCGTCACGTGCGACGGCTTCCCCGAGCGACCGGAGCTGCCCTTCGTGTTGCCTGCCGCTGGCGAAGCCGCAGCCCTGGAGCGCTGGGCAGCGTTCCGCGCCGCGGGTCTCGCGGGGTATGACGACACCCGCAACTTCCCCGCCCTCGACGGCACGTCCGCCATGGGCCATCACCTCAAGTGGGGCGAGATCCACCCGCGCACGATCCTCGCCGATCTCGGCGATTCCGCGGGCGAGGAGACCTACCGCAAGGAGATCGCGTGGCGGGAGTTCTACGCCGACGTGATGCACCAGCGCCCCGAGAGTGCCCGCGCATCGATGGACGCGCGCTTCGACGACGACTTCGCCTGGGATTCGGGGAAGCAGGCTGATGCGCTCTTCGACGCGTGGGCGCAGGGGCGCACCGGCTTCCCCTTCGTCGACGCCGGCATGCGCCAGCTCCTCGCTGAGGGATGGATGCACAATCGCGTGCG
>JAPOKX010000079.1 GCA_029977425.1 Actinomycetota bacterium
GGGACGTCCCGCCTCGGCGCGCAGCAAGCCCGCGCTGAAGGCGCACATCTGCGCGGGGAGGTCCTCCTTAGGGAGCTCCTCGAAGGGGCCGGCACGCAGATGCGTGACGCTGACTCCCGGCTCGATCTCGACGGTGGGAGGCAGCGATGACGACACGGCCCGCGTGAAGATCTCGACGTCGACGCCCGCCGCAGCGAGGCGGCGCGACGTCTCGAGGACGTAGACGTTGAGCCCGCCCGCGTCGCCCGTGCCCGGCTGGTCCAGGGGGGAGGTGTGGAGCGACACGACGGCAATGCGGTGAGGCCGGGTGTCGCGCAGGTGTCGGTTCACAGTCACCTCCCGAGGGCTGAACGGCTCACCAGTGTGGCGCATTCCCCGGGCCGGGGCATCCGGGCCCGGGACCTCAGCCCAGCGAGGCCGCTTTCGCTCGGTCAGCGGCCCGCGTCGAGGGTGACGCCGGCGTAGGGCTCTCCCGTGACGATCGTCACGACGCGGCGGGTGACCGAAACGGCATGGTCGGCGTAGCGCTCATAGAAGCGGGAGAGCAGGGTGACGTCGATGGCGGCCTCGACTCCGTGCTTCCAGGACGGAGACAGGACGATGGTGAAGAGCTCGCGGTGCAGGTGGTCCATCTGCTCGTCATGCCGCGCGATGTCGGTCGCCAGGGCGACGTCCTTGGTCGCGATCACGGCGCCCGTCTTCGAGACGATCGCCTCGGCGATTCCGCCCATCTCGGCGAAAGTTCCGCGAAGCTCCTGCGGAATTGCGGGCGCGGGGTAGCGCATGCGCGCCTGCTTCGCGACGTGCTCCGCGAGATCTCCCATGCGCTCGAGTGACGAGGCGATGCGCAGTGCGCCGATGACAATGCGGAGGTCGGAGGCGACCGGGGCCTGCAGCGCGATGACGTCGAAGCACTTCTCCTCGGTCTCCGCGGTGATCACGTCGACCTGCTCGTCAGCGGCGATGACCTCCTCGGCGAGGCGCAGGTCGGCATCGAGCAGCGACTGTGTCGCGCGGTTCATCGCCGAGCCGACTAGTCGGGTCAGGTGGACCAGGTCATCGCTGATGGCATCGAGCTCCGCCGTGAACGCCTCACGCATCGCACACCTCCCGATGGGTCATGGTGGACAGAGTAGGTGAACGGATGTTGAGCATGAGGTGAACGGATGCCTCACGGCGATGAACGATCGGACAATCCTGGCTTTGACCGACCATCGCCCGCGTGCCCATCGGCGACGGGCGCCTATCGTGGCCTCATGGCCGGCCGCCCCGCGCGCACGACGTCCCCCGTGGCGGTGCCCCCCGCGGGGGCGCGTCCGATACCCGATCACGTGGTGGCGCTGCTCAACGTGCTCCCCATGGCCTCCCTCGTGGTGGATGCCGAGGGGAATGTCCTCCGGACGACGCCGAGGGCCGAGGCCCTGGGCCTCGTGCGCCGTGACGCCCTGGCGGTGGCCGACGTTCACGAGCTCATCCAGGCCTGTGCGGAGAGGGGGGCGGCCCAGGAGCGCGAGATCCGCGTCCGTCGCCCGCCGCTCGGTCGAGGCATGCTCGACCTGAAGGCCACCGTCGCCCCGCTCTCGGCGGGGACGTACGTCGTCCTGGTGGAAGACCTCGCCGAAGAGCGTCGCGTCGACGCCGTGCGCCGTGACTTCGTCGCGAACGTGAGCCATGAGCTGAAGACCCCCGTGGGTGCCCTGGCGCTGTTGGCGGAGGCGATCCTGAGCTCCGCGGACGACCAGGCGAGCGTGCAGCGCTTCGCCGAGCGGATGATCGTCGAGTCCTCCCGACTCGCCTCGCTCATCAACGACATCATCGAGCTCTCGCGGCTGCAGGGCGATGACCCGCTCGCCCGGGCGGCCGTCTTCGACATCGACCCGGTGATCGCCCAGGCGGTCGACGAGGTGCGACCCTTCGCCGATGCGCGAGGGATCGAGCTCGTCGTCAGTGGAGCCCCCGGAGCCGAGATGGTGGGCGATCGGCAGCAGGTGCTCACTGCCTTGCGCAATCTCGTGAGCAACGCCGTGACCTACTCCCCGGACCACACGCGGGTCGCCGTTGCCGCGCGCGTCGACGGAGGCATGGTGGCGATCGACGTCAAGGACCAGGGGATCGGCATTGCCTCGCACGACCTCGATCGGATCTTCGAGCGCTTCTATCGGGCGGATCCTGCGCGCTCGCGTGCGACGGGGGGCACCGGCCTCGGCCTGTCCATCGTCAAGCATGTGTGCGAGAACCATGGTGGGGACGTCGCGGTGTGGTCGGAATCCGGTGTGGGCTCCACCTTCACCCTTCGATTCCCGTTGGCGAACGGGAGCAACGAGGTCGGCATCCTTTCACTGGCGGGACGGGCTGCGCTCGCACACGATGAGGAAGGCGAGGAAGGAACCCGATGACCCGCGTACTGGTCGTGGAGGACGAGGAGTCGTTCTCGGACGCCCTGTCCTTCATGCTGCGCCGCGAGGGCTACGAAGTGGGCGTCGCAGCCGACGGTGCCTCCGCCCTCGACGAGTTCGACCGGCACGGCGCCGATCTCGTGCTCCTCGACCTGATGCTCCCCGGCATCTCCGGCACGGAGGTCTGCCGCACGCTCCGCCAGCGCTCCACCGTGCCGATCATCATGGTGACGGCGAAGGACGGCGAGGTCGACAAGGTGGTGGGCCTGGAGCTGGGTGCCGATGACTACGTCACGAAGCCCTTCTCGTCACGGGAGTTGGTCGCCCGCATCCGGGCGGTGCTCCGCCGCCGCGGCGAGCCGGAAGAGATGCTGCCCAGCATCCTCGAGGCGGGCCCGGTCCGGATCGACGTCGATCGCCATGTCGTCGCCGTGCGCGGAGAGACGATCGCGATGCCGCTCAAGGAGTTCGACCTGCTCGAGCTGCTGGTCCGCAATGCCGGCCGCGTGCTCACGCGCGGGCAGATCATCGACCGAGTGTGGGGGTCGGACTACGTCGGCGACACCAAGACGCTGGACGTACACGTCAAGCGTCTTCGGGCCAAGATCGAAGAGGACCCGCGCAACCCCACGCTCATCCTGACGGTGCGGGGCCTCGGCTATAAGTTCGAAGCCGAGTAGCGCTTCAGTCGGTCGGCACGTAGCCGGCGTAGTAGCCGACGTCGGGGACCACCAGGGACGTGAACTCCGTGATGCCGTTCGTCGCGAAGGCGAGCGAGACGGTGGAGTAGGACCCCGCCGGCGTCGGGAACCCGTCGATGAGCAGGAAGTGCTCGGCCGGCGCGCCCTCGGCACCGTAGCCGAAGGTGGCGAATGAGCCAGGCTCGATGACGACCGGGGCCGCGGTGATCGGCTGTCCATCCACTGACACCGCGGCGAGGGTGTCGGGGGCGTCCCCCTGGTTGAAGACGGCCATGACGAGGGAGGCACGCCCCGCCTCGTTGCGCACGATGGTGGCGTTCTCCACGCGCAGGGAGCCCACGATCTCCTGGGTCCCGTTGCCCGAGTTCATCGAGTTCTGCATCGTCGTGCTCGCACCGAAGCCCTGCCAGCATCCGGCGAGCATGGGGCTGACGGCGACGACGGTCGCGACGAGGGCGATATTGCGGGCGAGGCGCCTGCGCACAGCGATCACGTGGTGCTCCTGCGGCTACGTCGGACGGCGCATGTCGTCGTCCGGTCGCGCACACGGCGACCCCCTCAGAGTAGCGGGTGCAGGTCCTGGGACTCGGGGTGGTGCTCCTGATGCCCGTGATATCCTGATGGACCTGGAAAGGGGTCTCTCTCTATGACGTTCAAGGTTGGCGACACCGTCGTCTACCCCCATCACGGGGCTGCCCTCATCGAGGCCGTCGAGGTCCGAGTCATCAAGGGGGCGGAGAAGGAGTACCTCGTGCTCCGCGTCGCCCAGGGAGACCTGACGGTGCGCGTCCCGGCCGACAACGTCGACCTCGTGGGCGTCCGCGACGTGGTGAACGCCGAGGGCCTGGACCGGGTCTTCGAGGTGCTGCGTCAGCCCTACACCGAGGAGCCCACCAACTGGTCGCGCCGCTACAAGGCCAACCTCGAGAAGCTCGCCTCCGGCGACGTCATCAAGGTGGCCGAGGTGGTCCGCGACCTGTGGCGCCGCGAGCGCGAGCGCGGCCTCTCGGCCGGCGAGAAGCGCATGCTGGCCAAGGCCCGTCAGCTCCTCGTGAGCGAGCTTGCCCTCGCGGAGAAGACCAACGAGGACAAGGCCGAGGCCATCCTCGACGAGGTGCTCGCCTCCTAGTCGTCCCGGGTTTCGTCGTCGCGGATCGATTCTCGGCCCGCGCAAGGGAAAGCGGAGGTCGCCATGGGCGACGCCCCACTCACCGCCGTGATCGTCCCGGCGGCCGGACGCGGCGAGCGGCTCGGACCGGGAGCGCCCAAGGCGCTGCGGACCCTCGCCGGGCAGCCCATCCTGCTCCACGCCGTACGCAACCTGGCCACGGCGCGAGACGTCGACGTCATCGTGGTCGCCGTGCCCGAGGAGGCGGTCGAGGAGTCTCGCGCGCTGCTGGCCGGCATCGAGATGCCCATCACGATCGTCTCCGGCGGGGA
The DNA here is from genome assembly GCA_029977425.1 of Actinomycetota bacterium. Classification (GTDB taxonomy): domain Bacteria; phylum Actinomycetota; class Actinomycetes; order S36-B12; family S36-B12; genus Mxb001. The sequence continues at coordinate 4,538 of JAPOKX010000079.1, forward strand.
CACCCGCCAGGACTCCGTTGCTCGAGCCCTTCTCGCACTGCCCCCCGAGGTGGATGTCGTGCTCGTGCACGATGCCGCACGCCCCCTCGTCCCCGCCGAGGTCGTCGATCGCGTCGCTGCCGCGGTGCGCGGGGGCGCTGAAGCCGTCATCCCCACGCTGGGAGTGGTCGACACCATCAAGGAAGTCGACGGAGAGGGTGTCGTCCGCGCCACGCTCGATCGTTCGCGCCTGCATGCCGTGCAGACGCCTCAGGGCTTCGCTCGCGACCTGCTGCAGCGGGCGCACGCGGCGTCGGATGGCGGTGACGCGACCGATGACGCGGGGATGGTGGAGCGCATGGGCGCCACCGTGCACGTCGTCCCCGGTCATGAGGAGGCGTTCAAGATCACGCGCCCCCTCGACCTCGTGCTTGCCGAGGCGATCCTGGTACGCCGACGGGCCAGCGGTGGCGTCGGCTAGTCGCGTGGGCGTGGGCGTCGACGTCCACGCCTTCGCCGCGGGCCGGCCCCTCTGGGTGGCCGGTCTGCTCTGGGAGGGAGACGGCCTCGAGGGGCACTCCGACGCAGATGTCGCCGCGCACGCTGCCTGCGACGCGCTCCTCTCCGCCGCCGGTCTCGGCGACCTCGGATCGCTCGTCGGGGTCGATGACCCGCAGTGGGCTGGCGCCAGCGGCGCGGCACTCCTCACCCACGCGGCCGCATGCGTCCGGCAGGCGGGATGGGGCATCGCCAACATCTCCATCCAAGTGATCGGAGTCCGACCGCGGATCGGCACCCGGAGAGGAGAGGCGGAAGCGGCGCTGTCAGCCGCGGCCGGTGCGCCGGTGAGCGTCGCAGGCACCACCACCGACGGCCTCGGGCTCACGGGACGCGGCGAGGGACTCGCGGCGATTGCCACCGCCCTCCTCGTGAGCCTCTGACAGGCACCCGTCCGATACGGTCAGCCCATGACCGCCACTATTCCGCCCGAGGCCTTCCCCATGCTCGACGCGCCCGAGTTCGCCACGATCGCGACGATCAACCCGAACGGCTATCCGCAGCTGTCGGTCGTATGGGTCGAGCGCGACGGCAACGACCTGCTCGTGTCGACGATTAAGGGCCGCCGCAAGTACCTCAACATGCAGGCCGATCCCAAGGTGACGGTGCTGGTCTACCCCAAGGACAACCCCTACACCTATGTCGAGGTGCGCGGCATCGTGACGATGGTGGAGGAGTGGGGCCGTGAGCTGATCGATCGGCTCAACGAGGCCTACACCGGCACTGGTCGCTACCCGGGCGACGATGGCACCGACAACGTCCGCGTCGTGTGCCGCATCACTCCGGAGAAGGTCGTCACCCGCCTGCCCCACTAGTCCCACCACGAGTATGCCCACCACTAGTCTGTCGGGGTGACCCTGCGCCTCTATGACACCGCGACACGCGCGGTGCGCGACTTCGTGCCTCTCGAGCCAGGCCGAGTGTCGATCTATCTCTGCGGGGCCACGGTGCAGGCACCGCCCCACGTGGGTCACATCCGGTCAGGCCTGGCCTTCGACATCCTCCGGCGCTGGCTCGAGGCTTCCGGCTACGACGTCACCTTCGTGCGCAACGTCACTGACATCGACGACAAGATCCTTGCCCGGGGCGCGGATGAGGGCGTGCCCTTCTGGCAGGTCGCCATGCGCAACGAGCGAGCCTTCACCTGGGCCTACGACGTCCTCGGCTGCCTGCCGCCGACCTACGAGCCACGCGCCACCGGGCATGTGCCCGAGATGGTCGAGCTCATAGACCGGCTCATCGAGGCCGGGCACGCCTACGCGGCCGACGGTGACGTCTACTTCGACGTGCGCTCCTTCCCTGAGTACGGCGCCCTGAGCGGACAGCGACTCGACGACATGCAGCCCGCCGGCGACTCCGAGGCATCGGTGAAGCGCGATCCGCGCGACTTCGCGCTGTGGAAGGGGGCAAAATCCGCCAAGCCCGGCGGCTTGGCCGCCGGGACGGCGGATCACGGCGAGCCGCAGTGGGCTACGCCCTGGGGCCCCGGGCGCCCGGGATGGCATCTCGAGTGCTCCGCGATGGCCTCGCGCTACCTCGGGTCGGCGTTCGACATCCACGGCGGGGGCATGGACCTGCTCTTCCCCCATCACGAGAACGAGATCGCCCAGTCCAAGGCTGCCGGTGATGCGTTCGCTCAGTACTGGATGCACAACGCCTGGGTGACGACGTCCGGCGAGAAGATGAGCAAGTCCCTCGGCAACTCCCTGCTCGTCTCGGAGGTCGTCAAGCGGGTGCGGCCCGTCGAGCTGCGCTTCTACCTCGGCTCCGCCCACTACCGCTCGATGCTGGAGTTCTCCGACGAGGCGCTTGCCGAGTCCGCCGCGGGCTACCGCCGCATCGAGGGCTTCCTCCGCCGGGCGGAGGAGTCGCTGGGCGATGGTCCCGGGGCCACGGGCCTCCCCCCAGCCTTCGCTGCCGCCCTCGACGATGACCTCGGCGTTCCGCAGGCACTCGCGGTCGTCTACGACACGGTGCGCGCAGGCAATGCCGCGCTCGCAGAGGGAGACAGCGGCGCCGCGCGTCGGGCACGCGATGAGGTCGTGGCCATGCTCGATGTGCTCGGCGTGAATCCCTATGCCGAGCCCTGGGCGGCTCATGCGGACGACGGGGCCGCGCGGCGCGCGCTGGGCCCGCTCGTGGACGTCGTGCTCGCGCAGCGGCAGGCGGCGCGTGAGCGCAAGGACTTCGCTGTCGCGGACGCGCTCCGTGACGGTCTTGCCTCCTCGGGCATCGTGGTCGAGGACACCCCGACCGGCGCGCGCTGGTCGCTAGCAGAGGAGTCCTGA
>JAPOKX010000007.1:0-9101 GCA_029977425.1 Actinomycetota bacterium
ATGGGAAGCGCAGCCCCTCCTTGAGCGACGCCTCGTCGCCCCGCCGGTAGAAGCCCACCAAGCCGTTGCGCGGCCGCCGCAACGCGTCCGCAGCCACGCCGTGCGGCTGCAGCAGCCTGCGAGCGGCGACATCGCACTCGCGTGATCCGGCATCGGAGAGCCCGATGGGCATGTCGATCGCGATGACGGCGAGATCGGGCGAGAGTGATGGCGCAAGCGGGGCGACGTACTCCAGCGACTCGAGGCGCGGCTCCCCCGAGACGTCGACGGTCGCCATGACCCAGCCGCCTCGACGGCCATCGACTCCCGCGACGCGCACGCTGCGATGGTGCCAGACCGGTGGCAGACTCCACGCCCATGCCCGAAGGTCACGTCGTCCACCGCCAGGCCAGACGCCTGGCGCGCGACTTCCGCGGCCAGCCACTCGAGGTGAGCAGTCCGCAGGGGCGCTTCGCCGACGGTGCCGCCCTGCTCGACGGATCCACCATCCGCAAGGCCGACGCCCTCGGCAAGCACCTGCTCGTCGACTTCGACGACGACCGCACGCTGCACGTGCACCTCGGGCTCTACGGCAAGTGGCAGTTCGCCAAGGGCCCTGTGCCCGAGCCCGTCGGGCAGGTGCGCCTGCGGCTCGTGGGCGACGCGGCCTACGCCGACCTGCGCGGACCGACGGCCTGCGAGGTGCTCACTCCGGATCAGGTCGCGGCGCTTGCCGAGCGCATCGGCCCCGACCCGATCCGCAAGGACGCGGATCCCGAGCGTGCGTGGAAGCGCGTGCATCGCAGCCGAGCGCCCATCGGCACGCTGCTCATGGACCAGTCCGTCTTCGCTGGGGTCGGCAACATCTATCGCGCGGAGGCGCTCTATCGCGCGGGCATCGACCCCTACCGACCCGGCCAGGATGTGAGCCGGGAGGAGTTCATCGTCATGTGGGACGACCTGGTCGAGCTCATGCGCGACGGCGTGCGCAAGGGTCGCATCGACACGGTGCGCGAGGAGCACTCACCGCGCGCCATGGGCCGTCCGCGTCGACGTGATCGCCATGGTGGCGAGGTCTATGTCTATCGGCGTGAAGGCCGCGAATGCCTGGTGTGCGGTGATGAGATCGCCTGGTCCGACATGGCGGGTCGCAACCTCTACTGGTGCCCGACCTGCCAGGCGCACTGACCACCGCCCCCTCTCCGAGTGTGCAGTTGCGTGCAGGTTGAGGCCCGATTTCGCGCACGCAAGTGCACACTCGGAGAGGAATCGCCGCGGTACGGGTGACTCAGGCGCTGGCGGGGATCCGCGGCTGGCGGATGCCCGGATGATCCGCGGGCAGCGTGCGCTTGATGACCCACCACGATGCCGCGATCGTGATCCCGACGAGCCCGTAGAACAGGAACGGCGTCGCGCCGAGCCACGCGAGCTGCCCGGCCTGGATGAGCGGGATCTGGATCGCCGCGCGCACCAGGCTGAGGATCGCCCAGAGCCAGGTCACGCGGGAGTAGGCCTTGAGCAGGTCGGGGTCCTGGCGCCAGCGCATCCCCGTGCCCATGATGGGGCCGATGATCAGGCCCATGAGCGGGCGCTTGATGAGGATGGATCCGGCGAAGGCCAGGGCGCTGAGGATGTTGGCGAGGACGCGGATCTCGAAGAAGCCCAAGGGGTCGTCCTGGTACGCCGCGAAGAGCGCTGCGACGGCAACTCCGAGCAGCCCCGAGAGGACCCGGACCGGCTTCTCGTGCCGTGCGAGCTTGACCCCCGCCAGGATGACGGCCACGCCGATGGCGACCCCGACGGCGACGGCCAGGCTGTTGCCCGAGGCGAAGTAGGCGAGGACGAAGAGCACGGTCGGCGCCATCGACTCCACGGCACCCCAGGGGCCCCCGAGGAGCACGCGCAAGGGGTGGCGGTCGTCGATGTCGGGGGCTGGCTCCGCCTGCGAAGGGGGATCCTGGGCCGCCGGCTGACTCACCCTCCCAGGGTATCGCCGCGACTCCCGGCGGCGTGATCCCGCAGGCAGCTGACGCGGGGGCTCCCCGAGCTCGAGAGTGCGCAGGGCCGTAGCGTGAAGGCATGTCACAGGTGACCGACGACTCCGCCGCCGATGTCGATGCCCTCGACGAGTGGCGCCAGCAGAAGGTGCGCCGACTCGACCGCACGACCGCGTGGATCCTCGTCGTCGGCGGCATCCTCGGCCTCATCGCCGCGTTCGAGCTCACCGTGGAGAAGGTCCGAGTCCTCTCGGACTCGACGTACGTCCCGGCCTGCGACCTCAACCCGGTGCTGTCCTGCGGGTCGGTGATCATCACGCCACAGGCCGAGGTCTTCGGCTTCCCCAATCCTGTCCTCGGGCTCACCGGCTTCACCGTCGTCATCACCCTGGGCGTGCTGCTCGCGGGCCGCGTCGCGATGCCCCGCTGGGTGTGGCTCGGCCTCAATGCGGGCGCCCTGCTCGGCTTCGGCTTCGTGCAGTGGCTCGTCTGGCAGAGCCTCTACTCCATTGGCGCCCTGTGCCCGTGGTGCATGGTCGTGTGGACGGTGACCGCGCCCATCTTCGTGTGGGTGACGTCGGCCAACCTTCTCTCCGGCCGACTGCCCACCCCGGAGTCGTGGAGCAGTGCCGTCTCGGCGCTCGTCGGGCTGCGCGGACTCATCCTTGCCGCGTGGTACGTGATGGTGCTCGGCCTGATCTTCGTCCGCTGGCAGGACTACTGGCTCGGCTCGATCTGATCGCTGGCCAAGCGCTGGATCAGTCCTACGCCTTGATGCGAGCGTTGTCCGCGTCGTACATCGGGCGCAGTGACGCGACCGCGGGGTAGCGCACGCCCGCGACATCGACCTCCCACGTGCCGGAGTTGATGACGTCGGGTGTCACGGGCTCGCCGGTCTCGATCATGGCCAGCCCGACGGCACCACCGAGGGTGTGGCCGTAGCTGGCCGCGCGGATGTAGCCCACGGGAACGCCATCGCGGTAGACGACCTCTCCGTGGAACATCAGCGGCTCGGGGTCGAGGATGCGCACCTGCGCGAGGCGCCGCATGAGCGGCCCGGATTCCTTGACCGCGGTGACGGCTTGGCGACCGACGAAGTCCTTGTCCCAGTCGATCGTGAAGCCCAGGCCTGCCTCGAGGGGGGAGTCCGTGTTGTCGATGTCGTGGCCGAAGTCCCGGTAGGCCTTCTCCATGCGCAGCGACGACAGCGCCTTGAGTCCCACGTGGGCGAGGTCGTACGCCGCACCCGCCTCCGTCACGAGGTCATAGACGTAGGCCGCCTGCTCCGTGGGCACGAAGAGCTCGTAGCCGAGTTCGCCGAGATAGGTGATGCGCACGCACAGCACGCGCGCGAAGCCCAGGTCGATCTCGCGTGCGGCCCGGAAGGGGAAGGCGCCGTTCGACATGTCCGTCGACGTGATCGACTGCAGGAGCTCGCGCGACCGAGGTCCTTGGATGTTGACCTGCGCCAGGCCCGAGGTGACGTCGGTGACCCATCCGCGCTGACCATCGAGGGCGCGCTTGAGCATCGTCTCGACATGCCTGTGCGCGGTGTCCGAGGCGACGACGAGGAAGTCGCCCTCGCCGAGCTTCGTCACCGTGAGGTCGGCCTCGAGAGTGCCGCCGTCGTTCAGCCACTGGGTGTAGGTGATGAATCCGGATGCGCCGTCCACGCGATTGGTGCTCATGCGGTCGAGGACGGCGCCGGCATCGGGGCCCTGGACCCGGAACTTCGCCATGAACGACATGTCCATGAGGCCCACGCCCTCGCGGACGGCGTGATGCTCACGCGCCCACGTGTCGAACCAGTTCTGGCGGCCCCAGCTCAGCTCTGTGACCTCCGCCTTCTGGCCGGGCCCGGCGTACCAATCGGCGCCCTCCCAGCCGGAGACGTCACGGAAGTAGGCGCCCTGCGCCGCGAGGCGATCGTGCAGCGGCGAGCGCTTGATGCCGCGCGCCGTCTGCATCGACTTCCCGGGGAAGTGCGTCTGGTAGACCATGCCGAGCGACTCGACCGTGCGCGTGGCGCGATACTCCGGAGCGAGTTGGTAGGGGTGCAGGCGGTCGATGTTCATGCCGGTCACGTCGATGTCGGGGAGTCCGTCGACGATCCACGTCGCGATGGCGCGGCCGATGCCGCCGCCGGTGAGAATACCGATGGAGTTGAGGCCGGCGGCGACGAAGTAGCCACGCACCTCCGGGGACTCGCCGACCACGGGGGACAGGTCGGGGGTGAAGGACTCCGGTCCGCAGAAGAACGTCCGGATGCCGACCTCCATGGACGCCGGCACTCTTGCCATCGCCTTCTCGAGGTAGGGACCCATCCGCTCCCAGTCCGGAGGAAGGGTGAGGAACGACGCGTCCTCCGGGATGGCATCCACATGCCAGGGCGCGCAGACCGGCTCGAAGAGGCCGATCATCATGCCGTCGCCCTCGGGCCGGTAGTAGCCGTAGGAGCCCGGGTCTTCGAGGACGGGCAGGTCCGGATCCAGCCCGGGGATCGGGTCGGTGAGCAGGTAGTAGTGCTCGGCCGCCTGGTTGGGCACCGTGACTCCCGAGCGCTGCGCGAGCTGCCGGGCCCACATGCCCGCGCAGTTGACGACGTATTCGCACTCGATGTCACCGCGCTCGGTCCGCACGCCGACGACGCGAGCGTCCTTGACGAGCACATCGAGCACGGGTGTGCCCTCGAGAATCGTCACGCCCTGCATGCGCGCGCCCTTGGCCAGCGCCATCGTCGCGTCGACGGGGTTCACGCGGCCGTCCTGCGGCATGTAGAAGCCGGCAAGCAGGTCATCGGTACGCGCGGGCGGGAAGAGATCGGCCACCTCGGTCGGCGAGATCTCATGCACCTCGGTCCCCATGAGGCGGTTGAAGGCCGCGACGCGGCGGTACTCCTCGAGCCGGCCTTCGTCGGCCGCGACCTCGATGAGGCCGATGGGGGCGAAGCCCGTCGACTGGCCGGTCTCGGCCTCGAGACGCGCGTAGAGGTCGCGCGTGTAGTGCCGCATGCGCGTGGAGGTCTCGGAGAAGGACCCGAACGTGACCATGAGCCCGGCGGCGTGCCAGGTGGTGCCCGAGGTGAGCCGGTCGCGCTCGAGCAGCAGCGTCTCGCTTCCCCAGCCCATATGCCCCAGGTGGTAGGCCACCGAGGCCCCGATGATCCCCCCTCCGATGACCACTACGCGTGCCCGTGAGGGGAGTCCCGATCCTGAAGTCATGGCGCCAGACGCTATCGCCCGGCGGTGCGGCAGAGCCGCCCCTGTCGGGCTACCCGGGAAGTTCGCCGGAACGGCCCCGCCTTCCGGTGGATGGTTCTAGCGTGCCCGTATGGGTGCTGTCTCCGGATCCGAGACCGTGACGATCAACGCGCCGCTTGATCAGGTCCTCGCTGTCATTCGCAATATCCCCGGCCAGGTGGACTGGTTCCCCGGCTGCGTATCGGCGGAGGTCGTCTCGGCCGACGCCGACGGCCTGCCTGCGCGCGCACGGCAGGTCAACGATGTCAAGGTCGCCAAGGACGAGTTCGAGGTCGACTACGCGCACACGGACACGGGGATGTCGTGGACCCTCGTCGCGCCGAGCAAGGCGCAGAAGGATGCGAGCGGCTCCTGGCGGCTCGCACCCAAGGGCTCGGGCACCGAGGCGACCCTCACGCTCACGATCGACCCGTCACTGCCGCTGCCCGGCTTCCTCATGAAGAAGACGCTCGGTGACACGCTCAAGGGTGCGACGAAGGGGCTCAAGAAGCACTGCGAGTCCTAGTCGTCTGTCCTATCCGAGGATCTCGTACTCCTCGACAGGCATGCGCACGCGCGACGACACGTGAGCCAGGGAGTCCGCTGCAACGGCTTTGCCGATCTCGGTGGCGTACGCCGCGTCCGCGGCCTCGGCGGAGTCGAACCACAGCTCCGCGATGCCATCGAAGGGTGCGCCCTCCTCGAGGAGGTTGAAGCGGATTCGGCGCACGCCGGGCAGCGTGCGCGCGAGCGGCGCATGCTCCTGCGTCCACCACTGGGCGAACTCCTCATGGCTCATGTCCTCGCGGCGGACGAGACCGATCATCACCTTCATGTCAGGCTCCCGGCTTCTTCACGCGGGCATGAGGGCGCCCACCGGTGGACAGCACGAGCGCGATGAGGATCTCGTCGTCGCGCGGGGCATCCGCGATCGCGATCTCTGCCGCATCCATGTCGTCGAAGACCCAGCGGTCGTCCTTGTTGCCGATCGGCATCGTGATCGACGCGCCAGGGCCCGCGACCTTCTTGGTGCCCGGGATGATGTCGGCCCCGCCGCCGATCGCGGCACGCACGGGTGCGCCGAAGCGCGGATGAAGGACGGCGGCCGTGTGCTCGAGTTCGCCGCGCGTGCCGACGATGGCGCCCTTGCCGTAGCCGCGCACCTGGTCCGGTGTCACGCCGGCACTGGCGAGCACCTCGAGGGCCCGCTGCACGAGCACGCCCGCGACTTCCGCGCTCATCTCCTCGAGCTCGCTGAGGTCCGCGACGAGGCCCTGGCCCGCCAAGGGGTTGGCCACCACGGCGGCCGCCACGACCTTGCGCGTCGGCGGCGACACGGCCGCTCCCGCCTCGCGGTGCACCTCGGTGAGCGTGACGCTCATGACGCGCATGTCGACCACGGATCCTCCTCTGATGTTGATCCCCGGGGGGAGATCCTGCACCTCCAGTCGCGACTAGATTCGCGCGGGTGGAGGTCCTCACCGCAGCCGATGCTGAGATGCGCGCCCGCCAGGTCGCAGCCGCCCTGCGTCGGCGGGGTATCGCTTCCGGCGATCGTGTCGCTGTCGTCCTTCCCGGATCCGGCGCGCACGGGGACGAGCGGGCCCGCCTGGATGCCGCGGGCGTGCAGCGTGACGTCCTGTCCTTCGCGTACGGCGCCCTGCGCGTCGGCGTCGTGCCCGTCATGGTCAATCCCGCTCTCACGCCGGCAGAACGCGGTGCCCTCATTGCCGACGCCGCCCCGTCCCTTGTCCTGGATCGCGCGGCCGATCTTGCGGCGCTTCTCTCCGGAGACGATGGCGAGGTGGACCTCGCGGACTACCCGCTCGCGCGGCCCATGCACTTCACGTCGGGCACGACGGGCCGCTCCAAGGGCGTCTGGACGGGCATCCTCGACGACACCGATGCGCGTGCCATGTGGCTCGACGAGATCGAGCCGTGGGCGCTGTCCTCCGACGACGTCATGCTCACGCACGGGCCGCTGGCGCACTCGGCACCCCTGCGCTTCGGCATGGCCACTCTCCTGGCCGGGGGCAGCGTGCTGCTCCCGGGATGGTTCGACGCGCGCGTGATGGCGCAGGCCCTCGTCGACTACCGACCGACGGTGGCCTTCGCCGTGCCCAGCCACCTGCAGCGGCTCTTCGCGCTGCCGGGCGACGTCCCCGCCTCGCCGTACCGGCTGCTCATCCATGCAGGTGCCGCCTGCCCCGCGCCGCTCAAGCGAAGCATCCACGCCTGGGCCGGCGTCGAGCGCACGGTGGAGTTCTACGGCGCGACCGAGGGGCAGTTCAGCATCTGCCGCGGAGTCGAGTGGGAGGAGCGCCCGGGCACGGTAGGGCGCGCGCGGTCCGGTCGACGATTGCGCGCGGACGAGGGCGTCATCTGGTGCACGCCACCGGCATGGTCATCCTTTTCCTACTGGGGCGACCGGGCGAAGACCGAGGCTGCCTGGCGCATCGGTCCTGACGGCGAGCGCGAGTTCACCGTGGGCGACCTCGGCAGACTGGACAATGACGGCTACCTCTTCATCGATGGCCGGCGCGACGATCTCGTCATCACCGGCGGCGTCAACGTGTATCCCGATGATGTCGAGAGCGTGCTCCTTGACTGCCCGGGAGTGGACCAGGTCGCGGTCTTCGGAGTCGACGATGAGCAGTGGGGTCAGCGCGTGTGCGCGGCCATCGTGGGAGACGTGACCGAGTCGGACCTGCGCGCATGGGCGGGCGAGCGCCTCGCGGGCTACAAGCGCCCCAAGGACTACTACCGGCTTGACGATCTCCCTCGGACGGACTCGGGGAAGGTGCGCCGGCTCGCCGTGCCCGGGGTGCTCGGGCTGGAGCAGACCTAGGACGGGCTGTTCGCTGCCCGGCGGGCACGCAGGGCCAGGCCCGCGAACCCTGCGCTGACGGCAAGTGAGGCGCCGATGGCCCCTGCGGCGGCCTGGGGCTTGGTCCGGCCGGTGGCGAGGGGAGCGGCGGCCGCTACGGCATCGAGGATCTCGGTCGCCGCATTGATCCAGGCGACGCGCTCGAGGCGCCGCGGATCATGACGCGCCTCCCACACCAGCACGCCGAGCACGGCATTGCGCACGGCAAAGAGGCGTGCGAAGTAGCGCAGCGTGGGGGAGTCCTCGGACTCGTCGATGCCGAAGGCCTTGAGCAGTGCTCCCGGGGCGAGGCCGGCGGCAGCACCGACTCCGACGCGCTCGGCGAGCATCGCTCCTGCGTACCGGGTTAGGGACATCGTGGCCTCCTCGGCGTGAGTTGCCCGCTAGTGCGAGCTGCGCATGAGGGCATTCTGGACGGCGATGCCGATCACGTCGCCGGATGCGGTGAAGAAGGCACCGTGCGACAGACCGTGACCGAGGCCTGCGTACGCCGAGTCCTGGCTGAAGAGGGTCCACTCCGAGAGCCGTGCGGGGCGCGTGAACCACAGCGCCAGCTCGATGGCGCCCAATTGCAGATCGGTCAGCGCTGCGCGGCCACCATGCGGCTCCAGCGCGGTCGTGCCCAGGGAAATGTCCGACAGGTAGGCGAGCGCAGCCGCGACGGTGACGGGGTCGTCGGGGATGTCGGGTAGGACGCGCATCCAGATGCGGCGCGCAAAGGTGCCTGCGTCAGGCGCGTCGAGTTCCGCGGGTACGACGCGCAGCTCCACGAGCGCCTCCGCCGGGTAGCCGAGAGCCACGTGATCCTGGTCCGGCGACACGATGGACGGCTCGAGGAGGCGTTCGAGCGGCGCCAGCGCGGTGGGCTCGGGAACCGGAGGTGGAGTGAACTGATGCTGCGGACCTGCGCCGGGCACTCCCAGCGCCACCATCGCGGTCACCCGCAGTTTGCCGTCCTGCTCCACCAGCACTTGGCGCGTTGCTGTCGTTCGGCCGTCC
>JAPOKX010000007.1:9111-32599 GCA_029977425.1 Actinomycetota bacterium
AATCGATGGGCTCATTGGCCCGCACCGGGGCGTGGAAGTAGGTGTGGATCGACCACGGCACGAAGTCACCGGAGACGGTAGCGGCGGCGGCGCTCAGTGATTGCGCGGCGAGCTGGCCGCCGAAAGCTCGGCCAGGCCATCCGGGATAGCACGTGCCGCGGAAGCGATCAGCCTCCAGTTCGGTGACGTCGAAACGTGCGAGGAACTCGCGGACCTCGGCTGCGCTCACTGGGCTAACGTATCCAGTCCTGCGCGAGGAGGAGGTCACGTGGAACAGCGCATGCTCGGCGAGCTTCAGGTCAGCGCCGTCGGCCTGGGCTGCATGCCCATGTCCTGGGCCTACAACGTGGCCGAGGCCGATCCCGCGGAAGTGGAGGCCACGCTGCATCGCGCGGTGGAACTCGGCATCACGCTCCTCGACACCGCCGATGTCTACGGCCCGTTCACCAACGAGGAGATCATCCGCGAGTACGTCGTGCGCGCGGGCCTGCGCGACCGCGTCGCCATCGCGACGAAGGTCGGCCTCGTCCCCATCGACGCCACCACGTATGGGCGCAACGGCACGCCCGAGCACATCCGAGCCGCGTGCGATGCATCGCTGGGCCGGCTCGGCGTCGACACGATCGATCTCTACCAATTGCACCGCGTGGATCCGGAGGTGCCGATCGAGGAGACATGGGGCGCCATGGCCGAGCTGGTCGGCGCGGGCAAGGTCCGCTATCTCGGATTGTCCGAGGCGAGCGTCGAGGAGATCGTGGCCGCCGATGCCGTGCATCCGGTCTCGAGCGTGCAGAGCGAGTTGTCGCTGTGGACGGATGAGAACGTCGTCAACGGCGTCCTCGCGCTGACCGAGGAGCGCGGAATCGGCTTCCTGGCGTACTGCCCGCTCGGTCGCGGCTTCCTCACTGGCGCACTCACGGCCGACACCATCGGTGAGGGTGACTACCGCTCGGCGAACCCGCGCTTCACTCCTGAAGCGATGGCCGCCAATGCCACGATCGTCGATGGTGTGCGCGTGATCGCGGAGCGCCTTGGAGCCACGCCCGCTCAGGTGGCGCTTGCGTGGGTGCTGGCCCAAGGCGACCACGTCGTCCCGATCCCCGGCACGAAGCGCCGCCGCTGGCTGGAGGAGAACGCCGCGGCTGCCGACCTCGTCCTCGAGCCCGAGGATCTCGCGGACATCGCCGCGCTGCCTCCGTCAGTCGCGCCTCGCTACTGAACGTGATCCGCGGGCGTGGCCTCGGCTCGGTCTGCGAGGATCAGCCCGTGGACAGCGACGATGCCCGCCAGGAGGTGATCCTCGTCGTGCGCCCTATCCCGCAGGACCCTGTCGAGGGCCTGCGCGGCATCTTCGCGGCCGTGGGATCGGTCATGGGCTCCGCGATGGAGTCGGCAGCGACCACCGCGATGGATGCCGTCGCCACGGTGGCGGGCCCTCCTACGTCGGCCGTGCTCGACCGCGTCGTGCCCGGAGTCACCGACGCGGTGATTCAGCGCATCGACATCACCGGACTCGTCCTCGGAAGCGTGGACCTGCGCGCGATCGTCATGAAGGCCCTGGACAGCCTCGACCTCACGCGGATCGTGCTCGAGCGCGTGGACCTGCGCGCGGTGGTCGAAGCCGCCCTGGACTCCATCGACGTCACGGAGGTCGTGCTGCAGCGTGTCGACCTCGTGGCTGTGGTCGACGCCGTCCTCGACCAGATCGACCTGACGGCTCTCGTGGAGGAGCGCGTCGACATCGATGCGCTCGTGGCGACGGTCGACCTCGAGCCCGTCATCGACCGGCTTCCCATCGTGGAGATCGCCGAGTACGTCATCGAGCAGACCGACCTTCCCGCGATCATCCGGCAGTCGACCGGCGGCGTGGCCAGCGATGCCATCGACGCCGTGCGCCTGCGCTCCTACGCGACTGACATCGCGACGGCGCGCATCGTGGATCGCCTCCTGCCGCGCCGAGGTCGCAAGCTGGACGCGCCGGGCGAGCCCGAGTCCCTGTCGGAGTCCGAGACAGTGACGGAGTCCGAGACAGTAGTGACGGAGTCCGAGACAGTGCCGAAGGGCACGTCGTGACGACCTTCAGCGAGTGGCAGCGCGGCGAAGGCTCGCACACGGCGTCGGACTATGCGATTCCCGAGGACGCCCGCGACTTCCAGGGTGAGCGTGCCGGCTTCGCCACGCGCTTCCTGGCGAGTGCGATCGACATCGCGCTCGTGGCGCTTCTCATGATGGGAATCTGGCTCGGAATCGAGATCCTTCAACTCATCTTCACCCCCGGGGTCGAGGTCCAAGCCCCCCGCGCGGCAACCCTCGTCGTGTGGGGCTACGTCTTCACCACCTTCTACTGGACCGTGGCGTGGGCGACGAGCGGGCGCTCACTGGGCGCGTGGGTGATGGGCGTGCGTGTCGTGAACCGCAAGGGCGAGCGCCTGCGCTTTCCCGTCTCGCTCGCCCGGGCTGCCTTCAGCGTCGGCTTCCCGATAGGGCTCGGCTGGGCACTCGTGAGCAAGCGCAATCGCTCCGTGCAGGACGTGGTGCTGCGCACCATCGTCATCTACGACTGGAGCCTGCGCGCTCCGCTCATCATCGGCTCGAAGCGTCACTCGTGACGTCGGCCACGACGGCGGCGTAGGCATCGATGACCTCATCGGCCGAGACGGCGACCACTGTGTCGCGCTGGCCGGTGCCGAGAGTGATCTCCCCGCCCATGATGCGCTCGTCGGCGACCACGGGGAGGTCGAGTCCGAGCGGTGTGATGGTGCCGCGGGCATAGCCGGTGGCAGCGAGGGCCTCGTCGGCATCCGGCAGTGTCATGCGATTGACGCCGAGCAGGGCGCGCAGCTTCGGCCACGACAGCGATCGATCGCCAGGCACTAGGACGAGCACGTAGTCGTCTTCACCGCGGCGTACGACAAGCGTCTTGACGACCTGATCGGGTCGCACGCTGCACGCCGCCGCAGCCTCGGCGACGGAAGTCACGTGTCCAGGGTGGATGACGCGGTGATGGATGCCGCGGCGGCGTAGGTCGAGCACGCCCGGTGCGTCCGGCGCTGGGGAATCGTCGTCGATCGGAGTCAAGAGCGGGTGACCGGGATCGAACCGGCACCACCAGCTTGGAAGGCTGGGGCTCTACCATTGAGCTACACCCGCGAACGTGCACTACAGGTTATCGCTGGTCAATCCTGTGGCTCATGCCCCCTGGTGCGGAGCGTCACGCACGCCAGGGTCCCGTCTCCTCGCAGTTCGGTCGCTTGGGGGGTGACAAGGCAGTCCCACGTTTCCAGTAACGGACCGACGCCCACCGCTGTCCACGTGCCGTCCAGGACGATGACGGCCCTGGCCGCGGCATGCGCGCGGCCGAGCCTGACGGCGGGTCCGGTGAGCACGTCGACCTGCGCCTCCACGAGGCCCCGGCGCGTCATGACGTTGAGATCCATCGTGGGCCCTTGCGACAGCCGGGCCTCGACGTGTGACTCGCCGGCGAATTCGAGCGGGGAGAAGAGAGGCGCCTCGTGGCTCACTCCGTCGATCACCAGATGCATGGCACCGCGTAGCAGGACGAGCACGCGGTCCACTCCCGGATAGGGCGAGAACGGCCCGTCGTTCGCGATCTCCGCGATGCTCACGCGCCAGTCGAAGTCGGCCCCAGCCTGTGGCGAGCGCAAGACCTCGTACGTGATGCCGCCCCCGTTGGCCCAGGGCCCTGCCACGCGATCGCGGTGTCGGAGCACAGGCCCGCTTGCCGGAGTGCTCATGACGACTCATCCTCCTCCGGTCGGGAGAGCGGGTTGCGCGAGCCCTAGACTTGCCAGGCCCGTGATCAACGGGCACGCGGGGTGTGGCGCAGCTTGGTAGCGCGCCTGCTTTGGGAGCAGGAGGCCCCCGGTTCAAATCCGGGTACCCCGACCAGCGCGCCGATGGGTCGGCGCAGCCGCCCCTGAGGGGCGCGCGCGGCAGGCAAGTAGGCTGACGCGACTCACCTGCCGTAGGAGATATTCGTGAAGAGCACCGCCGAGACCCTCAGCCCGACCCGTGTGAAGCTCACGGTCGAGGTGCCCTTCGACGAGCTCGCCCCGAGCCTCGACGCGGCGTACCAGGCCATTGCCAAGCAGGTCTCGATCCCGGGCTTCCGCAAGGGCAAGGTCCCCTCGCGCATCATCGACCAGCGCGTCGGTCGCGCGGCGGTGCTGGAGGAGGCCGTCAACGACGTGCTGCCCAAGGCCTACGAGGAGGCGCTCCGCGAGAACTCCGTCGTGCCGCTCGGCCGGCCCGATGTCGAGGTCACCGAGATCGCCGACGGTCAGTCGCTCACCTTCACCGCCGAGGTCGACACCCGCCCGGAGTTCGACCTGCCCGACTACTCCGGCATCGCGGTCGAGGTCGAGGACGCCGAGGTCACCGACGACGAGGTCGAGGAGCAGCTCACCGGCCTGCGTGGTCGCTTCGCCTCGCTCACACCGGTCGAGCGCGCCGCCGCCGATGGCGACGTCCTGCTCGTCGATCTGCTCGGCTACGAGGCCGACGGCACGTCCGTCGAGGATCTGTCCGGCCATGCGATGTCCTACGAGCTCGGCACCGACGGCATGCTCCCCGGCTTCGATGACGCCGTGCGCGGAGCGACAGCAGGGGAGACGCGCACCTTTGAGTTCACCCCTGAGGGCGGGGAGTACGTCGGCCGACCCCTCACGGTCAACGTCACAGTCTCGGCCGTCCGCGAACGAGCTCTGCCGGAGGCGGACGATGACTTCGCGCAGCTGGCGTCGGAGTTCGACACCATCGGCGAGCTTCGCGACGACATCCGCACCCGGCTCGGCCGCGTGCGCGTGCTCGAGCAGGGCATGCAGGCACGCGGCAAGGTCCATGACGCCCTGCTCGGCCTCGTCGACTTCCCCCTTCCCGAGGGCGTCATCCGCCAGGAGGTCGAGGACCACTTCGCCGACGGCCACGCCGGTGACGACGAGCACCGCGCCGAGGTCGAGCGAGAGGCTCGCGACGGCCTGCGCAGCCGGCTGCTGCTCGACAAGATCGCGGAGGCCGAGGAGATCTCGGTCGGCGAGTCCGAGCTCTCGTCCTGGCTGCTGCAGAACGCCCCCCGCTACGGCATGGCACCCGATGCCTTCGCCCAGGCCCTCGTGCAGGCCGGCCAGCTGCCCATGGCCATCGGCGATATCCGTCGCGCCAAGGCACTCGCGGTCGTCACCTCGAAGGCCCGCGTCGTCGATGCCTCCGGTCGCCCCGTCGACCTGGAGAGCGTCGATGCCGAGTTGCGGGCGGCCGAGGCCGACGAGGCCTGAGGCCTACGCCCACGGCGAACACGCCCGGGCCCGGGACTATCCGGGCGACGTCCGGCGTTAGGGTCGTCAGGCGGTCGGGTCCCCGGCCGATCGAGAGGAGACCCGCGTGAGCATCGACCTGCGGACCGGCGGACCGAGCATGACCGGATTCGGTGACATGCTCGATGAGCGCCTCCTCCGCGAGCGCATCGTCTGGCTCGAGGGCGAGGTCCGCGACGAGAACTCCAACCGCATCGCCAAGCAGCTCCAGGTGCTGGCGGCCGAGGATCCCGACAAGGACATCACGCTCTACATCAACTCACCCGGTGGATCCATCACAGCGGGCATGGTCATCTACGACACGATGCAGCTCATCCCCAACAACGTCACGACCATCGCCATGGGCCTCGCGGCCTCGATGGGGCAGTTCCTGCTCACCGCAGGGTCCCCGGGCAAGCGCTACGCCACCCCCAACACGCGGATCATGATGCATCAGCCCCTCGGCGGCATCGGCGGCACCGCGTCGGACATCAAGATCCAGGCAGAGCAGATGCTCTTCATCAAGAAGCGCATGGCCCAGCTCATCGCCGAGCACAGCGGCCACACCGTCGAGGAGATCGAGGCGGACTCCGATCGCGACCGCTGGTTCACGGCCGAAGAGGCCCGCGACTATCGCCTCATCGACCACGTCTACTCCACGTCGGCCGATGCTCCTGGAGTGTCCAAGTGAACGCCGATACCCGCCTCGAAGGAGACCGCATGCGCACCCAGTCGGGCCTCTACGCCCCCCAGGCCCGCTACATCCTTCCGGAGTTCCGGGAGCGCGTGGCCAACGGCGAGCGAGTGCACAACCCCTACACCAAGCTCTTCGAGGAGCGCATCATCTTCCTCGGCGTGCAGATCGACGACGCCTCAGCGGACGACGTCATGGCCCAGCTGCTCTGCCTGGAGTCCATGGACCCTGACCGCGACATCCAGATCTACATCAACTCTCCCGGTGGCTCCTACACCGCGATGACGGCGATCTACGACACCATGCAGTTCGTCAAGCCCCAGGTGCAGACCGTGTGCCTCGGGCAGGCCGCCTCTGCCGCCGCGGTGCTGCTCGCGGCGGGTACGCCGGGCAAGCGCTTCGCGCTGCCGCACTCGCGCATCCTCATCCACCAGCCCTACACCGAGGGCGGCGGCCAGGCCTCCGACGTCGAGATCCAGGCCAACGAGATCCTGCGCATGCGCGACGAGATGGAGACGATCCTGTCCCAGCACACGGGGCGCTCGAAGGAGCAGATCGAGAAGGACATCGAGCGCGACCGCATCCTCACCGCCGATGCGGCCCGCGAGTACGGCCTCATCGATCAGGTCATCGCGTCTCGCAAGGTCCCGGCCGTCTCGTAGGCGCCCGCGCGATCGCTTCCGGGCCCCGTTGCCCCGCGTCCGCTGAAGGCTGAACGCGCCGGGGGCGCAATCACCCCCACCGGGGCCCACATAGGGGTACCGTCGGAGCCTCGGGGGCACTCGCCTGCCCGAGATCGAAGGAGTAGCCGTGGCGCGCATCGGTGATGGGGGTGACCTCCTCAAGTGCTCCTTCTGCGGGAAGAGCCAGAAGCAGGTCAAGAAGCTCATTGCCGGCCCCGGCGTCTACATCTGCGACGAGTGCATCGACCTGTGCAACGAGATCATCGAAGAGGAGCTCAGCTACTCCGCTGACATGCCCTTCGACGAGCTCCCCAAGCCGCGCGAGATCTACGAGTTCCTCGACAGCTACGTGATCGGCCAGGAGGTCGCCAAGAAGGCTCTCTCCGTCGCCGTCTACAACCACTACAAGCGCGTCCAGGCCGGCGCCAACGTCCGCGGCCGCGACGACTCGGTGGAGCTGGCGAAGTCGAACATCCTCCTGCTCGGGCCGACCGGGTCGGGCAAGACCCTGCTCGCCCAGACCCTTGCGCGGATGCTCAACGTCCCCTTCGCTATCGCGGATGCCACGGCCCTGACCGAGGCCGGCTACGTCGGCGAGGACGTCGAGAACATCCTCCTCAAGCTCATCCAGGCTGCTGACTACGACGTGAAGCGCGCCGAGACCGGGATCATCTACATCGACGAGATCGACAAGGTCGCGCGCAAGAGCGAAAACCCGTCCATCACGCGCGATGTCTCCGGCGAGGGCGTGCAGCAGGCGCTGCTCAAGATCCTGGAGGGGACGACCGCGTCGGTGCCCCCGCAGGGTGGGCGCAAGCATCCCCACCAGGAGTTCATCCAGATCGACACGACCAATGTCCTCTTCATCGTGGGCGGTGCCTTCGCCGGTCTCGACCAGATCATCGAGCAGCGCATCGGCAAGAAGCGCGTGGGCTTCACCTTCGACATCGTCTCCGACGACGGCGAGGAGATCAGCGATACCAATTCCGAGGACATCTTCGGCTACGTGATGCCCGAGGACATGCTCAAGTTCGGGATGATCCCCGAGTTCATCGGTCGCCTGCCCGTCTTCACCTCGGTGGCCAAGCTCGACCGCGACGCCCTGATGAAGGTGCTTACCGAGCCGCGCAATGCGCTCGTGAAGCAGTACCAGAAGCTCTTCGAGCTCGACAACGTCGAGTTGGAGTTCACCGATGAGGCGCTCGGCGAGATTGCTGACCAGGCGCTCAAGCGCGGCACGGGTGCCCGCGGACTGCGCGCCATCCTCGAGGAGGTGCTCCTCAACGTGATGTACGACGTGCCCAGCCGCTCCGACGTGGCCCGAGTCGTCGTCACCGAGGAGACGGTCCGCGACAACGTCCTGCCGACGCTCGTTCCCCGTGAGGTGGAGACTCCGAAGCGTCGCGTGCGCAAGGAATCCGCCTAGCTCATCGCTCCCCGGCCCTCGCTTCGCGCGCCGTCACGCGGGCGGAGGAGGAAGCCCTAGGCCAAGGTCACGTCGACGGTGACTGCTTCCCCGCCGGGCTCGAAGGTCATCTCGGCGATGGAGCCGGTGGCCTTGAGGTCACCGGCAACGGCACTGATCCGCTCCAGCGACTCCGCGGGGCCGCGGACGATGGCGCTTGCGACGTCGGCCTTCATCGACACCTTGGCCTCGCTCTTGGCCTTGCGCACGAGCGACAGCGCGATCGCGGTGTCGGCGACGATGGCCCGATCCCCGTCGGCGGAGAGGGATGCGATCTCCTCCGCGCTCGGCCATGACGATCGATGCACTGAGCCCTCCTGCCACCACGACCACACTTCCTCTGTGACGAAGGGCAGGAAGGGCGCGAAGAGCCGCAGCTGCACGTCGAGGGCGATGGCCAGTGCCGCCTTGGCGGACGCGGCGGCCTCGGCGCCCTGGCCGCCGTACGCGCGATCCTTGACCAGCTCGACGTAGTCGTCGGTGAACGACCAGAAGAACGTCTCGGCGAGCTCGAGGGCGCGCGTGTAGTTGTAGTCCTCGAAAGCGGCCGTCGCCTGGCGCACGGTCTCGGCCAGGTCGGCGAGCATGGCGCGATCCAGGGGAGCGGTCACGGCGGATGCGTCGGCCACGGGCTCGAATCCGAGCACGAACTTCGAGGCGTTGAGGATCTTGATGGCCAGGCGGCGCCCGATCTTCATCTGGCCGACGTCGAACGCCGTATCGGTGCCGGGGCGCCCGGAGGCGGCCCAGTAGCGGACGGCATCGGAGCCGTGCTCGTCGAGCAGGCCCATGGGCGTGACGACATTGCCCTTGGACTTGCTCATCTTCTTGCGATCGGGATCGAGGATCCAGCCGCTGATCGCCGCATCGCTCCACGGCAGCCGGTCGAACTCCAGGTGGCTGCGCACGACGGTGGAGAAGAGCCAGGTGCGGATGATCTCGTGAGCCTGCGGCCGCAGGTCCATCGGGAAGACGCGCGACCAGAGATCCTCGTCGCGGCTCCAGCCGCCGGCGATCTGCGGGCTGAGCGACGATGTCGCCCAGGTGTCCATCACATCCGGGTCGCCCATGAAGCCGCCGGGCTTGCCGCGCTGGTCTTCGGTGTAGCCCGCCGGTGTATCGCTGGAGGGATCGATGGGAAGGTCGGCGTCGGCCGGCAGCAGTGGCGAGTCGTAGTCCGGGTTGCCGTCTGCATCGAGGGGGTACCAGATCGGCAGCGGCACACCGAAGAAGCGCTGGCGCGAGATGAGCCAGTCGCCGTTCAGTCCCTCGACCCAGTTCTCGTAGCGCACCTGCATGTGCGCGGGGTGCCAGTCAAGCTGGCGTCCGCGCTCGAGCAGCTGCTCGCGCAGCTCCGGCCCGCGGCCTCCGTTGGTGAGGTACCACTGCCGGGTCGTCACGATCTCGAGCGGGCGGTCGCCCTTCTCGAAGAACTTCACCGCATGGGTGATCTCTCGGGGCTCACCGACCATGTCACCGCTCTCGCGCAGCATCTCCGCGATGCGCTCCTTGGCGGAGTGTGCGGTCTTGCCGGCGAGTTCGGCGTATGCCGCCTGAGCCTGAGGAGTGTCCATCCAGGCGGGCGTCTCGGCGAGGATGCGTCCGTCCCAGCCGATGATCGGGCGCGTGGGCAGTTGCAGCTCGCGCCACCAGGTGACGTCGGTGAGATCGCCGAAGGTGCAGATCATCGCGATACCCGAACCCTTCTCGGGATCCGCGAGGGTGTGGGCGACGACCGGCACTTCGACACCGAAGATCGGCGTGCGCACCGTGGTGCCGAAGAGCGGCTGATAGCGCTCGTCGTCCGGATGCGCGACCAGGGCGACGCAGGCGGGGATGAGCTCGGGGCGCGTCGTCTCGATGTAGACGGGCTCGCCACCGTCAGCGCGCGCGAAGCCGATGCGGTGGTAGGCCCCGGGGCGCTCGCGATCCTCGAGCTCCGCCTGCGCGACCGCGGTGCGGAAGGTGACATCCCAGAGCGTGGGCGCCTCAGCCTGGTAGGCCTCGCCTCGCGCGAGATTGCGCAGGAAGGCGCGCTGTGACACGGCACGGGCGTTGTCGTCGATGGTCTGGTAGGTCTGCGTCCAGTCGATGGACAGGCCGAGGCGTCGCCAGAGCTCCTCGAAGACGACCTCATCCTCGACGGTGAGCCGCTCGCACAGCTCCACGAAGTTGCGGCGCGAGATGGGGACCTGCTGCTTGGGGTCGGGCTCGGCCGGCGGCTCGAAGGAGGGGTCGTAGGGCAGCGAAGGATCGCAGCGCACACCGAAGTAGTTCTGCACCCGGCGCTCGGTCGGCAGGCCATTGTCGTCCCAGCCCATGGGATAGAAGACAGAGAAGCCGCGCATCCGCTTGTAGCGGGCGATGCAGTCGGTATGGGTGTAGGAGAACACGTGACCGACGTGCAGGGAGCCGCTCACCGTGGGCGGGGGAGTGTCGATGGAGTAGACCTCGTCGCGAGGGCGCGAGCGATCGAAGAGGTAGGTGCCGTCCGACTCCCACGCCTCCACCCAGCGCTGCTCGATGCCGTCGATGCTGGGCTTGTCGGGGAGGCGGGAGCTCATGGGCGCTCATCCTAGGAGGAGGCCACTAGGGTGGCTGACGTGACCGAGTCGCCCGAGGGCTACGCCGAACTCCAAGCAGAGCTCCTCGGTCGCTGGCCGGAGAACGCCATCGACCCGTCCCTGACGCGCATCAGCGCGATCATGGACCTGATCGGCGAGCCCCAGCGGGCCTATCCGGTGATCCAGGTGACCGGCACCAACGGCAAGTCCTCCACGGCGCGCATGATCGCCTCCCTGCTGCGGGCCCTCGGCCTGCGCACCGGCCTCTACACCAGCCCTCACCTGGTGGACATGCGCGAACGCATCGAAATCGACGGAGAGCCGATCTCCCCGCAGATGTTCATGCAGGTGGCAGGCGACGTGGCTCCCTTCATCGCGACTGTCGACGCACGCGTGGAAGAGGAGGGTGGCACCCCGGTCACCTACTTCGAGACGCTCACGGCGATCGCATACGCCGCATTCGCGGATGCGCCGGTCGACGTGGCCGTGGTGGAGGTGGGTGTCGGCGGCACCTGGGACGCGACGTCGGTATGCCAGCCGCAGGTGGCGGTGGTCACGCGCGTGGCGATGGACCACGCGGACATCCTTGGCGATCGCATCGACCTCATCGCCGGTGAGAAGGCAGGCATCATCAAGGAAGGATGCTTCGCCGTCATCGGGGATCAGGATCCCGAAGCAGCAGAGGTCCTCCAGGCGCGCGTTGACGAGGTCGGCGTTCCCGCCGCGTGGGAAGGCAAGGCGTTCGCGGTGCTCGATCGCACCGTTGCCGTCGGCGGTCAGGTCCTCACCCTTCAGGGACTTGCCGGCACCTACGACGACGTCTTCGTGCCGCTCTTCGGCGCGCACCAGTCGCGCAATGCGGCCATCGCGTTGGCCGCCACCGAGGCCTTCGTCGGCGGAGGAGCGCTCGCCCTCGATGCCGACAGTGTCCGGGAGGGGTTCGCCGACGTCACATCACCCGGGCGACTCGAGGTCGTGCGCCGCGGTCCCACCGTGATCATCGACGCCGCCCACAATCCCGCGGGTGCCGAGGCGCTCGCGGACGCACTCTCGGAGTCTTTCGCCTTCACGCACCTCGTCGGCGTCGTTGCCGTGCTGGCTGACAAGGACGTCGTAGGCATCCTTCGCGCGCTTGAGCCCGTGCTCGACGAGATCGTCGTCACGGAGAACGACTCGCCTCGTCGGCTCGATGCCGATGCTCTCGGCGCGCTCGCGGCGGAGGTCTTCGGCGACGAGCGCGTGACGGTCTGCCGACGGCTGGCCGATGGGCTCGACGCCGGGGTCCGACTCGCGGAGGAGGCCGACACCTACGCCGCATCGGGCGTGATCGTCACGGGGTCCGTGGTCACGGCAGGCCAGGCACGGGCCATGCTGGCGCGAGGGTAGTGATGCCGGCATGAGAGTCCTGGGCGCTGCGGTCCTCTCCCTTGAGGCGATCGTCGTCATCCTCGCGATCCCCGTCGTGGTGGTCGTGGGCACCGTGCCCGTGCCGCCTTGGCTGGGCATCTCCGGCGGAGTCATCCTGGCCCTCGCCCTCATCGTGCTCGCGCGCTACGTCACGCGCCCGTGGGCCATTCCGGTGGGCTGGGTACTCCAGGCACTCGTCGTCCTCACCGGCCTCCTGGCCCCAGCGATGTTCATCGTCGGCGGCATCTTCGCGCTGCTGTGGGGAGTTGCGATTCGACTCGGTCGCCAGGTCGATCAAGCCCGTGACGGCGGCTCCGCCGACTCGCCCACGCAGAACCCCGGATAGGCTCCGTAGGCACATTCGCAGCCGAAGGAGTCTCCCTTGTCCCAGCGCACCCTCGTCCTCGTCAAGCCCGATGGCGTCGCCCGCGGCCTCGTGGGGGAGGTCCTCTCGCGCATCGAGCGCAAGGGCTTCCGGATCGTCGCCATGGAGCTGCGCACCATCCCCGTCGAGGTAGCGCAGGCCCACTACGCCGAGCACGCGGAGAAGCCCTTCTTCGGCGACCTGGTCGCCTTCATCACCTCCGGTCCGCTCCTCGCGGCCGTCATCGAGGGTCCCGAGGCGATCGCGTCGTGGCGCACGATGATGGGCGCCACCAACCCGGTCAACGCCGCTCCGGGCACGATCCGCGGCGACCTCGCGACTGAGACCCAGTTCAACGTCACGCACGGGTCGGATTCACCGGAGTCCGCCGCGCGCGAGATCGCGCTCTTCTTCCCCGCGCTGGGCTGATCCGGGTGCATCCGCGCACGCGCGTACGCCTCGGCGTCTCGGCGGCCATCGCCGCCGCAGGGGCATACGCCGCCTCGCGACCGACGCTCATGGAGTGGCCCTCGCGCGTGCGTCCGGGATTCATTGCCGCACTGTCTCTTGCGAGCGGCGTGACGGCCTACTTCGCGGCAGGCAGTGTCGGACTGCGCAGCGGCGGCCTGCCGACGATGGAGCAGCGCGCACGTCGCGTGGTCGCGCTGAGTTTCGCCGGAGCGACCGCGGTGGGCGTCTTCCAGGCCGCCAAGGGCGAGGCCCAGAGCCGCCTCGAGGGTGGCGGGAGAGCCATCGAGGCCGGCTTCGCATCGCCTCCCGCGCTGGAGACCGTGTCCGGCGGCCCAGGATCCCTCGTGGACTTCGCCACCGTGGGTCGTGAGGGGGCGCGCTTCCTGGGCTCGAGCGTGCCCTCGGCGGTGGTGGAGCAGGTGACGGGCACCCCCCTGGCCATGCCCGGGATCCGCGTCTTCGTCGGCTACGACTCGGCGGGCACGCCCGAGGAGAGGGTGGCCCTCGCCCTTGCAGAGCTGCGCCGCACCGGCGCCTACGACCGATCCACGCTCCTCATCGGAGCGCCCGCAGGCAGTGGCTACGCCAACCCCACGCCCGTCGACATCCTCGAGATCCTGTTGCACGGTGACACCGCCGCCGTCGCTGTCGGCTATGGACTGCTCCCGTCGTTCCTCTCGCTCGATCGCGTGGAGTTGGCGGCACGCACGCAGTCACTCCTGATCGAGGGCATCGCAGCAGATCTCGCCGGGCGCGCGCATCGTCCTCGCGTGCTGCTCTACGGCGAGAGCCTCGGTGCACGCGTGCAGCAGGCGGCCATCCCCGAGGGTTCGCGCGACCTTGACCGACTCGGCGTCTCCGCAGCCCTCTGGGTGGGCACACCCGGCGGACCCGAGTCCGTCGCCTTCCATGCCGCGACAGCGGGGGAGTCGATCACCATCGATCGCCCCGATCAGATCCCCGACGTCATCCCCGACCCTCGCCCGCGCGTCTGGTTCCTCGAGCACGACGGCGATCCGGTCGTCCGCTTCGAGCCGACCGTGGCCTACCGCCGCCCGCCGTGGCTGGCCGCACGACCCCGCGGGCGCAATGTCCCCGAGGGGATGATGTGGACGCCCGGCATCACGTGGGCCCAGGTCATGGTCGACACGCTCTTCGCCACCCACATCACGCCCGGCAACTTCGATAGTCGGGGCCACGACTATCGCGCTGACCTCGGCGGGGTAGTCCCCGCTGCCTACGACCTGTCCGTGGACCTGGGGACAGCCGAGCGTCTGGAGAAAGCCCTGCGCGAGCTCGAAGTCGAGCGAGCCCGCCGTGTGGGTGAAGCGTAGGCCGCCAGCGGGACTCACGGGGACGTTGGGACATTCCGAGCCCGACCCGTACCATGGTTCACGCCCGTCACGCTTCGGGCGCTGCTGGGGAGGGTGAGTGTCCAACACGATGTCGTTCGTCGGCCGCGACATGGCCGTCGATCTCGGCACGGCCAACACCCTCGTCTACGTACGCGGGCGCGGCATCGTCCTGAACGAACCGTCGGTCGTCGCGATCAACCAGAACACCGGCGGCATCCTCGCCGTGGGCTCCGAGGCCAAGAAGATGATCGGCCGTACGCCGGGCAACATCGTGGCGATCCGGCCCCTCAAGGACGGCGTCATCGCCGACTTCGACACCACCGAGCGGATGCTCCGCTACTTCATCCAGAAGGTCCACCGCCGCCGCCATCTCGCGAAGCCGCGCCTGGTCATCTGCGTCCCCTCAGGCATCACCGGGGTCGAGCAGCGCGCCGTCAAGGACGCGGGATACGCAGCCGGTGCGCGCAAGGTCTACATCATCGAGGAGCCGATGGCCGCGGCCATCGGAGCCAACATGCCCGTGCACGAGCCGACCGGCAACATGGTCGTCGACATCGGCGGTGGCACGACCGAGGTCGCCGTCATCTCGCTCGGTGGCATCGTGACGTCCATTTCGATTCGCGTCGGTGGCGACGAACTCGACAACGCGATCATCCAGTACGTGAAGAAGGAGTACTCGCTCCTGCTTGGCGAGCGCACGGCCGAAGAGATCAAGGTCGCCATCGGCTCGGCGTTCCCGATGCCCGACGAGCCGCATGCGGAGATCCGAGGCCGCGACCTGGTCAGCGGCCTCCCGCGCACCGTGGTGGTGACCGCCGAGGAGATCCGCCGGGCCATCGACGAGCCCGTCAATGCCATCGTCGACGTGGTCAAGACCACCCTGGATCGCACGCCCCCGGAGCTCTCCGGCGACATCATGGATCGCGGCATCGTCCTCACGGGAGGCGGCGCGCTCCTCACGGGCCTCGACGAGCGCCTCCGCCATGAGACGGGGATGCCCATCGTGGTCGCCGACGAGCCTCTCGACTGCGTGGCGCTGGGGTCGGGCAAGTGCGTCGAGGAGTTCGAGGCACTGCAGCAGGTCCTCATCTCCGAGCCTCGCCACTAGGCGAGCGCTCGTCGTGAGATGAGGGACACCCGGCGATCCAGGATCGTCCTCGCGATCCTCGTGCTCGTCTCGATCACGCTCATCGTCTTCGACCTGCGCGGTGGAGACGGCGGCCTGACCAGGCCGCTGCGTGCCGTGGGCGAGACCTTCCTCGGCTCGGCCGAGCGCGTGATGGCCACTGTTGTCGTCCCGGTGCGAGGCCTGCTCGACTCGCTCGGCGGACTCGGCGACACTGACGCGCGCATCGCGCAGCTTGAGGCCGACAACGCGCGCCTGCAGGCAGAGCTCGACACGGTGGCCAACGACCGCGCGCGTGTCGCCGACCTTGAGGCGCTTCTTGGACTCGTATCGGCCAATGACTACGAGACGGTTCCCGCGCAGGTCATCGCAGTGGGGCCCGCACAGGGCTTCGCCTGGACTGTCACGATCGACGCGGGCAGTCGCGACGGCATCGAGCGCGACATGTCGGTGATCAGCGGGGCCGGGCTCGTCGGGCGCACCATCGACGTCGGTCCCACGACCTCGACGGTCCTGCTCATCGTCGACGCCACCTCGTCGGTGGGCGGCCGCCTCTCGGGCACCTCGCAGATCGGCATCGTCTCCGGCACGGGCCGGCAGGATTCCCTCACGATGCAGCTCCTCGATCCCCTCGCGGTCGTGGACGTGGGAGACGTCGTGGTCTCCTTCGGCTCGGAAGGCGGACGTCCCTATGCGCCCGGCATTCCCATCGGGGTCGTGGCCGAGATGCGCGGCACCGAGGGCCAGTTGACGCGATCCGCGATCCTCGAGCCCTACGCGGACATCTCCCGCCTGGACATCGTGGGAGTGGTGCTGCGCGCACCAGAGTCGCCCCCGCGGGACACGCTCGACCCCGCTGTGACGGGAGGGGGCTGATGCCGGTCCGCCGCGCGGTCATCGTCGCCGTGCTCCTGGTCCTCGCCGTCCTCATCGAGGTGACGGTGCTCGCGCCGCTGCCCTTCCCCGGTGCGACGCCCTCGCTCGTGCTTGTGGTCGTGGTGATCCTGGCCTCTCAGTTCGGCGCATCGACGGGTGCGGTGAGCGGCTTCGCCGGGGGGTTGCTGCTCGACATCGCGCCGCCGGCCGCGGGCACGATCGGGATCACCGCGCTCGTGCTCACTGTCATCGGCTACGCCGTCGGCCGGTTCGCCGAGTCGGATGATCGGCCGTGGTGGATGTTCGCCGTGCTCGCCGCCGTGGCCGCCCCGCTCGCGGTCCTCGCCGGCGCCGTCCTGGGGGGACTCCTCGGTGATCCTCGAGTCCGCTGGGACGAGGTGATCGGCCTCATGGTGAGCGCCGCTGCCTACGCCCTCGTGCTCGGCCTGCTCCTCACGCTGCCGTTGCGCCGACTGTGCCGATGGGTGGTACCCGAGGCCTACTCCCGCTGAGGCGCCCACGCAGGTGCCACCGATAACCGGACGTTCGCGGTCGCGTCGAGGGGGAATCCCCGCTCGGCCCGGCGTACCGTGGTGGGGCCGCAGGTCCGACCGGGCCGTGCCCGAGCGTCGCAGGACCGGATCGGTCGAGGAGGAGCGTGATGAGCGACAGGTCGCAGCTGCGCCTCGTCGTCCTCGGCGTCCTCATCGTCTCCCTCATCGCAACCCTCGTGGCCCGCGTCTTCTACCTGCAGTTGGTCGTGGGGGAGGAGTACGCCGCCCAGGCGGCGAGCAACACCACGCGGGAGGTCATCACGCCAGCGGTGCGGGGCCTCATCCTCGACCAGCGCGGGCGGCCGCTCGTCGCCAATCGCACGTCGCTGGTGGTGTCCGTCGATCGCACGGCGCTCGCGCGTGAGGACGACGATGGCGTCGGCGTCCTCGACCGTCTGGCCGACGCTCTCGGTGTCTCGCGCGAATCGATCGAGCAGAAGCTCATGCCCTGCGGCACCGAAGGCGCCCCGCCGCTGCCTGTGTGCTGGGACGGCTCGCCCTATCAGCCGGTGCCTGTCGCCAAGGACGTGGCGACTGAGACAGCGCTCACCATCATGGAACGGCGGGCGGACTTCCCGGGAGTCACGGCGCAACTCGAGGCCGTGCGCGAGTATCCGAGCCCGTTCGAAGCCAACCTCGCGCATGTGCTCGGCTACGTCGGACCGGTCACCCAGGAGCAGCTCGACGCGCAAGGTGGCAGCACCGATCCCGCGCGACTGCGCTCGCGCGACCTCGTGGGCCGCAATGGCCTCGAGGCCCAGTACGACCAGGAACTGCGTGGGATTCCCGGCATCACCACGCTGGCGGTCGACCAGGTCGGCCGCGTCACGGGCACGGTCTCGGAATCCGACCCCGTGGCGGGCAACTACGTCGTCACGAATGTCGATTCCCATCTCCAGCAGGTCGTGGAGCAGGCGCTCGCCGACTCCGTCCAGCGCGCGCGCGATGAGGGGGACGTGGCCGACACCGGTGCCGCCGTCGTCATCGACGTGCGCACGGGCGCGGTGCTCGCCATGGCGAGCTACCCGTCGTACGACCCACAGCTGTGGGTGGGCGGCATCACGACCAAGGACTACGAGCGGCTGCTCGCCGATCGCGCGCTGTCCTCGACGGTGACGCAGGGCACCTACGCACCGGGATCGACGTACAAGGCGGTGACGACGGTCGCGGCGGCGCGCGAGGGCTATGACCTCAGTGCCACCTACCCGTGCCCGGCTGACTACACCGTCGGCTCGCAGCGCTTCCGCAACTTCGAGTCGTCGGGCTTCGGGCCCATCACGCTGCAGCGCGCACTCGAGGTCTCGTGCAACACCGTGTTCTACCGCATCGCCGACGAGATGTGGCTCAAGGGCGGTGGCCTCTACGCGCCGCAGGGCGCCCCCGATCCGATCGCGGAGACAGCAGCCGCCTTCCGCCTCGGCGAGGCGACGGGGATCGACCTTCCCAATGAGGCTGCGGGCCTCGTGTCGGGCCGCGACGAGAAGCTGCTCGTGTGGGAGCAGCGCCGGGAGCAGTGGTGCTCCGATGCCAAGGAGGGCTTCTCCCAACTGCGGGAGGAGAACCCCAAGCTCGCCGAGTACTACACCGCGCTCGCTAAGGAGAACTGCCTCGACGGCTTCCGCTGGCGCAACGGCGATGCCATCAACGCCTCCATCGGTCAGGGCGACACGGCCATCACGCCGCTGCAGTTGGCGATGGCCTACGCCGCGATCGCCAATGGCGGCACCGTCTACCAGCCGCAGGTGGCCAAGGCGATCCTGAGCAGCCGGGGCGAGGTCGTCCAGCAGTTCGATCCCGTCGTGCGGGCCGAGGTGCCCGCCCCCGAAGGCACGTTCGAGTTCCTGCGCACAGCTCTCGCGGGCGTGACGGCCGAGGGCACGGGCCGAATCCCCTTCGAGGGCTTCCCGCTCGACGAGATTCCCGTGGCGTCCAAGACGGGATCGGCGCAGGTCTTCAGCGACAACTCCACGACCGCCTGGTACGCGAGCTTCGCGCCGGCTGATGACCCGCAGTACGCCGTCGTGATCATGGTGACGCGCGGCGGCACAGGCTCCCTCACCGCGGGACCGGGCGTGCGCACGATCTACGAAGCGCTCTTCGGGGTCGTCGACGGCGTGGTCGACCCGGCGAAGAGCGTCCTCATCGGCGGCGCGCCGTCGCGGACCCTGCCGATCGTGCGACCGGACGGCACTCCCGTGACTCCGGAGGCGGACCCGTGAGCCTGTCGGAGGCGACGCCGAGTCGCCGCTTCATCGGTGCCCGGCAGGAGGGCAGGCAGTCCTACTGGCGCCGCCTGGACTGGTGGCTCCTCGGTGCCGCCCTCATTCTCAGCGTGGGAAGCTCCGTCTTCGTCTGGTCAGCGAGCCGCTCGGACCTCGCGGGGGATGATCCGCAGTACTTCCTCAATCGGCACCTCGTCAACATCGCGATTGGCCTGGTGCTCGCCTTCATCGTGTCGCGACTGGACTATCGACTGCTGCGCGCCTACGCGCCCGTCATCTACGGCCTGGCCATCGTCGGCATCCTCCTCGTCTACACGCCGCTGGGCACGACCATTGCCGGCGCGCGTGCCTGGGTCCAGGTACCGGGCGGCTTCACGCTGCAGCCGTCGGAGTTCGCGAAGGTCGCCATCGTCCTCATCCTCGCCGTGATCCTGTCGGAGAAGCGCGATGCGGAGGCCGAGCCGAGGGACCGCGACGTGGCGCTCGCGCTCGGGCTCGCGGCCATCCCCATCGGACTGGTCCTGCTGCAGAACGACACCGGCACCGTCCTCATCATGTGCACGGTCGTCGTCACGATGGTCGCTGTCTCGGGCGCCCGCACGCGATGGGTCGCCGGGCTGCTTGTCGGCGGGGTCACCGCGGCCGTCGTGGCGTGGCAGGTCGGCCTGGTGAAGGACTACCAGATCGCGCGCCTCACCTCCTTCGTCAATCCCGAGGAGGCCGCGAGCACGGCCGCCTACAACGCGACGCAGGCGCGCATCGCCATCGGCGGGGGCGGGCTATGGGGTCGTGGGCTCTTCCAGGGGCCGCAGACCCAGGGCAATTTCGTCCCGGTCAACGAGAGCGACTTCATCTTCACCGTGATCGGCGAGGAGGCTGGCTTCATCGGCGCGGCCATCACGATCCTGCTGCTCAGCATCGTGCTGTGGCGCGGCATGCGCATCGCCCTGGGTGCGGGGGAGCTCTACGGCCGTCTCGTGGCTGCCGGCGTGGTGGCGTGGCTGGCGTTCCAGACCTTCGAGAACATCGGCATGAACGTCGGGATCATGCCCATCACCGGAGTCCCGCTGCCCTTCGTCTCGTACGGCGGCACGTCGATGTTCGCTTCGTGGATCGCCCTCGGCTTGCTGGAGAACGTGCGCCTGCACCAGCAGCAGCAACTCTGATCCCGGCAACTCTGATCCCCGACCCGGGACCGCCGCGGGTACCCTCCTTCCATGACGACGACCATGCCGACGACATCGCCCGCGCCGGGCGCCGCCGACTCGGTCTTCCCCGCCCTCGAGGCCCTGCTCCCCCTGGTCCAGAAGCCCATCCAGTACGTCGGCGGCGAGGTCAACGCCGTCGCGACCGAGTGGGATGAGGCGGACGTCCGCTGGGCGCTGATGTACCCCGATGCCTACGAGGTCGGGGCCCCCAACCAGGGCGTCCAGATCCTCTACGAGGTGCTCAACGAGCAGCCCGGCGTGCTCTGCGAGCGCACGTACGCCGTGTGGCCCGATCTCGAAGCCCTGATGCGCCAGCACGGCGTGCCGCAGTTCACCGTCGATGCGCACCGTCCGGTCGGCGCATTCGACCTTCTCGGCCTGTCCTTCTCGACGGAGCTCGGCTACACCAACATGCTCACGGCGCTGGACCTCGCCGGCATCCCGCTCATCGCCACGGATCGTGACGAGTCGCATCCGATCGTCGTCGCCGGGGGCCATGCCGCGTTCAACCCGGAGCCCATCGCGGACTTCCTCGACGCCGCCGTGCTCGGCGATGGCGAGGAGGCGGTGCTGCAGCTCACCGAGGTCGTCCGTGAGTGGAAGCGCTCGGGCCGCCCCGATGGTCGTCGCGGCCTGCTCGAGGCGATCGCCCGCTCGGGCGTGGCCTACGTCCCGTCGATGTACGACGTGGAGTACCTCCCCGACGGCCGCATTCGCCGCGTCGTTCCCGCGCAGTCGGGAATCCCGTGGCGCGTGGCGAAGCACACGCTGATGGACCTGGACGAGTGGCCCTACCCCAAGGCTCCGCTGGTGCCGCTCGCCGAGACCGTGCATGAGCGCATGAGCGTGGAGATCTTCCGCGGCTGCACGCGCGGGTGCCGTTTCTGCCAGGCCGGAATGATCACGCGGCCGGTGCGCGAGCGCAGCAAGGCGGGCATCGCCGCCATGGTCGACAACGGACTGGCCAAGACCGGCTACGAAGAGGTGGGGCTGCTGTCCCTCTCCAGCGCCGACCACTCCGAGATCGCCGAGGTGACGACCTACCTCGCTGATTGCTACGAGGGGTCCCAGACGTCGCTGTCGCTGCCCAGCACCCGCGTCGATGCCTTCAACATCGATCTCGCCAACGAGCTCTCACGCAACGGTCGGCGCAGTGGCCTCACCTTCGCGCCCGAGGGCGGAAGCGAGCGGATGCGCAAGGTCATCAACAAGCAGGTGACCGAGGAGGACCTCATCCGCACCGTCGCGACCGCTTACGGCGCGGGATGGCGGCAGGTGAAGCTCTACTTCATGTGCGGGCTGCCGACGGAGACCGATGAGGACGTCTTGCAGATCGCGCGGCTGGCAGCCGAGGTCATCCGCGTCGGTCGGGAGGTGAGCGGCCGTCGCGATATCCGCTGCACCGTGTCCATCGGGGGCTTCGTGCCCAAGCCGCATACGCCATTCCAGTGGGCTGCCCAGCTCGATCACGAGACCACTGATGCGCGACTGGCGAAGCTGCGCGATGCCATCCGGACCAATCGCGAGTACGGCAAGTCCATCGGGTTCCGCTACCACGACGGCAAGCCCGGGATCATCGAAGGCCTGCTCTCGCGCGGTGACCGACGTGTGGGCCGGGTCATCCTGCAGGCCTGGCGTGAGGGCGCGCGCTTCGACGGCTGGAGCGAGCACTTCGACTTCGAGCGCTGGGCCGCGGCCGCCGAGACCGCACTTGCCGATGAGCCGGTCGATCTCGACTGGTTCACCACGCGCGAGCGTGAGCATGCCGAGGTGCTGCCGTGGGATCACCTCGACTCGGGCCTCGATCGCGAGTGGCTGTGGGAGGACTGGCAGGACGCACTCGATGAGGAGGGTGTCGAGGACTGCCGGTGGACCCCGTGCTTCGACTGCGGCGTCTGCGATCAGATGGGCACGAGCATCCAGGTAGGTCCCACCGACCTCGGGCTCCCCGAGATCGCGACGCGTGCCGCGGCCGGCCACTCCGCGTGAGCCGCAACAGCCCGCCAGGGGCGGCTCCGCCGCCCCGCAGGGCCAAGCCCCCGCGCGAGCACGTCGCGCCGGTCCAGCGCCTGCGCCTGCGCTACGCCAAGCGCGGCCGCCTGCGCTTCGCGAGTCACCGTGACTTCCAGCGCGCCTTCGAGCGCGCCCTGCGCCGGGCCGGCGTACCCATGGCCTACAGCGCCGGCTTCAGCCCGCACCCCAAGATCTCCTACGCCAACGCCGCCCCCACGGGCACGGCCAGCGAGGCGGAGTACCTCGAGATCGGCCTCGCCGAGGAGCGCGACCCTGCGGAGCTGCGCCAGCGCATCGACGAGGCGCTGCCCCCGGGCCTGGACGTCCTCGACGTGGTCGTCGCCCGGACCTCGGACTTCGCCGAAAGGCTCCAGGCGAGCCGCTGGCGCATCGAGCTCCCTGGCCTGAGCGCTGCCGAGGCTGCCGAGCCAGTGGCGCGCCTGCTGGCCGCCGACGAAGTGCTCGTCGAGCGCCTGACGAAGAACGGCATGAGGACCTTCGACGTGCGCGCCGCGCTCCTCGGCGCGGACGTGGCGCCAGGCGGGGATGCTGCGTCTCCATGTGCGATACTGACCGTGGTCCTGCGGCAGGTGACCCCTTCCGTGAGGCCAGACGACATCCTCGCGGCTCTGCGCAGCGTGGCCCCCTCACCGGTCTCGACCGGGTGGCACACACCGCCACCCCTCGTGACCCGGGAGATGCAAGGGCCGCTCGTGGAGGGAGGGTCGGCCGAAGCGATCGTGGTCGGTGACCCCCTCGCTGCCGACCGCGAGGCTGACCAGACTTGACGACCCGGTTCGCCGGGCCGGCCGGCCCACCGGGTCGGTGAGACCAGGTCCCGAGCGGCGCATCCGCGCCCGGGACCGTGAGAGGACACGACCGCATGGTCGAGAGCACGCAGGAGCCTTCGGGCTCGGCTACGACGCGCCCCCGCAAGGCCGCCAGCCGCCCCGCAGGCCCCCCCAACCCCGTGGACGACAAGCCGGCCAAGAAGGCCCCGGCCAAGAAGGCCGCCGCCAAGAAGTCGGCGGACGAGAAGCCGGCGAAGAAGGCTGCCGCCAAGAAGGCGACGGCCGAGGAGAAGCCCGCCAAGAAGGCCGCCGCCAAGAAGGCATCCTCCGAGGCGACGTCCGCGGAGGACAAGCCCGCCAAGAAGGCTGCGGCCAAGAAAGCA
>JAPOKX010000080.1 GCA_029977425.1 Actinomycetota bacterium
GTTCTCGCAGTACTCCCAGGGCCTGGTGCTCGTCGCGATCACCAATGCCACGCTCGTGACGATCGTGCTGCTCATCATGGGCGTGCCCCTCGCGATCCCTCTCGGCATCATCGTGTTCTTCGGGGCGTTCATCCCCTACATCGGTGCGCCGATCGCGATGCTGCTCGCCGCCTTCGTGGCGCTCGTCACCGATGGCCCGCTCGCGGGGGCGCTCGTCATCGTTCTCATCTTCGTCATCGGCCAACTCGAGGGCAATGTGCTCCAGCCACTCATCATGGGCCAGACGGTCAACCTCCATCCGGTGGCGATCGTGCTCGTCACCGCCACGGGCGCGGCCTACTTCGGCCTCCTCGGTGCCCTCATCGGCGTGCCCCTCGCCGCCGGTGTCTACGGCGCGATGCGCTACCTCACCGGGCCCGTGCGCACGGATGACGGCTCCCCGCCGGAGCCCGCGCCGGCAGGAGAGGGCACCTTCTAGGTCGCCTGGCCCCCCGTCGACCTCATGGCCGCCAACCGGTCGACGGCGAGCTGCAGGAACGACCCCTCGGTCGACGGCGTTGCTCGCCCCTGGGTCCATGGGATGCTCGTGCCGTGTCCGGCAGCCATGCGCACTCGCTGACCCGCTGGGCCTGGCTGTCCATCGCCGCCGCGGTCGTGACGATCGGCATGAAGACCGTGGCCTACCTCCTCACCGGCTCCGTGGGCCTGCTCTCCGATGCACTGGAATCGGTCGTCAACCTCGTGGCGGCGATCCTGGCCCTCATCGCCATCGCGGCGGCGGCCAAGCCTGCCGACGAGCGTCACCACTTCGGGCACGGCAAGGCGGAGTACCTCTCGGCGGGCGCCGAGGGCGTCATGATCCTCGTCGCGGCGGCGCTCATCGTGTACGCCGCGGTCGACCGGCTCCTCAATCCCCAGCCCCTCGAGGATCTGGGCATCGGCCTCGCCATCACCTTGGGCGCCACCGTGGTCAACGGCGCCGTGGGCGTCATCATCCTGCGTCAGGGGCGGCGGCATCGATCGATGGCGCTGGTCGCCGACGGCAAGCACCTGCTCACCGACGTCTACACGTCCATTGGCGTCATCGTCGGCATCGCACTCGTCGCTATCACGGGTTGGCTTCCCCTCGACTCGCTCGTGGCCCTCGCGGTCGGCGCCAACATCCTCTGGACCGGATTCATCCTCGTGCGCAACGCCGGCCGCGGACTCCTCGACCATGCTCTGCCCCAGGACGAGACGGCACGCGTGCTCGGGGTGCTGCGCGACTTCGTCGCGCGCTACCCCGCAGGGGAGCTGGAGTTCCACGGGCTGCAGACCCGGGAGTCCGGCCGCGACCAGTTCGTTTCCGTGCACGTGCTCGTGCCGGGCTCCTGGAGCGTGTCGCGAGCCCATGACCTGGTCGAGGAGGTCGAGGTCGCGATCCGCGGCGAGCTCCCGCACGCCCAGGTCCACACGCACCTCGAGCCCCGGGAGGATCCGCGCTCGCACGAGGACTACTCCCACGGTCCGCGCGTGGTGCGCGAGGAAGCCTGACCAACCTCTGTGTGTGAGGGACTTTGGTCCCATCCCTACGCTCGGCGTTGAGGCTGGCGCCTGCTGGCACGAGGAGGCACGACCACAAGGAGGCATGACATGGCGATTCGACTGGGCGACGTGGCACCGGACTTCACCGCGGAGACGACCGAGGGCGTCATCGACTTCCACCAGTGGAAGGCCGGATCCTGGGCCGTCTTCTTCAGCCACCCGGCCGACTACACCCCCGTGTGCACCACTGAGCTGGGACGCACGTCGGCACTGCAGGCTGAGTTCGATCGCCGCGGCGTCAAGTGCATTGCGATCTCGGTGGATCCGCTCGAGTCCCACCTGGGGTGGGCGGGCGACATCGGCGATGTCGGCGGCACGGATCTCAACTTCCCGATCATCGCCGATCCCGACAAGAAGGTCTCGGAGCTCTACGACATGATCCATCCGGGCGAGGGCGACACCTCGACGGTGCGCTCCGTCTTCATCATCGACCCGAGCAACAAGGTGCGGCTCACGCTGACCTACCCCAAGTCGGTGGGGCGCAACTTCGACGAGATCCTGCGGGTCATCGACGCCCTGCAGCTCACCGATGCCGCGCCCGTCTCCACTCCCGTCGACTGGCGCCCGGGCGACCGCGTCATCGTCTCGCCGATGATGTCGACGGAGGACGCCAAGGCCCGGTTCGGCGAGGTGGAAGAGGTCAAGTCCTACCTGCGCTGGACGCCGGCTCCGAAGGTCTGAGCGCTGTCGCGCTAGGCGCTGTCCTTCTTGAGGGCCTTGAGGGTCCAGCGCGTCGACACCCGACCGGTGGTCGCGCCCGTGGAGTCGGTGATCTCGCACACGATCGCGATCTCCGGGCGCGACCCTGAGTCGAAGATGCGACGCGCCTCGGCGATGTCGCCATCAACGTGCGCCGTCGCCGTGATGTCTCCGCGCGCGATCGCGAGGTAGTCCATCGTCGCGGTCACGGGGAGCAGGACGGCGCGGTCCATCATGTCGCCGAAGGCCGCGATGGCCGCAGCCCCCGTCGCCGACTCGGCCGCGGCGAACATCGCGGCCGCATGCGGGCCGCCCACGTGATTGCGGTAGCCGGGCTGGTCACGCAGCACGACGACCGCGTGGTCAGCGGTGATGTCGCCGTATTCCAGTCCCAGGGTGGCGACCATGGGCACGACCTGATGCATGAGGGCGCCGATCTGGTCGCCAGGGATGCCTGCCATGCCGACCGAGGCTAGCGGTGCGAGACTGGCGGGCGTGTCCGAGGCCGTTGACGACGATTACCCCTGGCCCTCCGGCCCATGGGTGCGCGCGCTCTTCGTCATGGCGCTCGACGGTGCCGCGGCAGGACTCGATGGCCGCTCCGGCAGCATCTCCGCCCCGCGGACCGCAGGGTGCTGGGCGCGGTGCGCCGGTGGTCCGACGCCGTCGTCGTGGGCGCTGCCACGATGCGCGCGGAGCGCTACAACCCCATGAAGGTGAGCGAGGCGGTCGCCGCGGAGCGCGTCGCCGCCGGCCAGCAGGTGGCGCCACGCCTGGTCATCGTCAGCGCCAGCCTCGATCTCCCCTGGTCGGATCCCGCGTACGCCGAGTCGATGCTCCCGCCGCTGATCGTCACGGTCGATTCCGCTCCTGCCGAGGCCCGCGCGCGCGTGCCCTCCACCTGCGAGGTGCTGGTCGCACCGGGGGAGAGGGTGGACCCGATGTGGCTGCGCGAGCAGTTGGTCGACCGGGGCATGGAGCGCATCGTCTGCGAGGGAGGCCGCGCGCTACTCGCGGACTTCGCTCGAGCCGGTGTGGTCGACGAGTGGGCTCTCACGGTCTCGGGCCTCATGCCCGCCGGCACCTTCGCTCCCGTGCTCGCCCGCTGCGAGGATGAGTTCGTCTTCACGCGCTTCGTCCGTCAAGGGGGATCATGATCACGCTCGCGGCACTCGCGCGCCTCGCCCAGGAGCACCCCGAGGCTCTCGAGGCCACGGTCGCGCCCGTGCGCATCGGCGACCGCCACTGGTCCGACGAGCCTGTCCTCATGGCGACGGTCAACCTCTCGCGCGACTCGACCTACCGCGAGAGCATTGCCACGGGCATCGACTCGGCGGTCCGCAAGGCGCGCGTGGCCGTTGCATCGGGCGCGCACTTCGTCGACATCGGCGCGGAGTCCACGACCGCGCGCGCCGCCCGCGTGGGCGCCGACGACCAGCTCGGCCGGCTGCTCCCGGTGATCGAGCAGTGCACCGATGAGGGGATCGCGGTCTCGGTCGAGACCTACGACCCCGCCGTCGCGCGCGCAGGCCTCGCGGCCGGTGCCCAGGTGCTCAATCTCACCGGCGCTGCGCATCAGGAGGAGATGTTCGACCTGGTCGCGGAGTTCGGCGCGACCGTCATCCTCTGCTACGTCGGGGGCGGCAATGTCCGCGAGATCACCGACGTGCGCCTTGACGCCGATCCCATCCCGGGCCTGCTCGCACACTTCGAGGACCGCGTGGCGACGGCCCGAGGTCGCGGGGTGGAGCGGATCATCATCGATCCCGGCATGGGTTTCTACTACGGCAACCTCGTCGATCCGCTCACGCGCGTGCGTCATCAGACCGAGGTCATCCTCAACACCTTCCGCCTGAGAGTGCTGGGCCTTCCCATCTGCCACGCGCTCCCGCACGCCTTCGATCTCTTCGAGGAGCACTTCCGCTCCGCGGAGGGATTCTTCGCCGTCCTCGCCATGCTGGGTGGCGCGAGCGTGCTGCGCACGCACGAGGTGCCCTTGGTCCACGCGGTTGGTCATGCGATGACGACCCTTGACGTGTCCGGAGGCTGGGATGGCTGAGCCGCTCGACGACGATCAGCTGCAGGCTCTGGGGGAGCGGCTTCCGTCATGGCACGTGGGTGACGGCCGCCTCATCCGCGATGTCGAGGCACCGACCTTCCCGGCTGCCATCGAGTGGGTTGTCCTCATCGCCGAGGCGGCGGAGTCGATGGATCATCACCCCGATATCGACATCCGCTGGCGGCGCCTGCACCTGGAGTTGTCGACCCACTCCGCGGGAGGTCGCATCACCGACCTCGACGTCGCGCTCGCCGAGCGCATCGACGCCATCGTGGGCTAGTCGGTCGCGGGCTCGGGCGGGTCGCCGGAGGTGACGCCCGCGTCCTCGGTGACCGCGTGGCGCTTGACGTAGGTCTGCGTGAGCGCCAGAACCATCGCGCCGACGGGCACGGCGAGCAGGGCACCGGCGACTCCGAAGAGCGCAGCTCCGAGCAGCACGGACACGAATCCGTACGCCGGATGCACGTCGACGGCCTTGGCGCTGATGCGCGGCTCGATCGTGAGGTTCTCGATCTGCTGGTAGATGAGGCCGTAGGCGAGCACGATGACGCCGAGCCAGGGATTGCCGCTGAGCAGGCCCACGAGCGTCGGCAGGATGATCGAGATGTAGGTGCCGATGGTGGGCACGAACTGCGCGACGATGCCGGTCCACAGCGCCAGGGGCAGCCAGTAGGGCAGGCCGATGACGGCAAAGACGATGCCGCTGAAGAAGGAGTTGACGGCGGCGAGGATCACGCGCGCGGCGACGTATCGCCCGGTCTTGTCGGCGGTGATGTCCCACACGTTGAGGAAGACCGACTGGCTCCCGCTCGGCAACATGCTGGCGATGTACTTCCGCAGTCGCGGCCCGTCGGCCGACAGGTAGAACGCGATGAGGCCGAGGGTGAAGAGGCCGAAGAGCCCGCCGAGCAGCGACGTGGCGAATCCGAAGATCCCCTTCGCGGCCTCGGTGGCGATGGACTGGATGGCGGCCTGGTCGAGGCCGACCTGGGCGAGGATCTCCTCTTGCGTGTACGCCGTGCTGAAGGTCTGGTTGAACCAGTCGAGGGCGCTGGCCGCAAGGGTCGGCAGGCTCTCGACGATCTCGATGATCTGGTCGACGAGGAGCGCGCCGAACGCGGCGAAGAAGAGGACGAGGAAGACAACCAGGCCCAGCATCACCAGGATCGTGGCGACTCCTCGGCGCATGCGCCGGCTGAGGCGGTCGACGGCGGGCGCCATGGCGAGGGCGAAGAACCATGCCATGAGGACGGTGAAGATCACCGCTCCGCCGTCGTCGATGAGGAAGTTGATGAAGAGGAAGATGAAGACCAGCGCCATGACGATGAAGCCGGCCCGCCAGATGAATCCGGGGCTCACGGGCCATCCGGGTCGGGGAGTCTCGGTGGGCGGGGAGGGCTCGGCCATCCCGGCACGTTACCGCGGGATGACGTCTCATCACGGCAGGATGGGCACGTGAAGCGTCGCGCGCACCCGCTGGCGCTGGGCCTGCGCGCCAATCTCGCGCAGTTCAGCCTGCTGGTCGCCGTCAACGCCCTCGTCGGCGGCATGCTCGGTCAGGAGCGCACGGTCCTGCCCCTGCTGGCCGAGCGGGTCTTCGCCCTCGAGGCCTACACCGCTGCGCTCACCTACATCCTTGCGTTCGGGATCTGCAAGGCGGCGACCAACTACTTCGCCGGCACCTGGTCCGATCGCTTCGGCCGCAAGCCCGTGCTCGTGGCCGGATGGATCATCGCGATTCCCGTGCCGTTGCTCCTCATCTGGGCACCGTCCTGGGGCTGGATCGTCGCGGCCAACGTGCTGCTGGGCATCAGCCAGGGGCTGACCTGGTCGACGACGGTCGTGATGAAGATCGACCTCGTCGGGCCAAAGCAGCGCGGACTGGCCATGGGCCTCAACGAAGCCGCCGGCTACCTCGCGGTGTCTGCGACCGCTCTCGCGACGGGCTACCTCGCCGCGACGTATGGACTGCGCCCCGTGCCCTTCCTCCTGGGCATTGCCTTCGCCGCCAT
The DNA here is from genome assembly GCA_029977425.1 of Actinomycetota bacterium. Lineage (GTDB taxonomy): Bacteria > Actinomycetota > Actinomycetes > S36-B12 > S36-B12 > Mxb001. Next base: position 6,355 of record JAPOKX010000080.1, read on the forward strand.
CGGCCTGGGCATGTCGGTCGTCTTCATCCGCGAGACACGCGAGTACGCGCGGATGGAAGCCGCGACGCACCAGATGAGGGATGACGGTCGCCATGACCACCTGGACGCGAACCTGACCAACGGACAGGTCTTCGTCGAGACGTCTTTCAAGGAACCGGCGCTGTCCTCCGCGTGCCAGGCCGGCATGGTCAACAACCTCAACGATGGCCTGGCCTGGGGACTCTTCCCCATCCTCTTCCTCACCGCCGGGCTCTCCCTGTCCGAGATCGGGATCCTCGCCGCGCTCTATCCGGCTGTCTGGGGACTCGCGCAGCTCGGCACCGGTGCGCTTTCGGACCGCTGGGGTCGCAAGTGGCTCATCGTGAGCGGCATGGTCGTGCAGGCGGTCGGCCTCACGATGGTCGCGGCGTTCGACTCCTTCACGTGGTGGGCCGTGGCCGCAATCCTGCTCGGCCTGGGCACCGCGATGGTCTATCCGACACTGCTCGCGGCCATCGGTGACGTGGCGTATCCGACGTGGCGAGCACGCGCGGTGGGGACCTACCGGCTCTGGAGAGACGGGGGCTTCGCCGTAGGTGCGATCGTGGCCGGAGTCCTCGCCGATCTCGCGGGCCTGCGCTTCGCGATCGGGGTAGTGGCCGCCCTCACGGCGATTTCGGGGCTCATCGTGGCGTTGCGCATGTATGAAACGAAGACCCCGTCGGCATACTGACGCCATGTCTATCGCCCTGTGGATCGCTGCCATCGTCCTTGCCCTCGCCATGCTCGGCTCAGGCTCCATGAAGCTCATCCGCTCGCGCGAGCAGATCGTGGCGATGGGGATGGCCTACGCAGCCCACTTCCCGCCGGGTGCGATCAAGGCCATTGGCGCCCT
>JAPOKX010000081.1 GCA_029977425.1 Actinomycetota bacterium
ACCGCGACCGCCTGGCGCTGGCCGCCGGAGAGGGTCTCGACCGGCTGCGTGATGCTCTGCACGGTGAGCACGCCGAGCTCGCTGAGGCTCTTGGTGGCCTCCGCGCGCATGCGCTTCTTGTCGAGGCTGCGGAAGACGGTGCCGAGGAAGCCCTTCTTGCGCTGCTCGCGGCCGAGGTAGAGGTTCTCTGCGATGTCGAGCGCAGGGGCGACCGCGAGCGTCTGGTAGACGGTCTCGACGCCGTGGGTGCGGGCATCGTTGGTCGACTTGAACGCCACCTGGTTCCCGCCGACGTACATCTCACCGGAGTCAGGAGTGAGCGCCCCCGACAGGCACTTGATCAGCGTGGACTTGCCGGCACCGTTGTCACCGACGACCGCGCAGACCTCGCCCGGGTAGAGCTCGAAGTTGCAGTCGGCGAGCCCGATGACACGACCGAAGGACTTATTGAGCTCCTTGGCCTGGACGATCGGCTGGGCTGTGGTCGTGGCGGTCATGCCTTCACCTTCCGAATCCACTGGTCGACTGCGACGGCGACGATGACGAGGATGCCGATCGCCAGGACCCGATAGGCCTGGTCGAGTCCGGCGAGCGAGAGACCGAAGTCGAGGACGACGATGATGAAAGCACCGATGAGGGTGCCCACCAAGCGCCCGCGGCCACCGAAGAGCGAGGTGCCGCCGATGACGACAGCGGTGATGGTCTCGAGGTTGAGATCGGGGGCGACGTTGGGGCTGGCCGATCCGGAACGTCCGATGGTCACCCAGGCACCGATGCCGATGACCACGCCAGCCACGAGGTAGACGCTGAAGAGGACGCGCTTGACGTTGATACCCGACAGCTGCGCGGCCGCCGGGTCGTTGCCGACGGCGTAGACGTGGGTGCCCCACGCGGTGCCGCGCAGGACGTAGCCGAAGAGGACGTAGAGGCCGATCATCACGAGCAGGCCCAGGGTCACCGAGATCGGACCGATCTGGAAGGCCTTGTTCATGATGAGCATGAAGTCGGGCATCTCCTTGCCCTGGATGGTCCGCGCCTTGAAGAAGATGAGCGTCAGCGCGGTGAAGATGCTCAGCGTGCCCAGCGTGACGATGAACGGCGGCAGGTTGAACCGGACTATGAGGAAGCCGTTGAGGGCGCCGGCTAGCGTGGCGACGAGGATGCCGGCGAGCACCGCCACGACGGGGTTCTGCCCGGCCAGGAAGGTGACGTTGGACGCGGTGACGTAGACCGCGAGGTTGGCCATGACCATCTGTCCGAAGACCATGATCGCGCCGATGCTCAGATCGATGCCGGCGGTCAGGATGACGATGGTCTGCGCGATGGCCAGGGTGCCCACGATCACCGTCTGCTGCAGCATCAGCGAGATGGTGTTGGGCTTGATGAAGTTCTCCAGCGAGCCGATGTCGAAGACGAGGCCCATCACGATGAAGATGATGATGAGGAGCGCCAGAACGACGAGCGGGCTCACCCAGGGGTACTTGTGCAGGGTCGACTGGACCCGCTGCATGGGCGACTTGCCGTGTTCGGCGAACTCATCGGCCGCGGTCGTGGGGGTGGTCTGACTCACGTCATCCTCCGGGCGTCGGGGTGGGGATGAGACTAGCGGGAGAGAGCGGAGCGGGGTGGCTTTCTCTCGAAAGCCACCCCGCCCGTCTGACTACTTGCCTAGAGGCTTAGCCCCAGGCGTTGTCGATGCACTGCTGAGCCGTCCACTGCTCGGCCGAGGTGACGGTGTCCATCGGCATGTCGGTGCAGAGCTTCACACCGGTGTCGAAGAACTCGCCATTGGCAGAGGTGGGCGACGGCGGGGTGCCGCCAGCGGCGATGGAGGCGATGGCCTCGACGCCGAGCTTCGCCATGAGCAACGGGTACTGCTGCGAGGTGGCCTGGATCTCGCCAGCCTTCACAGCCTCGACACCCGCGAGACCGCCGTCGACGGACACGATGATGACGTCCTCGCCGATGGTCTTGCCGGCGGCCTTGAGGGCCTCGGCAGCACCGAAGGCGGTGGGCTCGTTGATCGTGTAGACGACGTTGATCGCGTCATTGGCTGCGAGGCACTTCTCCATGCCAGCGCGGCCACCCTCCTCGTTGGCACCCGTGGCCTCGAGGCAGGCGATCTCGTACTCGCCGCCTGCGCCCGTGGTGTAGGAGCCGGACTTGGCGGGGGACGCCATGTCCTCGAGGGTCGGGACCTCGACGCCGAGGCCCTTGAGGAAGCCGTTGGCGCGGCAGTAGTCGACCGAGACGACGCGATCGTCGAAGATCACGAGCTCGGCGATGGTTGCCTTCTCGCCGTTGAGCCAGCCGGCAGCCCACTGACCGATGGCCTCACCAGCGAGGCAGTTGTCGGTCGCGAAGGTGATGTCGACGACGTCCGGCGGATCGGTCGGGGTGTCGAGCGCGATGACGTAGAGGCCCGCGGCGCGTGCAGCCTCGATCGCGGCGTTGACGTTCTGCGACATCGGGGTGATGAGGATGCCCGCGTCGCCGCGTGCGATGGCCTGCTCGATGAGATCGATCTGGCCCTGGTCGTCACCCTCCTCCTTGCCGGAGCCGACGGTGAGCTCGACGCCCGACGCGGCAGCGGCCTCCTTCGCGCCCTCCTGCATGGCGACGAAGAACGGGTTGGTCGAGTCCTTGGTGATCAGGGTCACCTTGACGGCCTCGGCGGGAGCCGGCGCCTCCGAGGTCTCCGCAGCGGAGGACTCGGGAGCCGGAGCCGAGCTGGACGAGCCGCTGTCACTGGAGCCACCGCAAGCGGCGAGGCCCAGTGCCAGCACGCCGGCGGACGCCACGAAGGCGATACGCCGACCAGTGAATGCACGTGCCATGAAGAAACTCCTCTTCATTGGGGGTCGGGTGACCCCGGGGGTCTACGCAACCTGTCGCGATGTGCCGCGGACCGCAAGGCAGGCATGCCGCCTGTTACGGAATCGTTCCGAGGCCGAGATCTTGACAACGTTGTCGTGAAGGCTTTCTATGGCCTGCATCACACTCGCGTCAAGGCCTTTCCGAGGGGGAGCAGGGTCCGTTATGGGTTCGTTACCGGGTCTCCCCGTGGAGTCCGTCGAGGGTCCCCCGACCCCGGGACCCTCCTCGCTTCCCGGATCTCCCTCGCCCCCGGCTCCCCATGCGCAGGTGCCCAGTCCCTCCCGCCGCCGGCCCACCCTGCGCGACGTGGCTGCCGTGGCCGGAGTGAGCTTCAAGACGGTCTCCCGCGTCGTCAACGGTGAGCCCGGGGTCTCTCCCGGCGTCGCCGGCCGCGTGCGCGAGGCCGCCGACCAGCTCGGCTTCCGGCCCAACGCCGCGGCGACGGCACTGCGCCGCGCGGACGGCCGCACGGCGACCTTCGGCGTACTCCTCGAGGATTCGGGCAACCCCTTCTTCGCCTCGCTCCTGCGCGGCATCGAGGACGTCGCACGCGAGCGCGGGGTCGCGGTCTTCTCCTCGAGCACCGACCTTGACCTGGACCGTGAGCGCGACATGGCATCAGCCTTCACCGCGCGTCAGGTGGACGCGCTGATCGCGGCGCCCACGGAGTCGAGTGCGGAGCACCTGCATCGCGCCCTCGCGCAGGGTGCGCGCGTGGTGCTCGTGGACCGGCCCGTCGATGGTCTCGACGCACCCGTCGTGCTCGTCGACAACGTCTCCGGTGCGCGCACGGGCGTCGAGCACCTCCTGGCGCAGGGCCACCGTCGCATCGGCTACGTCGGCCGCGATCCCTCTATCTACACGTCGCGGGGCAGGTACGCCGGATACGTCGAGGCGCTCACCGCTGCGGGCATCGTCGTGGACCCGGCTCTGGTGAGGCGAGAGGGCGCGACCCGCTCATCGGCACGAGCGCAGGTGGAGGAGCTGCTTGACCTGGCCGATCCGCCGACCGCACTCTTCACCGCGCAGGACCTCATCACCATGACGGCGGTCTCCGTCCTGCAGCACCGCGGCCTGTCCGACCGCGTGGCCCTCGTCGGCTTCGACGACTTCGAGCTCGCCGACCTGCTGCAGCCTGGCATCACCGTGGTCGCTCAGGACCCTCGCCGCATCGGCGCCCTCGCCGCCACGCTCGCCCTCGATCCCGCGGGCAGCGGCGTGCACCTCGTGCCCACGCAGCTGATCGCGCGCGGATCCGGCGAGATTCCCGGCCCCTCGCTCATAGCGGGCGCCCGCGGCGATTGAGCCGCGGCCCGCGTGGGATACGACGTCCGCGCGGGATTCACCATCCGCGCTCGACTCGAAACCCGTGCCCGGCACGACTACCCTCGCGCGGGTGACCGTCCGGCGCGCTCCGCTCACCTGGGCATGTGTCGCGGGGGTGCTCGCGACAGTGCTCATCACTCCGCATGCCTCGGCCGCCGACCCCTCCACGGTCACGCCTCGGGGGGACCTGGGTGTGACCGTCGATGCCGAGGTGACCTTCTCCCCCGAGACCTACGCGGGCCGCGACTCCGATCTCGTCGTGTCCGCGCGAGGAACCCTGAGTCTCGTCGCGCAGCGCGACGTGGTGTGCCACACGATCATCCTGCGCGCGTATGCCGGCGCCGAGGAGCTCGCGTCGAACGCCGTGGAGACTGACCGCAGGATCATGCGCGCGGGTGCGGTCAAGACCTATGACGTGCGGATCCAGGCGCTTGTCGAGGCCTCTGCGATGGCCGCGTTGCGCCGTAGCCAGCCGGTCGAGGCGCGACTCGAACTCGACTGCTCCACGGTCATGGGCGATGAGTGGGACTTCGAGCTCAATCGCGAGGTGGTCGGATCGGCGACCATCGATGCTGCTGCGCTCGGTGCCTCGGTCTCGACCACCTGGCTCTTCCCCGACGATGACGAGCGCCAGGTGCGCCCCGTCACGGTGACCGTGACCGCCAGGGGAGCCAGCACGATCATCGTCACCCGAGGCGCCAAGACCGTGTGGAGGGCGTCGTCGTCGAAGACGTCGTACCGCGCGGCCATTCCCCTGAAGCGCACGCAGAAGGCCGGGGCGTACCGCGTGCGGGTGACCGCCGGCAGCGACGCCGCAGAGTCGACCTTCCGCGTGAGCCGCGGCTGGGCTCCACTGGTGGATGCGGTCGCGAGCTGGCCGCGCTGCTCGACACTCACGTGGGCCTACGACGGTGCGGGAGCGCCACGCGGTGGCGACGCGGGCATGGTCGCAGACATCACGAAGGTCCTCGACCGCTTCGCGCAGCTCACCGGGTTGCGCTTCCGCCAGGAGGCAGGCGGCCGCGCGGACATCGAGATCGGCTGGGGCAAGGCGCCGTTCGACGGCCCCGATGCCTCCGCGGGCGCCTCGGAGCGCGACGGAGTGCTGGGCTCCGGAATCCTCACGCTCTTCACCAGCAGCGACTGGGCCACGACTCCGGGCTTCGGCGTGCGCGGTCGCGGTGCGCTGCTCTTCCACGAGATCGGGCACATCCTCGGGCTCGGCCACGTCACGGACAAGCGCCTGCTGATGTACCCGATCCACACGGTCGGGCAGTCGCCGCTCACGCCGCAGGCGGGTGACATCGCCGGCCTGCGCGAGCTCTACGCGCCCACTTCCTGTCGCTAGAACGACACGACCATGTCCGCCGGCCGGCGGAACGCGAAGCCGCTCGGCGGGGTGACCGACACCAGGTCGATCGACGGCCAGGCATCGAGCATCTCCTCGAGCGCGATGACCGTCTGCATGCGCGCGAGGTGCACGCCGAGGCAGTGGTGCTCACCCGACGAGAAGCTCAGTCCGTGGCGGGAATTCGCACGATGGATGTCAAAGCGCAGCGGATCCGCGAAGACACTCGGGTCACGGTTGGCCGCGATCACGGAGACCCCGACGAACTCACGTGCGCCGATCTCGACCCCCGCGAGGGTCACCGGCTCCCGCGTCCATCGCTCCATGAAGGCCACCGGCGGCATCCAGCGAATCGACTCATCGACCGCGCCGGCGAGCAGCGAGCGATCCGCACGCACCTGCGCCATCGACTCGGGATGCTGGAGCAAGAGCATGAGCGTGGTGAGCACGGATGCCTGGATCGTCTCGATCGCGCCGAACATCACCACGCGCAACTGCGCCGCGACCTCCTCCGGACTGAGGTCGGAGGCCTCCACCACCTTGGAGCGACCGAGGCCCTCGAGGAGCAGTGCCGTGAGCTCCGCGCGCGCCTCCTCGGCGCGTCGCAGGGGCTCGGGGTCACCGGTGTATTCCATGGCCGCGGCGAAGGCGGAGTAGAAGCCGTCGATCCTGCGGATGTCATCCAGGGGCAGGCCGATCACCTGCGCGGCGACGCCGACCGCGAAGGGCGCAGCGAAGGACTCCGTCAGCTCGGAGGGCCCGTCGATGCGCGAGATGAGCTCCCGGGCGTACACGCGGATCGACTCGGCGAAGAGCCGCTCCGCCTCGCGCGCACGGAAGGGCACCTCGAACGGCTGGCGGCAGCGCTCGTGCTCCTCGCCGTCGACGGTGAGCATCATGCGCCCGAGCGAGGCGCGCAACATGTTCTGCTCCGCCTCGACGGTCGCGCCGGACTTCGGCAGCAGGATCTGGCGCGCGGGCTCGCGCGCGGTGATGAGCCAGCCGCCGAGTGCGGGGAGCCACGTGACCGGCTCGCGCTCGCGCAGCTCGTCGATGACGTGCTCGCGTCCGGCCTGCTCGAGGTCGTCCAGAGTGACGGCAGCGCCGGCAGGGAATGCCTGCCGGCGCTGCGCATCCTCCGATTCGGAGACGACTACCTGGTCGAGCAAGGCCTAGCTCACGAGGTCGGCGATGGCATCGACGTTCTCGCGCTTGCGCCGCAGCGCGCCCACGATGATGCCGATGATGAAGACGCCGAACGGCATGAGCACGAGGAACCAGCCCAGCGGGTTGAGCGCCCAGGCCTGCACGGTCGGGTCGGAACCCTCCGCAGCCGTGCCCGCGAAGATCGCGAACCGGCTCATTAGGAGGTAGAGACCGAGCGCGAGGCCGAGGATCGCGAGGATCGGCGCGATGAGCGTGTGCCACACGCGCGTGTCCTCCTTGGTCTTCCTGAA
>JAPOKX010000082.1 GCA_029977425.1 Actinomycetota bacterium
CCGCCGCCACCGGCGCGGTGGGCCAGGTGCGCCGCGACCCGATGGCGATGCTGCCCTTCTGCGGCTACAACATGGCCGACTATTGGGCCCACTGGCTGAAGATCGGCAACTTCACCTCCCCGGAGAAGCTGCCGCGCGTCTACCAGGTCAACTGGTTCCGCAAGGATCGCGACGGCAAGTACATCTGGCCGGGTTTCGGCGACAACTCGCGCGTGCTCGACTGGATCGTGCGCCGCGTGGCAGGCGATGCCGAGGCGGTGGAGACGCCCATCGGCCGTATCCCTGCCGACGGCGAGCTTGACCTCGATGGTGTCGACATCTCCTCGGATCAGGCCGCGGAGCTCTTCGCGGTCAACGCCGACTCGTGGCTCGCGGAGGCAGACCTCACGGAGGACTACTACGCGAAGTTCGGCGACCGGGTCCCCACGCAGTTGCGCGGGCAGCTCGACGCACTGCGCAGCCGCCTTCAGCAGGCGTAGGCCGACTCGGGCCCTGATGGACCCGGCCGGCTACGTGAGCGTCGCGACGAGCAGGGCCTTGATCGTGTGCATGCGGTTCTCGGCCTGGTCGAAGACGATGCTCGCGGCCGACTCGAAGACCTCGTCGGTCACCTCGACGCCGCCGGCGAGGCCGAACTCCTGTGCGACGGTGCGACCGACGGCCGTCTCCTCGTCGTGGAACGCCGGCAGGCAGTGCATGAATCGCGCGTCGGGACGCCCGGTGAGTTGCATGACGCTCGCGTCCACGCGGTAGGGAGTGAGGAGGGCGACGCGCTCGGCCCAGACCTCCGCGGGCTCGCCCATCGACACCCAGACGTCGGTGTGCACGAACTGCGCTCCCGGCACGCCCTCGGCGGGGTCCTCCGTGAGCAGGAGCCGTGCGCCGGTGCGCTCGGCGCGCTCCTCGGCGGCTCGGCGTACCTCGAGTGCGGGCCACAGGGCTTCGGGCGCGACGATGCGCACGTCAGCGCCCAGCATGGCGCCGCTCACGAGCAGCGAGTTGCCCATGTTGTAGCGGGCGTCGCCGAGGTAGGCGTAACTGATGGAGCCGTCGGGGGAGTGCTCGCGCATGGTGAGCATGTCGGCGAGCATCTGCGTGGGGTGCCACTCGTCGGTGAGCCCGTTGTAGACGGGCACGTCGGCATGACGGGCGAGTTCCTCGACGGTCGACTGCTCGTCGCCGCGATACTCGATCGCGTCGAACATCCGCGAGAGCACGCGCGCCGTGTCGGCGATCGACTCCTTGTGGCCGATCTGAGAGGTCTGGGCGTCGAGGACGGTGACCTGGGCCCCCTGCTGGTACGCCGCGACCTCGAAGGCCACTCGCGTGCGCGTGGAAGTCTTGCCGAAGATCAGCGCGATGACGCGATCCTCGAGGCGGCGTACCTCACGACCGGCCTTGCGCTCCGCCTTGAGCTCAGCAGCCAGGCGGATGAGCCCGTCGAACTCCGCGTCGGAGAGGTCGAGCTCCTTGAGCAGGTCGCGGCCGGTGAGGTTCACCGGACGAGGCTAGCGGGGCTCAGGCGGAGACGGACATGAGCGGGCGGATGGCGGCGTCGATCTCGGGTGCGGCCATGCGAGCGCCCTCGCCGCGGCGGCGGGGGTACTCGGCGAGGTCGATGCGGGCGTAGATGGCCTCGCGGTCTTCCTCGGTGAGGCCACCCCAGACGCCGTAGGGCTCACGGGCCCGGACGGCGTAGTCGGCGCACTCGATCCGCACCGGGCAGCTCGCGCACACGGCCTTGGCGGCCATGTCACGCGAGCGGCGGGCGGAACCGCGCTCGTTCTGGGGGTGGAAGAAGAGTGTCGGATCGGCGGAGCGGCATGAGCCGTGCTCCTGCCAATCCCAAATGGCATCGACGGGGACCTGGGCGAGTGGCTGCTGAGGCATAACTCCACGGTAGGAGCGATGCGCGCCAGGACCCCTCGGTCAAGTCGTCCGACCTCCATCAGCCGAACGGATGATCCCCCTCGTGGGAGTGGCCGGAGGCGGGGTCCTACTCGGCGGTTGCCTCTGCCTTCTCCGCGGCGATGGATGCCCGGACTTCCTCCATGTCGACGTCGCGCACGGCCTGGATGAGCTGCTCCAGTCCCTGCTCCGGGAGAGCGCCCGCCTGCGAGTAGAGGACCACGCCATCGCGGATCGCCATGAGCGTGGGGATGGACGAGATCTGGAAGACCTGGGCAAGGCCCGGCTGGGCCTCGGTGTCCACCTTCCCGAAGACGATGTCGGAGTGGGCGTCGCTGGCCTTCTCGAAGACGGGCGCGAACATTCGGCAGGGTCCGCACCAGGCCGCCCAGAAGTCGATGAGGACAATCGGGCTGTCCTGCACGGTGGGGGCGAATGTCTCTTCGGTCAGCGCAACGGTAGGCATACCCCCTAGGGTATCACGCAGCGAGGCCTCACGCGCCACGATGGGCCTGTGCTCGAGGCTCCCACCATCGGTCGCCCGGCCGCGTCGCCAGAGGCGGGCCTCCTCCTCGTCGCCGCGCCGACCCTCGAGGAGCCCTTCGATCGCGCCGTCATCCTCCTCCTCGAGCACGATGAGTCGGGCACCCTCGGCGTAGTCCTCAATCAGCCCACGACCCTGGACGTCGGATCGGTGCTGCCGGGGTGGCGCGATCACCTCACGGGTACGACGCACCTCTTCCAGGGCGGCCCGGTCGCGCTGGACAGCGCCCTCGGGCTGGCGGCACTCGACTCGGCACTCCTGCTGCAGGAAGACGTGCGAGAGGTAGACGAACCGGAGGGCTTCCGCCGCGTGGTCGGTGCGCTCGGGATCATCGACCTCGACACTCCCGCCGACGTCCTCGTCCCGCATCTGCAGGCGCTGCGCATCTACGCCGGCTACGCAGGATGGGCGCCGGGCCAGCTCGAGGATGAGCTGGACCGAGGATCCTGGGCCGTCGTGCACCCCGGCGACCTGGTCTCCGATGCGTTCCTCGCCGACCCGGAGCAGCAGTGGTCTGCGGTCCTGCGTCGCGCGGGTGGCACCCTCGCCTGGTGGCCCCGCCACCCCGGCGACCCCTCCGTCAACTGACGGGGTTCCCCCGGGCGCGCGCGGCCCTAGACTCACCTCATGAGCACGCCCCTGGACTCGCCCTCCCTCGAGGGCACGACCCTCACCGAGGAGCGCCTCGCCTCGACGGACGACGGCGACCACGAGCGCTTCGCTCACTACGTCCAGAAGGACAAGATCGTCGAGAGTGCGGTCACCGGCAAGCCGGTCCGCGCCCTGTGTGGCAAGAAGTGGGTCCCCGGGCGCGACCCGTCGAAGTTCCCCGTGTGCCCGGAGTGCCAGGAGATCTACTCCGGCCTCAAGCCCGGGAAGCCGAACGGCCCGGACGGCGACTCCTGAGCCTCTTCGCGCCGCAGTACCGCGCCGTGACGATCGGCGTCGTCGCGGCCATCACGCTGTTTGCCTTCGAAGGCATCGCCGTGTCCACGGTGATGCCGGCAGTCGCGATCGAGTTCGATGGTCTCGGCACCTACGCGTGGGCCTTCAGCGCCTACGTCGCGTCCTCTCTCGTCGGCATGGTCATCGCCGGCAGCTGGTGCGACCGCGATGGCCCTCGGCGCACGATGTGGGCCGGACTCTGGGTCTTCGCCATCGGCGCAGTGGCCGCGGGACTCGCCCCGGGCATGTCGATGCTGATCGTGGCGCGCGGCGTACAGGGACTCGGGGGTGGCGCACTCATCGTTGCGGCGTATGTCCTCATCGCCCGCGCCTATCCCGAAGACCTGCGGCCCAAGGCGTTCTCGCTGATGGCTGCCTCGTGGGTGCTGCCCGCGCTCATCGGCCCGCTCATCGCCGGCTGGCTCACGGACACGCTGACCTGGCGCCTCGCCTTCCTGCTCGTGCCGCTCGTGCTGGTGTTGCCCGCTCTCATGCTCCGCGCCGTCCTGCGTGAGCACGACGGGGGCACCGGCGAGCCCGGTCCACGGGGGCGCATCCCCATGGCCTTCGTCACGGCGGTGGGCCTCACGATGGCGATGGTGGCCTTCGTGCGGCCTGCAGGCCTGCCGCTGTGGGCGGATGGTCTCGCCCTCGCGATCGGTCTGGTCCTCGTCGTCGCGGGCGTGCGGTCGCTGCTGCCTGCGGGGACGCTCCGCCTGCAGCGCGGTCTGCCGACGACCGTGGTGATGCGCGGCATCCTCGCGGGTGCGTTCTTCGGAGCCGAGGCCTTCATCCCGTTGGCGCTGGTGGAGCAGCGAGGACTGTCGATCACCGTCGCCGGACTCGCACTGAGCGTGTCCGCGCTCGGCTGGTGGATCGGCTCCTACGCGCAGAGCCGGATTCCCGAGTCGACCGACCGATCCACCACCGTGCGCGCGGGTGCTCTCATCGTCACGGTCGGACTCGTCTCGCTTCCCCTGTGCCTCGTGCCCGCACTGCCTCCGATGGTGTGCGTCGTCTCCTACTTCGTCGCGTCGGTCGGGATGGGTCTGTGCTTCCCTTCGATCGCCGTCCAGACCCTGCGCCTGTCGCCAGTGGACGAGCAAGGAGTCAATTCCGCCGCGCTGCAGATCTCGGATGCGATCCTCAGCTCCCTGGCGCTGGGCGTGCTCGGCGCCGTCCATGCCGCGGCCGTCGCGCAGGGCGGGGCGACCTCAGGCACCTACGACGCGATGTGGTGGGGCGCGGCGGCTGTCGCACTGGCCGCAGCGGTCCTTGCCGCTCGGATGAAGCCGGTTTCGGCTGTACCCGTCGGCTCGCGCTCCTGACCGGCTGGCAGGATGATCGGGACACCACCTCACGAGGAGTTCCCATGCACCGTCGTTCCCTAGCTGTCGTCGCCCTTGCCGCCTCGGGCCTGCTGCTCGCGGCCTGCGCCCAGGAGTCCTCGGGCGGGGCGTCTTCATCCGCCCCAGCACCCGAGTCGACCACGGCCGCGCCCGCGTCATCGTCCGCTGCGCCGTCGCCCACCGAGGCTCCCGATGAGTGCGCCACGGAGAACCTCACGCTCGTCAACCCGGGCCAGCTCACCATCGGCACCGACAGCCCGGCCTACCCGCCGTACTTCGTCGACGACGACCCGACCAATGGCCAGGGCTTCGAGTCCGCTGTCGCCTACGCCGTCGCGGAGGGCCTGGGCTTCACGGCCGATCAGGTCCAGTGGACGGTCGTGCCGTTCAACAAGTCCTACGCCCCCGGCGCCAAGGACTTCGACTTCGACATCAACCAGATCTCGATCACACCCGAGCGGGCCGAGGTCGTGTCCTTCTCCGACGGCTACTACACCGTCAACCAGGCCGTCATCGCACTCGCCGACTCGTCGATCGCCAACGCGACCTCGCTCACGGAGCTCAAGGCCGCCAAGCTCGGCGCCCAGGTGGGCACGACCAGCCTGAAGTACATCGAGGACTTCATCCAGCCCGACCAGGACATCTACGTCTACAACGACACCAACGACGCCAAGTCGGCCCTGAAGAACGGCCAGATCGACGGCATCGTCGTCGACCTGCCCACGGCCTACTACATCACCGCGGTGGAGATCCCCAAGGGCAAGATCGTCGGCCAGTTCCCCGCCCAGGACGGCGGCGAGCAGTTCGGCATGCTCTTCCAGAAGGACAACCCGCTCGTCGGCTGCGTCAATGCGGTCCTCACCGAACTCAAGGACTCCGGAGAGCTCCAGGCCATCCAGGATGAGTGGCTGGCCGGGACGACGGCTCCGTACTTCAAGGAGTGACCGAGCCCGGCAGCGCATCCGTCGCTGCAGCGCGCGCGGGGGCGACGCCCTATGTCGACCCCGCGCGCGTGCGCTACCGCCAGCGCAAGGCCTGGCGTGACGCCGCCATCGGCATCGTCAGCCTGATCGTCACGGCCACGGTCGTCACCCTCATCGTCGTACGCACGCCGGGCTGGCCCGCGGTGCAGGAGACGTTCTTCAGCCCTGAGGCGTTCGCGGAATCCTTCCCCGGCCTGCTCGAGGCCTTCTGGCTCAACGTGCGGATCTTCCTCATCGCCGAGCCGCTCATCCTCATCCTCGGACTCACGGTCGCGCTCGTGCGTCGGCTGCTCAGCCCGATCTTCCTGCCGCTGCGCATCATCGCCACCGTCTACGTCGATGTCTTCCGCGGCGTTCCGACCCTGCTCGTGATCCTGCTCCTGGGCTTCGGGGTGCCGGCGCTCCAACTGCAGGGCGCTCCCGACGAGGTGCTGGTGTGGGGCGTGGTGGCCCTCGTCCTCTCCTATGGCGCCTACGTCGCCGAGGTCTTCCGCGCGGGTATCGACTCGGTGCATCCGAGTCAGCGCATGGCTGCTCGCTCGCTCGGCCTCTCCTCCTGGCAGACCAACAGATACGTCGTCCTGCCCCAGGCCGTGCGCAATGTCACCCCACCGCTACTCAACGACTTCATCTCGTTGCAGAAGGACACCGCTCTCGTCTCTGTGCTCGGCCCGATCGAGGTGCTGCGCCAGGCCCAGATCGACGCGTCCTTCACGTTCAACTACACGCCCTATGTCGCAGCCGCATGCCTCTTCATCGCTCTCACCATCCCGATGACGCGCTTCACGGACTGGCTCCAGGAGCGTCAGCGACGCCAACGGGGATCGGGGTTCGCGACATGACGAGCGTCTCCCTCTCCGTCGAAGCCGTGTGGAAGTCGTTCGGCACCGAGTCGGTCCTGCGCGGCATCGACCTCGAGGTGCACGAGCACCAGGTCGTCGTGCTCATCGGCGCGAGCGGCTCGGGCAAGTCGACGCTGCTCAAGTGCATCAACGGGCTCGAGCCCGTGGATGCCGGGCGCATCATGCTCGACCGCGACCTCGACGTCACCGCCTTCCGCACGGACCTTGACGCCGTCCGACGTCGCGTGGGCATCGTGTTCCAGGCCTACAACCTCTTCCCCCACATGACCGTGCTCGACAACGTCGAGTTCGGCCTGAAGATGCGTGGCATGGACAAGCCGACGCGCCGCAAGAAGGCACTCGACTGGCTGGAGCG
>JAPOKX010000083.1 GCA_029977425.1 Actinomycetota bacterium
AGCCCGCCGGTCAACACAGCGACGCTGCCGCAGACGCTCAAGCTCATCGAGGAGCGCTGGGGTTTCGATCGCCTCGACCGTGTCGTAGCCGTAGTCCATGAGGCGCTCGATGCGCACGGTCGATCCGTCCACGTCCACCTTCTGCGCGAAGGTCACCTGCGGAAGACCGAGACGCTCAGCGACCATGGCGGGCACGACGCTCATGCGGGCGTCAGTGGACTCGGAGCCGAAGACGATGAGGTCGAAGCCTCGCCCCTCGAGCACCTTGGCGAGTGCGGCCGACGTCGCGATCGCATCGGAGCCGTGCAGGGCGTCGTCGACGAGGTGGATACCTGCGTCGGCGCCCATGCTCAGCGCCTTGCGAATGGTCTCGCCCGCGCGCTCGGGGCCCATGGAGACGACGACGACCTCGCCACCAGCGGCTTCGGCGATGCGCAGGCACTCCTCCACGGCGTACTCATCGAGCTCGTTGAGCACGCCCTCGGCCGACTCGCGGTCGAGGGTGGAGTCGGAGGCCTGGAGCTTCTTCTCGGCCCAGGTGTCGGGAACCTGCTTGACGCAGACGGCGATCTTCACGATCACTCCTCACGGAATCGGTCTTGGCGACCATGTTACTCGCCAGTATCCCCATCGGCTCGCCGAGATCCCGGGGCTCGCTCCGCAGGCCCCATGCGGCACTCTGGCCCCGTGGAGGAGTCGGGCCTGGTGGCCACCGGCGAGCGCACCGCGCCCGGTCTGCCTGACGAGGAGTACTGGTTCTCCCGCCATGAGATCGCCTACCGGTGGATCGCCCGGCGACTGGCCTCCCGGCTTCCGGCGCCGGGATCGGTCATCGTGGACGCGGGGGCCGGCGAGGGCTATGGCGCGGCCATGCTGCCCGGTCGGGTCGTGGCCCTGGAGTACGACGCGACGGCGTGCGGGCACATGCGCCACTCCTACCCGCAGGTCGCAGTGACACGGGCGAACCTTGACTCGCTTCCGCTGCGCACAGGCCGCGTGGACACGATCACCTGCCTGCAGGTGGTGGAGCACCTGTGGGATCTGCGCGGATTCCTTCGCGAGTGCCGGCGTGCGCTGTGCCCCGGCGGCGAGCTCATCGTCACCACGCCGCAACGCCTCACCTTCTCCCCCGGCCTCGGCCGGGGCGACAAGCCCGTCAATCCCTTCCATGTCGAGGAATTCGATGGCGAGCAGTTGTGCGACCTGCTCCTCGACGCGGGCTTCGACACGGTCGAGACGCGCGGCGTGCATCACGGACCACGACTCTCCGCCTGGGAGACCGCGCACGGCTCGATCGTCGGTGCCCAGGTCACCGCCGCGCTCACGGGGTCATGGCCCCCTGGTCTGCGTGACGCAGTCCGCAGCGTCACGACGGAGGACTTCGTCGTCGACGTCGATCCCTTCCCGGCTGACAGTGCCCGCATCGCGGCGGCACAGGACCTCCTCGCGATCGCATGGGTGACCGCGTGAGCGTCCCCATCGGGCGCTTCGCGCTCGTGCTCCACACGCATCTGCCCTGGGTGGCCCACCACGGCACCTGGCCCGTCGGCGAGGAATGGCTGCATCAGGCGTGGGCGACGTCGTACCAGCCCCTCTTCGCGATGCTGCGCCGTCGCGCCGTCCTCGGCCATCGCAACCAGCTCACCCTCGGGGTGACCCCCATCGTGGCCGCGCAGTGGGATGACCCCTGCATGGTGAGGGCCCACCACACCTGGCTCGGCTACTGGCAGACGCGCGCTGCGGGCATGGCGACCGCGCTTGATGCGGCGCGTCGGGAAACAGGTCAGCGGGAGTACGCCGAGGCGACGCGCGCACTCGCGGACTTCGACGCACACTGGAGCGCGGGTGGCTCGGCCGCGCTGCGCACGCTCGTCGACAGCGGCACGATCGAACTGCTGGGAGGTCCGCTCACGCACACCTTCACGCCATTGGTGCCCCCGCGCCTGGGGCTTGCCAGCATGGCGGCCGGGCTCGATGACACCGTGCGCCGCATCGGCAGGCGCCCCCGCGGTGCCTGGACGCCCGAGTGCGCGTGGGAGCCGGGGATGGAAGACCTCCTCGCTCGCTCCGGGGTCTCGCACATCGTGCTCGACGGGCCCAGCCTGCTGGGCGCGGGCGCGACGACCAGCGGGGCGTGGCTCCTCGGCGACACCGACGTCCGCGTGCTCGGGCGGGACCTCGAGGTCACCTACCGCGTGTGGTCGCCGAAGCGGGGCTACCCCGGCGACCGGTGGTACCGCGACTTCCACACCTTCGACCACGAGTGGGGATTCCGCCCGGCGCGCGTCACGGGCCATCACGTCGAGCCGCAGGACAAGTCGCCGTACGACCCAGTGGCCGCACGCGCACGCGTCGAGCATGACGCGCAGGACTTCGTCGACGTCGTGCGCCATCGGCTCGCCTCCCTCGCCGCGGAGTCGGCCACGACCGGCATGCCCCACGTGGTCGCCGCCTTCGACACCGAGCTCTTCGGACACTGGTGGCATGAGGGCCCCGCGTGGCTCGAGCGCGTGCTCGACCTGCTGCCCTCCGCGGGCGTGGAGATCGTCACCCTCGACGCGCTCGCACAGGATCCGATCGGGCGCGTGCACCCGGGGCCGGGGTCCTGGGGACTGGGCAAGGACTGGCACGTGTGGACAGGCCCTCAGGAGATCGCCGACCGCCAGGGCTCGCTCGCCAAGGAGTCACTTGCGGTGCTCGATGCCACGCACCCGCGCCTGCAGCGCTCCCCTGTCCACGACCAGTTGATGCGCGAACTCCTGCTCGCACTGTCCAGCGACTGGGCCTTCATGGTGAGCCATGACACGGCAGCCGAGTACGCCCGAGCCCGATTCGACGGGCACGCGCGTGCGACCGGTGCCCTCGTCGCTGCCTTGCGCGAAGGCAGGAGCGACGACGCCCGTCGCCACGCGCAGCGCGATGCCGAGCGAGACCACCCCTTCGGCGCGCTCGACGCACGCTCCTTCCTCGGCGAGGACGCCGACGAGTAGCCCTATGCTCGCCCGATGCGCGTCCTGCACGTGTCGTGGGAGTACCCCCCGATCGTCTATGGCGGCCTCGGTCGTCACGTGCAGGCGCTCACGCAGGCCCAGGCGGCGCGCGGCGATGAGGTGACGGTCCTCACCCAGGCCGCCGATGGAGCACTGTCGACCTCCCAGGAGGACGGCATCCGCGTGATTCGCGCACCCCATGACCCGCCCGAGGTGCCCTTCGGGGAAGACACCCTGCTCGCCTGGGTCCTCGGCATGCAGACCGGCATGATCCGAGCCGCAGCCGGTGCCGGCTCATTCGACGTCATCCACGCGCATGACTGGGTGACCGCGCACGCCGGCATCGCGCTGCGGGACGTCCTGGGTGCTCGCGCGCTCGTCGCCACGATCCACGCCACCGAGGCGGGACGCCACCAGGGGTGGCTGCCCGGGCCGCTCTCCGATGCCATCCACTCCATCGAGCACTGGCTGGTGCATGAGGCGGGCGGGGTCATCGTCTGCTCGAGTCACATGCGCGAGGAGGTCGTGCAGCTCTTCGCGACACCAGCCGACCACGTGTCCGTGATCGCCAATGGCATCGACGTGCAGCGGTGGCACGCAGAGCCGGATCGCACCGCGCACGCCCGCGAGGTCCATGCGCGCACAGGTCCGCTCGTCGTCTTCGTCGGGCGCCTGGAGTGGGAGAAGGGCGCGCACACGCTGATCGACGCACTCCCCCGGCTGCGTCGGCGGATCCCCGGCGTGCGCGCAGTCATCGCCGGCCGCGGCGGGCATGCCGACGAACTCCAGCGCCAGGTGCGCGCCCGCCGCCTCGGGAGCGTCATCGACTTCGTGGGGTGGCTCCCCGAGCCGGAGCTCCACGGCCTCGTCGCGGCGGCTGACGCCTTGGTGGTGCCCAGCCTCTACGAGCCCTTCGGCATGGTGGCCCTCGAGGGCGCGGCGCTCGGCGCGCCGCTCGTCGTGGCGCGCACGGGAGGTCTCGCGGAGTTCGTCGAGGACGGGGCGACCGGCCGCGTCTTCGAGCCGGGTGACGCGGTGAGCCTGGCCGATGCCATCACCCAGGCGATCCGAGACCCCGAGGTCTCGCGGACCATGGCCGATGCCGCGCACCGGAAGGCCCAGGAGTCCTACGGCTGGCCGCTCATTGCCGAGCAGACCGACGTGGCCTACGCGCGGGCGCTCGACGACGCTGCTCGCGCCCGTGCCAAGCCCCCTGTGCGCATCCCCGACCGATCGGTCAACCTTCTGCGACCCTAGGGCTCCTTCCGATTCTGCTCGGCGGCGACCGCCGTCTTGCGCGCGATGTCGGCAAGGGCCTCGCGCCGGGCGACCTGCGCGTCGTACACCTCGCGACGGTCCTTGAGCACGCGCGCAGGGATCCCGCCCACGATCGCGTAGTCGGGGATGTCGCCCCGCACCACCGCGTGGGCCGCGATGACGCAGCCCCTGCCCACGCTCGTCCCGCGCAGGACCGAGGCCTTGGCGCCGATCCAGACGTCGGGGCCGATGCGCACGGGTGACTTCACGATGCCCTGGTCCTTGATGGGGACGTGCACGTCGTCGGTCACATGGTCGAAATCGCAGATGTAGACCCAGTCGGCCACGATCGTGCCCTCGCCGAACTCCACGTCCAGGAAGCAGTTGACCGTGTTGTCGCGGCCGAAGACGCACTTGTCCCCCACCCGCATCGTGCCCTCGTGGCAGCGCAGCCGGTTCTCGTCGCCGATGTGGACCCAGCGGCCCAGGATGAGGCGCCCGTAGCCTCGCCGGGCATAGACCTGGACGCGCCGCCCGAGGAAGACGAAGCCCTCGGTGACGATGTGGGGGTTGCGCAACCGGAACACCATGAAGCGCCAGTAGCGCACGAGATACCACCACGACCAGGCCCGATTGCGCACGATCCAGCGGAGCGAGGCCATGGTGACGAACCTCGCCTGCCGGGGATCGCGCGTGCGACTCAGGGCCGGACCCCGGTCACGCTCACGTTGTAGAAGAGCTCATCGGGCACCACGCGCGCGAGCGCGCTCCGGTCGATGGCATCCAGGGCCATCCAGGTGCGATAGGCGAACATCGCCCAGCCCCAGCCGAGGGAACCGGGCTTCACCGCTGCCTCGAAGGTGCGCACCGGCCATCCGAACCAGGACGCGGTGAGCTCCTCGGTCACGGTCTCGACATCGACGGCTCCCGCCCGGATCGCCAGGCGAGCGAGCGCGTCCGGATCGAAGGTATGCAGGTCGACCACGGCCTCGAGTCGCGCCTCCTCCGAGGACTGAGCCAGTTCCTCGGGAGTACGCGCGAATCGCTCGCGCAGCCCGGGCAGGCGCGTGGCGCGGCCCGTCGCCCACCAGGTCCACGTCGACAGTCGTCGTGCGATGACGTCGCCCTTGGCCGTGGGCTCGCCGCAGAAGACGAAGCGCCCACCCGGCTTGAGCACGCGCAGGATCTCCCGGAAGGCGAGATCGAGGTCGGGGATGTGATGCAGGACGGCATGCCCGATCACGAGGTCGAACTCACCGTCCGCGAAGGGCAGCGCCTCGGCGTCCGCCGCCTGCCCCTCCACGTCGAGTCCGAGCGCGCGGCCATTGCGGACAGCGACGTCCACCATGCCTTGGCTGATGTCGGTGACGACAGCCGACCGGGCGAGGCCTGCCTGCATGAGGTTGAGGGTGAAGAAGCCCGTGCCCGCGCCGATCTCGAGCATCCGCTCCGCGGGCCATCCCTCCTCCCCAGCCACATGGACGTAGCGATCGCGCGCGTAGGAGATGCACCGGTCGTCGTAGGAGATGCTCCACTTCTCGTCGTAGGTGGACGCTTCCCAGTCGTGGTAGACGATGTTCGCGACCTTCGGATCCGCCCAGGCCTCCTTCATGCGGGCTTCGTCGATGCTCATGACCCGGTGAACTCCGCCTGGCCGGGGCCCTTCTCGATGAAGGTCCGCATGCCGATCTCGCGGTCGCGGGTGCCGAAGAGGCTCGCGAAGTGGACGCGCTCGATCTCGAGGCCGTCCTCGATGTCGGTCTCCATGCCGCGGGCGATCGCCGCCTTCGCCGCCTGCATCGCCAGGCGCGGGCCCTGCGCCAGTTGACGCGCCCACGCCATCGCCTCGTCGTAGACCGACTCCGGCGCCACGACGCGGTCGACGAGCCCGATCGCGCGCGCCTCCTCGGCACCGATGAACCTCCCGCTCAGGATCAGGTCCTTGGCGCGCGAGAGACCGACGAGCCGGGGAAGCCGCTGGGTGCCCCCAGCGCCCGGGATGATGCCGAGCAGGATCTCCGGCTGCCCGAGCTTCGCGTTGTCACCGGCGACGCGGAAGTCGCAGCACATGGCGAGCTCGCACCCGCCACCCAGCGCGAAGCCGGTGACCGCCGCGATCGTCGGCTGGGGGATGCGCTCGATCGCGGTGAAGCAGTCCTGCAGCCCCCGCGTGCGCTCCAGCGCCTCCGCGAGCGACCAGTCGACCATCTCCTTGACGTCGGCGCCCGCAGCGAAGACCTTTGGGCCGCCATAGACGATCACGGCATCGACATCGCGGCGTGCCGAGACCTCGCGGGCGGCCTCGCGCAGACCCTCCTGGATGCGGATGGACAGGGCATTCATCGGAGGCCGCTCGAAGCGGATCGTGGCAATGCCCTCGGCGACGTCCACCCAGACTTCGTCGGTCATGCCGTCCTCCTGACTGATCGTCGTTGCCCGCCCGCGTTGGGGAAGCCTAGTAGCGTGGCCTGGGCTCGCCGCGAGAGAGCCTTGCTCGCGAGAGCCTTGATGACGAGAGGGGCACATGCAGCCGACGATCGACGGAGCAGGATCCTGGGATCCCCTCGGCCT
>JAPOKX010000084.1 GCA_029977425.1 Actinomycetota bacterium
GAAGAACGCGACGATGCCGACGATCTCCCACATCAGCGCCCCTCCTCTCTCGCGATCAGCCGCCTCATCGGGCGGCGATCATCTCCCCTGCGCGCGTCCGCGCCCAGGAATCGGCCCCGAGCACGTCGTCGACGGTGAGGACGCCGCCCGAGACGTCGTGGTTCCCATGGTCCCCGCTCGCGGCGGCCGACGCGCGCCCAAGGTGCTCGTCCAGCACGGCCGAGACGACCTCGACGATCGCGAGGTAGGGCAGGCGCCCCTCGAGGAAGGCGGCCACGCAGGCCTCGTCAGCGGCGTTGAAGACCGCCGGGGCGGTGCCCCCTGCGGCCCCCGCGCGGCGGGCCACGGTGAGGGCCGGGAAGGCCTCGTGGTCGACGGGGAGGAACTCCCATGCGGCCGCCTTCGACCAGTCGCACGAGGGCGCGGCTCCGGCCACGCGCTCCGGCCAGCCCAGCGCCCAGGCGATGGGCAGTCGCATGTCCGGCGGGCTGGCCTGGGCGATGGTGGACCCGTCGACGAACTCCACCATCGAGTGCACGATCGACTGCGGGTGGACGACGACATCGATGCGGTCGAGGGGGACATCGAAGAGCAGATGCGCCTCGATCACCTCGAGTCCCTTGTTGACCAGGGTCGAGGAGTTGATCGTGACGAGCGGGCCCATGCTCCACGTCGGGTGATCCAGTGCCTGCTCCGGTGTCACCGTCGCCAGTCGCTCACGCGACCAGCCGCGGAAAGGACCTCCGCTGGCCGTGAGAATGAGTCGCGACACCTCGTCGTGCGTGCCGGCCATGAGGCACTGGGCAAGCGCGGAGTGCTCGGAGTCCACGGGTCGGATCTGTCCGGGACGCGCGCGCTCGCGGACGAGCGGGCCGCCGATGATGAGGGACTCCTTGTTGGCGAGGGCGAGCGCGCTTCCGGCCTCGAGGGCCCGCAGCGTGGGAAGAAGCCCCGCTGCTCCCGCGAGTCCGTTGAGGACGACATCGCAGGACCGGCCCGCGAGCTCGGCCGACTCGGCCTCGCCGAGGGCCACGTCGGCCACGCCGTGGCGGCGCGCCTGGTCTGCCAGGAGGTCCGGCTGGCCGCCTCCTGCCGAGAGGCCCACGACGCGGAAGCGCTCGGGGTTGCGCTCGATGACGTCGAGGGCCTGGCGCCCGATGGAGCCCGTGCTGCCGAGGATGATCACGTCTCGTCTCTCGGCCACGGCCCGATTGTCCTACGCTCGTCCCTATGACCGACACCCTGCTGCCCTCCGTCACCGATCTTCCCCAGGAGCGGCGTCTCGTCACCGAGCTTCCCGGCCCGCGTTCCCGTGCCCTCATGGAGCGCCGTGCGGCGGCCGTGTCCGCCGGTGTCGGCGGCACCATGCCCGTCTTCGCCGAGCGCGCCGGGGGCGGCGTGATCGTCGACGTCGACGGCAACTCGCTCATCGACCTCGGATCGGGCATCGCCGTGACGACCGTCGGCAACGCGCATCCCCGCGTCGTCGAGCGCGTGCAGCGGCAGGTCGCCGACTTCACGCACACGTGCTTCATGGTCACGCCCTACTCCGGCTACGTGGAGGTCTGCGAGGCACTCAACCGCCTCACTCCCGGCGACCACGTCAAGCGGTCCGCGCTCTTCAACTCCGGTGCCGAGGCGGTGGAGAACGCCGTCAAGATCGCCCGCGCGTACACCAAGCGCCAGGCGGTCGTCGTCTTCGACCACGGCTACCACGGCCGCACGAACCTCACGATGGCGTTGACCGCCAAGAACATGCCCTACAAGCAGTCCTTCGGGCCGTTCGCTCCCGAGGTCTATCGCATGCCCATGTCCTACCCCTTCCGCGACGGGCCCCACACGGGCGCCGAGGTGGCCTCCTGGGCGACGACCAAGATGGAGAAGGAGATCGGCGGCGCCAACATCGCGGCCATCGTCATCGAGCCCATCCAGGGCGAGGGCGGCTTCATCGTCCCCGCCCCCGGCTTCCTGCCGGCCCTCAAGGCCTATGCCGAGCAGCACGGCATCGTCTTCGTCGCCGACGAGATCCAGTCGGGCTTCTGCCGCACCGGCCAGTGGTTCGCCAGCGAGCACGAGGGCGTCGTTCCCGACCTCATCACCACCGCCAAGGGCATCGCGGGCGGCCTGCCCCTTGCGGGCGTGACCGGTCGCGCCGAGATCATGGACGCCGTGCATGTCGGCGGTCTCGGCGGCACCTACGGCGGCAATCCGATCGCGTGCGCCGCGGCTCTCGGCTCGGTCGAGGCCATGGAGGAGGAGGACCTCAACACCCGGGCGCTGGCGATCGAGGCCATCATGCGCGAGCGGCTCGAGGCCCTCCAGGCTGCGCACCCGGAGGTCGGCGACATCCGTGGTCGCGGGGCCATGATCGCGATCGAGCTCGTCAAGCCCGGGACCATGGATCCCGACCCTGAGCTGGCCGGGCGCGTGTCCAAGGCCGCGCATGCGCAGGGTGTCGTCACCCTCACCTGCGGCACCTACGGCAACGTGCTCCGCTTCCTTCCCCCGCTCACGATCCCGGACCACCTGCTCCGCGAGGGCCTGGACGTCGTCGCGGCCGCTTTCGACGCCTAGAAACGCTCGTCGAGAGGCCTAACTCGCGCGGCCCCTCCGGTATCGCGGCGGTAGCGCCTGCTCAACCGCGAGACTCGCGGCCGCACACGCGGTGGAGGATGCGCTTAGCGTCGGCCAGCGCTCATCAGCGCCGGTCAGCGTGCATCAGCGTCGGTCAGGCCTGCTCGCGCAGACCCCACGACTGGCCGTAGCCCTCGCTCATGAGGTCGAGGTAGGGCACGGCGTCGAAGGCCTCGGGGCCGAGCACCCCCGCGCCTGACCAGGTGCCTGAGGCGAGCAGCTCCAGCGCGATGACGGGGTTCATCGCGGTCTGCCAGGTGACCGCCTGGGTGCCGTACTCGCGCATCGTCCACTCGTTGTCCGCCACGTGGTAGAGGTAAACCTCGCGCCTCTGTCCGTCCTTGCCCGTGCCCGTCACCCACGTGCCCGCGCACGTCTTGCCCGACATCCTGTCGCCCAGCATCGCGGGATCGGGCAGGCAAGCCGCCACGACATCGCGAGGGCTCACACGACCGCCCCTCACGTCGACGGCGTCGGTGCGGTCGAGGCCGAGCTTGTGGAGGGTCTTGAGGACCTCGATGAACTCATCGCCCAGGCCGTACTTGAAGGTCACCCGATCGCACTCGATCCAGCGCGGCACGAGGAGCACCTCCTCGTGCTCGACGTTGACGCACTCGACCGGGCCGATCCCCTCGGGGAAGTCGAAGACCTCGGGCTCGGAGAAGGGCGCGGTGGTGAACCAGCCACGGTCCCGCTCCCAGATCACGGGAGGGTTCAGGCATTCCTCGATGGTGGTCCAGATGGAGAAGCTGGGCGCGAAGTCATAGCCGGCCACGAGGAGGTTGGCACCGTCACGGATTCCCACCTCCTCGATCCTGTCGAAGAGGTGATCTGCGGCGTAGCGCGCGAAGACATCGGCCAGTCCCGGCTCCACTCCGATGCCGCACAGGGCGAGAAGGCCCCGCTCCGCCCAGGCATCGGACTTGGCGAACTGCTCATCCCCGAGCTTGACGAAGGCGTCGGAGTGCGGACGCTCCGGATGCGGCCGAGACAGGCTCATCGCCGTGTCGAGGTAGTGAGCCCCCGCCGCGAAGGCGCCGTCGAAGATGGGCATGTTGAAGCGGGGATCGACGACGTTCAGCACATGGGTGATGCCGTGAGCACGGCACGCCTCGGCCACGCCAGCCTCATCGGAGGCATCAAGCGCGACGCCCGTGAAGCGAGGATCGCCCACCCGATCCGCGAGGCCGCGTGCTCGGGTCTCGTCGTAGTCGGCGCAGACCCAGGACTCGAAGAAGTCGCGACGCGCGGCGATGAGCGCCGCAGACGTACCCACTCCCCCGGAACCGATCGCGAGAACGCGCATGCCCGTCACGACCCCTCCTGCCAATCCGCGAGCAGGGGCCGGCTCGGATCCCATCTCGTGCCCTCTGCCGCGTCCTTGCGCCGGCGGGCGATGGCCGACAGCGCTTCGAGCACGACGCGATTGCCGAGCATGGCGGTGATGTCGGCGTGGTCGTACGGCGGGGACACCTCGACGACGTCCATGCCGAGCACGGGCAGTTCGAGGCAGATGCGTCGCACAGCGTCGAGCAGTTCGCGTGCGCTCAGGCCACCCGGCTCCGGCGTGCCCGTGCCGGGAGCATGGCCCGGATCTGCCACGTCGATGTCGACGGAGAGGAAGATGCCATCGCATTCGTCCATCGCGATGGTGAAGGCCTCGGAGAGGCAAGCATCGAGGCCACGCGTGACGATCTCGGTCATCTCGTAGGAGCGCATCCGCTGCTCGGCCATCCACTCCAGGACCTCCGGCGGCGGCCAGTAGCCGCGCAGTCCGATCTGCAGGAAGCGATCGCCTCGGGCAGCCCCCGACTCGATCAGCCGTCGCATGGGCTGGCCGTGGCCGATGAGCGAACCGAACTCGATGTCGCCCGTGTCGGCGTGCGCGTCGAAGTGAAGAACCGCGACTCGCCCCCAGCCGCGAGCGCGCGCCACGCCGGTGACGTCGGGCCACGTGATGGTGTGGTCGCCGCCCAGAACGAGCGGCATCGCGCCAGTCTCGGCGACGCGCTGGACGACCACCTCGAGGTCCGCGCACGAGCGCGCGGCATCGCCGCTGTACATCTCCACGTCGCCGCCGTCGACCACGCGCAGGTCCTTGAGCCCGTCGGTGTGCAGGGCGAGGGACGGGCGCGACCCGTCGTGGGCGAGGTAGCAGGCCATGCGCAGCGCCTGGGGCCCGAAGCGCGCGCCGCTGCGGTAGGAGGTGCCGCCGTCGAAAGGCGCGCCGATGATGACCACGTCCGCATCCGCGTAGGTCGACGGGTCCTCGAGGTCGCAGGGGGGCACCCCGAGGAAGGTGAGGTCCGGGCCGAACTGGCCGCCGTAGCGCGTCATCCCCCCACCCTAGGGCTCACCGTCGAGGTCAGCTGTCGAAGCCGAGGCCGACGCGGTCCAGGGTGCGCAGCCAGAGGTTGCGACGACCCTCGTTGCGGTCGGCCTTGTCGATGGCGCGTCGGGTGATGCCGATGCCTATGCCGCGCAGGGGCTCGGGCGGGAACGGGATCGGCTTGGTCCGCACCATCTCCAGCGCCGTGCGCTCCGTGCGCTCCCCCGCCAGCATGTCCAGCATCACCTGCGCGCCGAATCGGCTGGCGCCGACGCCGAGACCCGTGAAGCCCAGGCTGTAGGACAGGCGGCCGTCGTATGCCGTGCCCCAGAAGGCGCTGAAACGCGAGCACGTGTCGATCGCCCCGGCCCAGGCGTGAGTGAAGCGCAGGCCGTCGAGCTGGGGGAAGGTGTAGCGGAAGTGCTCCGAGAGCCGGGCGAAGGGAGCGCCCTGGCGCTCGTGCATGGGGTTGAAGCCGCCGTAGTAGCTCGCGTCGTACCCGCCCCAGAGGATCCGGCCGTCGTCGGTGATCCGGTAGTAGTGGAACTGGTTGCCCGCGTCGCCGATGCCGACTCGGTCCTGCCACCCGATAGACGCCCGCTGCTCGGGCGAGAGCGGCTCCGTCATGAGCACCGAGTCGTAGACGGGCACGACGTAGTGGCCCAGACGCTTGAGCAGGGGCGGGAACGCGCTCGTGGCGAGAGCCACCCGTCCCGCGCGCACGGAACCGAAGTCCGTGGCGACCCGCAGGCCAGATCCCGCTCGCTCGAGATCAGTCACGCGCGTCTGCTCGTGGACGGTCGCGCCGGCGCGCTCCGCAGCGGCGGCCAGGCCCCACGACATGCGCGCTGGATCGACCATCGCCACGCCGTCGCGGTCGAGTACGCCGGCGCGATAGGTCGGGGAGTCCACACGGGCGAGCACCTGATCTCGATCGAGGAACTCGTAGTCGAGGCCGAGGTCCGCGGCCTCGGCGACCATCTCACGAAGGTCCGCGACCTGGTAGTCCTCCACGGCGACGTCGAGTTCACCCGATCGCACGAGGTCGCAGTCGATGCCCTCGCGCTGGATGACGCTCACGATGCCCTCGAGATTGGCGTGCCCCTGACGCACGAGCTCGGGCATCTCCTCGGGCCAGCGCGACAGGCCGTTGGGCAGGCCGTGCGTGAGCGACGCCGCGACAAAGCCCCCGTTGCGCCCCGAGGCTCCATCGGCAATGCGCTGGCCCTCGAGAAGGACCACGGACCATTCAGGGAAACGACGACGTGCTTCGTATGCAGTCCACAGGCCGCTGAGGCCTCCCCCGACGACGACGAGGTCGGCGCTGATGTCCCCGGTGAGCGCGGGACGGGGAGCGGGACGGTCGGCACGATCGAGCCAGTACGGTCGATGCACGACATCGGCCAAGGCCGCGCGCGCCGGTGCGGAGACGGTGTCGGGGAAGGGCATGCGGATCAGCCTGCCGCGGCGCTCTCCATCTTGCGCCGCCTCCGCGAGCTGATGACCTGCGCGGACACGACGGTCACGAGCGCGATGACGAAGACCAGGGTGGCCAGGGCATTGACCTGGACCGGGATGCCTCGCTGCGCCGCGCCCCAGATGTAGATCGGGAACGTCACGAGCGTGCCGGCGTTGAACGCGCTGATGATGTAGTCGTCGAAGGAGAGGCTGAAGCCCAGCAGCGCGGCACCCAGGATGCCCGGGAGCACCAGCGGGAACGTGACGTAGCGGAACGTCGCGCGCGGATCGGCG
>JAPOKX010000085.1 GCA_029977425.1 Actinomycetota bacterium
CGGCCGCTGCTCATGAGCTGGCGCAGCGTCATGCCGTCGACGTACTCCATGACGATGTAGGGCACGACGGTCGACTCGGTGCCATCGATGAGGATGTCCTCGCCCGTGTCGTAGACGGCGACGATGTTGGGGTGGTTGAGCGAGGCCGCGGACTGCGCCTCGCGGCGGAAGCGGGCCTGGAACGCCGGGTCGCGCGCGAGGTCGGGACGCAGGATCTTGATGGCCACGCGGCGGCCCAGGCGCGTGTCGCGGGCCTCCCACACCTCGGCCATGCCGCCTCGGCCGATGACCGCCACGAGCTCGTAGCGGTCGCCAAGGGTGCGGCCCACGCCGGGGTCCTGCGTCACGCCTGCCTCCATGAGTGCTTCAGTGCTGACGTCCCAGTACTGACGACCTAGTGTCGCAGTGAGTTCCCCCGGAAGACGGCATGGAGGGGGTGGAAGTCGCGAGCGTGAGCAGCCTCACCGCAGCGAGGCCTCGATCACCGCGCGGGCGATGGGGCCTGCCAGGGCGCCTCCGCTGAGCTCCGTCTGGCCGCCGTCCTCCACCACGACGGCGACGGCGATGCTCGGGTTCGACGCCGGTGCCATCGCGACCATCCACGAGATCGGCTGCTCGCCGTCGCGGCCCGTCTGCGCCGTGCCCGTCTTCGCTCCGACGAGCACCGGGTTGCCCGCCCCGTCGACGATCCCCTGGAGCACGCCGGCGGTCCCTTCCTCGACGACCGCGACCATCATCTGCTGCATCTGCGCGGCGTCCTCGGGCGAGAGCGCGGTGCGGAAGATCCGCGGGTCGGCGGTGCGCAGGATGGTGAGGTCTGGCGCGCGGATCTCCTGGACGAGGTAGGGCTCCATGACGACGCCGTTGTTGCCGATGCCCGCGACGACCATCGCCATCTGCATCGCCGTCGCGCGGACGTCGAACTGGCCGATCGCGCTGATCGCCGTCTGAGGCTCGTCGGGGCTCTCGGGGAAGCGCGAGGTCGCTGCGCGCAGCGGGGTCTCGAACTTGTAGTCGAATCCGAAGAGCTCGGACTGCTCGCGCAGCGCATCGGCGCCGAGCTCGTTGCCGAGCCACGCGAACGCCGTATTGCACGAGACAGCGAGGGCCTGCTCCAGCGTGATCTCGCCGCCCGGCGCGCACTCCTCGCCGGTCCAGTTGCGCAGGGTGCGCTCCGACAGCGGCAGGTCGTATTCCGCAGGGCCGGGGAGGACCGAGTCCATCGTGAATCGCCCCGAGGAGAGCGCGGCAGCCGCCGTCACGAGCTTGAACGTCGAACCCGGGGGATTGAGCGCGACGATCGGGCGGTTGATGAGCGGCTGGTCCGGATCGTCGAGCAGCTCCTCGTAGTAGTCGCGGATCTCGGCGGGATCGTGCGACGAGAGGATGTTGGGGTCGAAGGACGGCGACTGCACCTGCGCGAGGATGCGGCCGGTCGACGGCTCGATCGCGAAGACCGCGCCCTTCGTGCCGGCCAGCCCCGCCCATGCCGCTGCCTGCGCCGCGGGATCGATCGTCGTCGTCACCGCACCCCCGCGCGGCTGCGCTCCCGCGATGAGCTGCTGCAGTCGATCCACGAAGAAGAGGTCGGAGGATCCGGACAGTACGCCGTTCTCCGTGCGCTCAAGGCCCGTCGCGCCGTAGACGAGGGAGTAAAACCCGGTCACCGATGCGTACTGCTCGCCTTCGGGGTAGACGCGCAGCCACTTCAGTGACCCGCGCGTCTCCTCGGAGAGGGCGACGGCCTCGGGACCGGTGAGAATCGGTCCGCGCTGGCGGCCGTACTCGTCGAGGATCACGCGCTGGTTGTCGGCACGCGCGCGGAAGTCGTCGCTGCGAAAGACCTGGATGAGGGTGATGTTGACCATCAGGGCCACGAGCAGGATCGCGAGGACGAGGCTGATGCGGCGAATCGCGCGGGTCATCGGCGCACCACCTGCGTCGCGGTGGAGTCCGGTGACGGCGGAGTGGGCGCGGGGCGGCGCGCGCGATTCGAGATGACGAGCAGGATCGCGATGATCACCCAGTTGGCGACGAGTGACGACCCGCCGTAGGACAGGAAGGGGGTCGTGAGGCCCGTGAGCGGGATCAGGCGAGTGATGCCGCCGACGATGACGAAGACCTGCAGCGCGAGCGTGATGGACAGGCCCGCCGCGAGGAGCTGGCCGAAGGGATCGCGCACGGCGACCGCCGTGCGCAGGCCGCGCTCGATGAGGACGGCGTAGAGCAGCAGGATGCCGATCGCGCCGGTGAGCCCGAGCTCCTCGCCGAGGCCCGCGAGGATGAAGTCGGTGTTGGCGAAGGGCACGAGCTCGGGGTAGCCCCGGCCGAGGCCGGTGCCGAAGAGGCCGCCGTTGGCGAATCCATAGAGGGACTGCACGATCTGGTAGCCGCCGGTGTCGGCGTAGGCGAAGGGGTCGAGCCAGATCTGCACGCGCGTGCGCACATGGCCGAACATCAGGTAGGCGAAGACAGCGCCCACGGCGAAGAGGACGAAGCCGAGCACGAGCCACGACCATCGCTGGGTCGCGATGTAGAGCATCGCCACGAAGAGCCCGAAGAAGAGCAGTGACGTGCCGAGGTCACGCTCGAAGACGAGCACGCCGAGGGAGAGTGCCCAGACGATGAGGATGGGTCCGAGGTCGCGCGCGCGGGGCAGGGGTACGCCGAGCACCTTCGTGCGCACGAGCGCGAGGGAGTCGCGGGTGACGACGAGGTAGCCCGCGAAGAAGATCGTGAGCAGGATCTTGGCGGCCTCGGCGGGCTGGAAGGTGAAGCCGCCGACACGCACCCACAGGGTCGCGCCGTTGACCGTCGCGCCGATGACGGGGGCGAGCGGCAGGAGCAGCAGGATGACGCCGACGAGTCCAGCGGTGTAGGTGTAGCGCTGGAGCACGCGGTGATCGCGCAGCACGAGCAGGACGAGCACGAAAAGCAGGACGGCGACGGCGTACCACGTGAGCTGGTTGTAGACGTCTGGAGTCGGGATCGGATTGTCGTTGCGTTCCGCGCGCTGCGCAGCGGCGACGTCCAACCGGTAGATCATCACGAGGCCGAGGATCGTGAGCAGTGTGGCGATCGGCAGGAGGAAGGGATCGGAGTAGGGCACGCGCCACCGCACGATGATGTGCGCGACGAGTGCGAGCACTCCGACGACCGCGGCGGTGATCCAGAAGCGCGAGTGCAGGCCCTCGCCCGTGGACCAGGCGACCTGCTGCGTGCCGAGCACGCCGAGTCCCCACGCGAGGATGAGCAGGACGAGCTCGAGATTGCGGCGCGTGCGCTGGCGAGGCGCCGCTTCCGTGGCGGTGTTCGCGCTCACGGCGCCACCGATGAAGACGGGGACGGTGCCGGTGCGGGGGTCGGAGCAGGCAGCGGCGGGCAGTAGGCCGGGCGGGGGATCGCCACGCACGCACGGTCGCGCAGCCCCGCGACGATCGCATCGGCGCCGGCCTGACCCTGCGCCGAGATGCCGTTGGTGACCAGGCCCGCCTCGAGGGGCGGTAGGTCGGCCACGGGGATGTCGGTGACCGTGACGAGCGTCGCCAGCGACGGGAAGGTGCTCACGCCCTGATAGACGGCGACGGACCCGTTGCTCGTTCCGACGTACCACTGCGACCGCACCCACGCGCTGCCAACGAGCACGAGGGCGATGACGGCGAGGAGCACGGCGGCGCCGATGCCCAGGACCCACGCGA
The DNA here is from genome assembly GCA_029977425.1 of Actinomycetota bacterium. Classification (GTDB taxonomy): domain Bacteria; phylum Actinomycetota; class Actinomycetes; order S36-B12; family S36-B12; genus Mxb001. The sequence goes on from JAPOKX010000085.1 coordinate 3,699, forward strand.
GGGTGCGGCGCTGGCGCGACCAGGGCTGACGGGAGGCAGCGGGAGCCCCGCCGGAGACCATGGGCAATTCCGAGGTCGGAGGTCCTCCGTCGACCACGGGCGGCAGGTCGGGGGCATTGGGGTCGACCTGCGCATCGTCGGGGAAGTGCACGCGAGGCAGGCGCGCGCGCACGCGTGGCTCACCGGCGGCGCCGACGACGACCGGGAGCGCGGCTGCGTCTTCACCCTCGATGACGTGGGCGACGACGACGGTGACGTTGTCCGGTGCGCCGCGGGACAAGGCGAGATCGACGAGCTCGGTCACGCACACCGTCGGCTCACGCGAACTGAGGATGCGCGCGATCTCGTCGTTCGACACGACCCCGTGCAGGCCATCACTGCAGAGCAGGTAGCGGTCGCCCAGCCGTGCCTCGCGCACAGAGAGATCAGGCTCGGCCACCTGCATCCCGTCGAGCGCGCGCATGAGGAGATTGCGGCGCGGGTGGGTGTGCGCCTCCTCCTCGGTGATGCGCCCCGAGTCGACGAGGGTCTGGACGTAGGTGTGGTCGTGCGTGATCTGGCTGAGTTCGCCGTCGCGCAGGAGGTAGCCGCGCGAGTCGCCCACGTGCACGATGGCGATGCGTGCGGTGTCGCCGTCGGCGAGCCAGTACAGGCCCGTGACGGTGGTGCCCATGCCGGCGAGCTCGGGACTGTCGGCGACGACGAGCCCGATGGTCGCGCCGGCGCTCTCGACGGCCTCGGCCAGCCGGGTGAGCGCCTCGCCCTGGCCCAGGTCCTCATCGGCGATGTCGGCCAGCGTGGCCACCGCCGTGGCGCTGGCGAGCTCGCCGCCGGCGTGACCGCCCATGCCGTCGGCCACGATGAGCAGGCGCGGGGCGGCGTATCCCGAGTCCTCGTTGCCCTGGCGCACGACACCCACGTCCGAGCGCGCGGCGTACCGCAGTGCGAGTGCCATGGTCACCGCTGCAATTGCAGGGTCGTGCGCCCGATCCGCAGGGGGACGCCGGGCGGCAGCACGGTCGGCGAGGTGATGCGCGTGCGATCGATCCAGGTGCCGTTGGTCGAGCCGAGATCCTCGACGATCCAGCCATCATCACTGGGATACAGGCGCGCGTGGCGGCTCGAGGCGTAGTCGTCGTCGATGACGAGAGTGGAGTCGGGCGCGCGGCCGAGCGTGACCTGCGCGGTGCCGAGCGGGATCACGGTCTGGGCGAGCGGTCCCTCGGTGACCACCAGCGACGGCCCGGACTTGGCATGCTTCGACGCCTTGGGCGGCTTCGCGGGCTTGGGTGCCTTGGGTGCCTTCGGCGGCTTGGCCGGTCGCGAGCTGGCGCGGCTCGCGGCGGGCCGGGCCTCGCGGGGCTGCATGAGGTCTCGGCGCAGCGCGATGACGGTGATGATGATGAAGAGCCAAAGCGCGCCGAGGAACGCGAGCCTCAGCAGCGTGAGGGCGAACTCGGTCACGGCCTCAGCCCGTCCGGTAGGTGATCGACGTCGTGCCGATGAGGATGACCGACCCGTCGACGAGCGCCGCCTGGCCCACTCGGGTGCCGTCGATCACGGTGCCGTTGGTGGAGCCCAGATCGCGCGCGATAGCGGGCGTGCCGAGCACGACCTCGCAGTGAGTGCGCGAGACGCCGGGATCCTCGATGCGAATGTCGGCCTCGTTGCCGCGGCCCAGGCGCGTGACGGCGCGCACGAGGGGGTACGCCGTGCCACCGATCTCGAGGTACGGCTGGCCGGGCAGCGCATCGGAGACGGCGGCGGAGACGACGGCGGCACGCGCCTCGGAGTGCACGCGGAAGATCCCCGTGTCGAGGGCGTCGTCGAGTGCGAGGCGGACCTCGGCGGGACCCAGCAGCGCATAGCCCTGCTCCGCGGCGTACTCGGTGACGACGGTGGCGAGCTCGCCCTGGAGCGCGTCGCGATAGACGCTCAGCCGCTCGTCGTCGTGGGGCGAGAGGTCGATCGTGAAGACGTTGGGGGTGACGGTGCGCCCGCGGGCCACGATGGCGGCCCGGTCGTCCATCTCCTTCTGGAGGGCGGCGGCGAGCTCGACCGGCTGGACCTCGGACTTGAAGGCCTTGGCGAAGGCGCCGTTGACGATGCGGTCGAGGCGGTCTTCGAAGCGATCCAGGAGGCCCACCCCGGAATCGTACGGCTCCGGCTAGCGCGAACCCCAGAAGCGGGGGATGAAGCTGCTCACGTGGTCGGCATAGTCGAACCACGCCACCCCATGCTTCTCGGCGAGGAGGCGGTCCTCCCAGAAGGCCTTGGCGTAGAAGAACACCGCCAGGGCGACCCACGCCACGACCTGCCAGATCGATCCCACCGCGAGGGTGAATCCGAGAGCGGCGACGAGGATCCCGGAGTAGACGGGATGGCGCACGAGGGAGTAGATCCCCTTGGTCCGCAGCGCTGCGCTCTCCTGCGGCACGGGCGTGGGCGTGAGCGCGGCACCGAGGCTCACCAGCGAGACGATGACGATGGCGAGGCCACCGACCATGAGGATGATGCCGAGCACGTCGAGGAAGTCGGGTGGGGCGAAGAGGCTGCGCCGCTTCGGCAGCAGGACGATGAGGATGAGGAGCACTGCCTGCACGCCGACGAGGACCCAGCCGATGAGGCGCACGCGGTCGGCTGCCGCCCTCTCCTCATCCGCATCCCGAGTCACGTGGGTCATTGTCACTCACAGGTCTGACGGCTCTCCCCGACGGTGGGGGATTCCCTAGGTGAACCCAAGGTTCGACACGGTTTCGCCAGTGAAGCGAACTGTTTCCCCTCACAGGGTCGTGCAACTGTCGGAAGCATGTCAGCGAGTCGCGCGGGCCTGCTCCATCGTCCGGGCATGGATTGCCTGGTTGTCCGGGTCCGCCAGGCGCGGATCGTCGACCGGTCGCCCTGCGAGGACGTCGT
>JAPOKX010000086.1 GCA_029977425.1 Actinomycetota bacterium
GGTGACAGGTTTCTACGATCAGTGCTCTGGATCAGGAGAAGCGTGCCGAGGACATCGGCTTATCTCGTAAACGATGCCGGTAACCAAATAACTGCCAAAAAGACGCAGTCCGAGTTCGCACTCGCCGCCTGAGGCGAGTAGCCACTCCGTCAGCCCGGGAGGTCTCCGACCCGGTGTCTGGCGTCAACTAGGAGACTCACCGAGCGCCTCGGTCACGGGGGCGTAAGGAAAGCCAAACAGTGACTGGACCGCTACCGCGCAGTGCCGTACGAAGCGCGGAGGTCGAGTAGCGATAGCACGGCTACGCACGTAGAAGGCCTGACTGGATCTGAGCGGACCCGGGTTCGATTCCCGGCACCTCCACACGATGAGGACCCGAGAGTCACGCTCGGGTCCTCAGTCATGTCACGACACTCGTCAAGGAGCTCGCCTTGTCACGGAACGCCGAAGATCTCGCTGGCTACCTGTCGGGTGCCGAAGTCGCATCCGACGTGTGGGATCTCCGCCCGGACTATCGCGCGATGCTGCTTGCCGTATCAGGAATCGAACCGGGCCTGAGCGACGAGGGAAGCGAAGCCCTCCTCCAGGCAGCCGAGGCGTCCGCGCGTGGCGCTCTCGCCCAGACGCCGGTCGAGGAGTTGCCCCACGTTGCTGCGTGGCGCGAGGCCTACCGCGCCTTCGGAGCCAAGCCGCAGCGCACCCGCAACAGCCTGGAAGCACTCCTGCGTCGCGCCGAGTCCGGGCTCCCTCGGGTCAACCGCCTCACGGACGTCTACAACGCGATCTCCGTCTCCCATCAGCTTCCGCTGGGCGGCGAGGACCTGAGCAGGTACGCCGGTCCGCCGCGGCTCATCCGCGCCACGGGCGACGAATCCTTCGACACCACCGTTGACGGGGCTGAGGTGATCGAGCATCCTGAGCCCGGCGAAGTGGTGTGGTGCGACGACGCAGGCGTGACGTGTCGACGGTGGAACTGGCGCCAGGCGCGGCGCACGCAGTTGCATGACGGCACGACGTCGGCACTCTTCATCATCGACATCCTCAATCCGGTGACGGACGATGAGGCGATGCTTGCCACGGACGAGCTCATCGGGCACCTGCGCAGCCTCGGGCCGGACGTGCAGGTGGCACAGCGGCTCGTGCAGAGGGGCTAGATCCGGACTTCGCCGGCGATGACGGTGACGCACCGGCCACCGATCCAGATGTCTGCGCCTTCTCGCATCACGTGGACTCGGCCCGCACGTCCCATGGCCGTGCCCTGCGCGGCCAGGTAGCTCTCCGGGGCTCGGCCAGACCCGATGAGCCACTGAGCGAGGGCGGCATTAAGGGACCCCGTGACGGGATCCTCGGTGAGACCGGTATTGCCGGGGAAGAACGCGCGCACCTCGTAGTCGATGTCACCTGTCGCATGCGGGCCGATGACGCCGACGTCGAGGCCGGCAAGCAGGTGCGGATCGGGTGCGATGTTCAGCACCTGGTCGGCCGAGTCGAGCAGGACGGCCATCCAGCCGGGTCCGTTGTCGCACCACTGGTGGTCGACGATGTCCGAGCGATTGAGCCCAAGGCCGGCTGCGATGCGCTCCGCGTCTGCCTCATCCAGGGGGCCGCTGCGCTGAAGCGGGGGAGCGGCGAAGGCCAGTACGTCGCCGTCGCGCCGGATGCGCACCAGCCCGGCACCGCACTCCTGCACGATGACATCCGACCGGGGTTGACCTCCTGCTTCGAGCCAGGCATGGCAGGTGCCGAGGGTGGGATGGCCCGCGAAAGGGAGCTCGCGACCAGGGCAGAAGATCCGCACCCGGTAGTCCGCCTCGTCGGTCGTCGGAGGCAGGAGAAAGGTCGCCTCCGACAGGTTGGTCCACGAAGTGAACGCGTGCATCTGCTCGGTGGTGAGCCCGCTGGAGTCCTCGACGACAGCAACGGGATTGCCCAGCAAGGGCTCGGCTGTGAACACATCGACCTGGCGAAAGGGGCGTGAGGCCATATGACGACCCTAGCCAGGTCCCGGAGGCTACGGTGACGCCATGTCACGTCGCCACATCCTCGTCCTTGCCGCCGCCACGGCTCTCGCAGCCTCGTCCTTGCCGGCTCTCGCCGCCCACGCCGCGCCGTCACCGACAGAGTCCTCCTCTGCCTCGGCCCCCGCGCGCAGCGTGGTCGCGGCGTACTCCCTCGTCGTGCCCCCTGACGTGGCCGGCTCGGGTCTCCTCGCTCGCGCGGTGCTCCCCGGTGGCCTGGGCTGTCCGCTGCTTGACGCCACGGTGAAGTCGGGCAAGGGTCTGAAGAAGATCCGCGTCACCATGACCGCGCGGCGTGCGGGCACCACCACGCAGGATGCCTTCCACGCGCTCCTCGTATGCGAGGCCCGCATGCCGAAGGGTGCCACGGCGGCATCCATTGCGGGCCGCTCGATCCCAGCGGCTATGCCTGCGACCGTCGATCGCATCGCTGTCTTCGGCGACTCAGGCTGCCGGATCAAGGGGAGTGCGATCCAGGCGTGCAACGACCCCCAGGAGTGGCCTCTCGCGCTCAATGCGCGCAGCATCGTGCGCGACCGCCCTGACGTGGCGCTCTTCCTCGGCGACTTCTTCTATCGCGAGCAGGCGTGTCCTGCGGCCAACGCTGCCCTGTGCGGTGGAAGCCCAGCACCACTCGGCGGCGTGCCCTTCACCGATTCCGCATGGGGCTGGGTCGCCGACGTCTTCGTGCCGATGGCACCCCTCTTCCAGGCGCTGCCCCTCCATGTCATCCGCGGCAACCACGAGCTGTGCACGAAGGGCGGAAACGGCTACTTCCTCTTCTTCGACCCGGCATTCGGCACGTCCCAGGCATGCGCGCCCTCGCCCGAAGGCGCCGCTCCCGTCGTCTACTCGCCCACGACCTCGGTGGACCTTGCCGTCGCTGGGGGGCGCACGCTGCGACTTGTCTCCGTGGACTCCGCCAACGGAGTGGACGATGCCATCGATGACACCATCGCCGCGAGCCTGCGTCCGCTGTTCGTCGAAGCCGATCGACAGGCTCGAGGCGCTGGTGAGGCGTGGCTGCTCACCCATCGGCCGATCACGGCCGTCGTGAGCTCCACCTACCTGCCGTCTCCTCCGGGGGCCGCCACCACGTGGACGTCGCTCACCAACACCTTCGCCTCCAGCGGACTGCTCGGCGGCTATGACCTCATGCTGTCGAGTCATCTCCACCTCGCCCAGGCCGTGCAGATTCCCGGGTTGCCTGGCGAGATCGTGCTGGGCAATGCGGGTGCCCTACTCGATGCGCCGACCGGGTACGAGATCCCTGAGTTCGGTCCTCTCGCTGATGCCTACGGCGTTCCCCTGACGACGGCGGTGCCGCAGATCCCTACGGCCAAGTCGATCAGGACGTGGGTGCGATACGGCTATGCCCTGGCGACCCCTGCGAAGTCGGGCTGGACCTTCGAGTTGAAGGGCGTCGACGGCACGCGATTCGCCACGTGCCGGGCCGGCAGCGGGGACCTCGCGTGCTCATAGCCCCTCCGGGATCCCCCACTTACGGAAGGGAGTAGGTGAGGGAGCGCTCTAGCGTGGCGCGCATGACCACTTCTGCGCGCATCATGCGCTCCCTTGTCCTGCCTGTCGGTGCGCTCGCCATCGCGGGGCTCACCCTGTCCGCCTGCGGTGGATCCAGTGACTCAGGCTCGTCCTCTTCCGCAGCCCCGGCATCCTCCAGCGAGCCGCCGGCCCCGAACCCCAATCCTGAGGGTGACTGCTCGCAGGAGGCGCTCAACTCCGCTGCGGCCAATGCAACAGGCGGATCCTTCGGGGGTGTCGAGGAGTTCACCTGCGACGGCGGCTGGGCGGTCGTCTCCGGGAAGATGAACGACCAGTACACGAACCTCCTCTTCCAGGCCCAGGACGGGTCCTGGATGCCCAAGGAGATTCAGGAAACATGCCAGGCCGGTGGACTTCCCGCCAAGATCTCCGAGATCGCCTGCTCGTGAGCTAGCCCAACCGCTTCATGCTGAGGGCCCGCAGACCGATGGTCTGCGGGCCCTCAGCTGCTTCCGGGTATGTGGGTCAGCGTGCGGTGAAGAAGAGCGTGGCCTTCCGCGAGAAGAGTAGGCCCAGAATGATGAGCGAGAAGATCGCGCTGAAGAGGCCGTTCCAGCGAGCGCCGCTGACGAAGATCAGCTGGAAGATGCCGAAGAGGAATGCGACAACCGTCACGATACCGACCAGGAAACGCGAGAAGCTGTTGCCGTCGAAGAGGCCCTTGGCGACGGCGAGGTAGATCAGGCCGAGGACGAGCACCACGATGATGCTGAGGAGTCCGACGCTGGCGCGCAGGTCGGCGTTGAAGATGCCGACGATGCCGGAGATGACGTAGCTGATACCGGCGATGATGACGAGAATCCCGACGAGCGTGACTCCGAACGGACGTGGCATGGCGTGTTGCCTCCCTAGACGAACTTGATTGGTGGGGCGATTGTGGCGCACGGGAGGCGATCGGTGGTGACGACAGGCCGTGGAAGCTCCCTTCCGCTCGCTACCTGGTGAAATCCACACGCTGGAGCGTGAAGGCATATGCGCCTTGAAGCGTTCCCGCGGCTGCGATGACGAGAGCCTCGGCGGTGGCGAAGGCGACAAGGAAGCCACCCTGCGCGGAGAGGGCGAGTGCGGTGGTCATGACGAGTGAGGCGGCGATGACGATCAGTCCTCCTGTGACCGGGGCGCGATTCGGGCCCGGAACGGCATCGACGCCTCGCCACCGCGAGAGCAGGGAGGCGGCGCCTGCAAGCCATGCAGTCGCGAGGGCGATGCCGCCGACGGCATCGCTGGGCCGGTGCCACCCGGCGATCACCGTCGAGCAGGCTACGGCGATCGTGAAGGCAAGGGCGATGACGGCTACCCATGGTCGCCACCGGGGAGCGACCACCGTGATGAAGGCAAGGCCCAGGGCCGTCGCGATCGTGGCGTGACCACTGGGGAAGGTGTTCGCCCCGTCGTTGTCGATGAGAGCAGTGAGATCCGCGGCCAGGTCCGGGCGCGGGATGAGGATGGCGAGGACCTCCGCGCTCACGACCGCACCGGCGAAGGCGAAAGCGATCGCGAGTCCGGTGAGGGCTTGCCGGCGATACGCCGCGATGACGAGGAAGGCAACGACGAGCGCCGCGATGGTGGGGATGCGCAGCGTGCTGAGCAGGGCGTCGCATGCGTCCTGCACATCGGCGGAGAGCGCCTGTGCCTCGAGGAATGCGTCGTCCTCCCAGCGCTGACCCCACTCCGTGAAGATGCGAAGGAGGTGGGTGAGCACGAGGACCCCTGCGCTGGCGAAGGCCAGCCACGCGAGGCGTCGGGTCGCGGGCACGGGGGCACCCTAGTGATGCCTGGGTGCTCAGGTGACCGCTCAGTGGCAGGCTTCCTACCGGGAGGCATTCATGCGCGCGAGGAGACTGGGCTTTGCGCTCGCGTCGGTCGCGGCGGGCGCGGGTGGGGTGCTCGCCTACACCGTCGCACGCGTGCAGGGGCGCGCCACCGGGGATGTGAGCGACTACCTCGCGGCCAGTCCGTCGGGTGAACATCCCGTCGTCGTGGCCGGGGCGAGCATCGTCCGCGGACGCGCATCGGTCGACTTCGTGCAGGTGCTGCGCGAGCGCTTCCCGTCCCGTGCATTCGTCAACGCCGGCGTCAACGGCAATGTCGCGTGGGAGCTGCTCCAGCGCCTCGACCAGATCATCGCCTGTCGCCCCGCTCAAGTGGTCGTCCTCATCGGCACCAATGACGTGCAGGCCACGCTCAGCCCGGATGCCACGCGCACGACACGAGAGTCCAAGCACTTGCCGGAGGACCCTTCACTCGCCTGGTACGCCGCGTGCATGACGGAGATCGTCACGCGCCTGCAGAGAGCGGGCGCGAGCGTCGCGCTCTGCTCACTGCCGCCGATCGGTCAGGACCTCAGTGCTCCCGTCAACGTCGTCGTGCGCGAGGCTAACGCTGCGCTCCAGCGGGTCTGCGATGCCACCGGTGCGGCGTACCTGCCCGTCTACGAGCACCTGGTCGACCTGCTCGCGAGCCAGGGAGCGACCCACGGGCCCGCGTGGACCGGATCCTGGGCGCCCGGCCTGGCTTCCCTGGTCGAGCATTTCGTTCTGGGGCGCAGCTATGACGCGATCGCGCTGGCCCGGGGCTGGATCCTCTCGCCCGACGGCGTGCACATGGACTCGACAGGCGCCGGGATCATCGCCGACGTCGTCGCTGACTGGCTGGAGCGTCAGTCGAGCACGGCATAGGCCGCATCGCCGATGTTGATGGAGATGACGGGCTCGTCGGCGGGGTCGAGCCAGCGCAGGAGCCACTTCAGGTCCGATGCGCTCATCGAGATGCATCCCTGGGTCGGCTTGCCCTCGGTCACGTGGAGGAAGAACGCGGACCCCCGCCCAGGAGCGACCGGGTCGCGGTTGTAGTCGAGTACGAGGGCGTAGCGGTAGGCGTCGACGGCACCGAGCTGCTCGGAACGGGACTGACGGAAGCCGCAGGACGCGCCCGGCGAGCACACGCGCATCGTGTTGTAGTGAGGGCTCCGTACGTCGCTCACCCACCAGTGGGAGAGACCTACGC
>JAPOKX010000087.1:0-6141 GCA_029977425.1 Actinomycetota bacterium
GTCTTGGTTCGCACCAGGTGATGGTGGACGGCGGCGCACAGCAACAGCGAAGGAATCGGTGCCTGCTGGGCGTTGCTTTCCCGGTCGGACAGGACGATGAAGCGCTTGCCCTGGCGGATCAAAGCATCCACCTCGTTGAAGATCTCCGCGAGTCGCTTCTCGAGAGCGACTCCCCCACCGGCCACCGGATACAGCCCCGTCACGCGCGCTGCAGCGAACTCTGAGCGCTCGCCACGGTCGCCTGTGCACTTTTGCTCGCCGTTGTACTTCACGACGATGGTGGTGGCGCGATTGGCGCGCAGCAGGCGCGTGTCGACGCCGGAAGCCCCGCGCTCGACGAGCGCGAGGAGGTCGAGCACCGCGGTGGAGCGACCCCCGCCGTGGGAGGCCCGCTCCCCCGCCGTCGTCACCACTTCGACGTCCAGGCCCGAGGAGGACGCGACGGCGGCGAGGGAGGCGATGAAGTCGACGGCCTCCTCGAACTCATCGGCCGAGGTGTAGGCGCGCTCCTCGGCGACGAGCACGAGGGTGATGCGCGGCCGCGTGATGTCGACGTACTGGCGCATCATGAGCTTGCCGGTCTTGGCCGAGGACCTCCAGTGCACGTGGCGCAGTTCGTCGCCGATGACGTATTCGCGCAGCGTCGCGAAGGTGGTCGTGCCCATCTCGGCCGACCCGCCGAAGTCGGCGAGTGCCGAGGGCAGCGCGGCCAGCGACACGGGGCGGACGCGCGGCACGACGAGAAGGGCAACGCCTTCGACCTCGCCCACGCGGCGGCGCAGGAGACCCCAGGGATCGACGCGCTCGAGCACCCACGGGCCCAGGCTCACCGGCCCGCGGCGCTGCGTGGGCACGGGGATGTCGGCGTGAATGCCCGTCGCATCCCACACGACCGGATGCGATGCCCCGGAGGAGCGCACGCGCAGGCCGCGCCGATGCGCGCGCGCAGCCTCGACATCGATGCGCACCACCGTGTCGGTGAGCCTCTCGACGCGAGGTGGGGCGATCGCGACGGCGAAGGCAGGGCCGCCACCGGAGACAAGGAAGAAGGAGACGATGAGCAGGAGCAGGGCACCGACGGCGAGCCCGACGCCCTCGGGGTAGCCCAGGGCCAGTCCGAGGGTTGCCGCCGCGACGACGACGGCCAGGGCACCCCAGCCGCGGGCGGTGAGCCGGGCGCTCACCCGACCGGCACTCCCGCGACGACCTGCTCGATCGCCTGGGCACGCACTCCCGCATCGGCTTCGACGTCGGCGAGCACGAGTCGGTGCGCCAGGACAGGGACCGCCAGGCGCTGCACGTCGACGGGCGAGACGTAGGTGCGCCCGGTCATGGCCGCGGCGACCTGGGCCGCACGCAGGAGGCCGACGCTGCCGCGCGGGCTGGCGCCCAGGCGCACGCCCGGCGTCGTCCGCGTCGCCGAGACGAGCCGGACGACGTACTCCATGACGGCGTGATCCACGTGCACGCTGCGCGCGAGCGCCACCATGCGGCGCACATCGTCAGCGCTCCCCACGGCCGTGAGCTCGTCGATGCTGAGGCCGCGATGGCTGTTGGCGAGCACCTGCACCTCGGACTCGAGGTCGGGGTAGCCGATGGAGACGGACATGAGGAAGCGGTCGAGCTGCGCCTCCGGCAGCGGGAAGGTGCCGTCCATCTCGATGGGGTTCTGCGTGGCGAGCACGAGGAAGGGGCGCGGCACCTGATGCGTCACGCCGTCGACCGTGACGGTGCGTTCCTCCATCACCTCGAGCAGGGCCGACTGCGTGCGAGGCGACGCGCGATTGATCTCGTCGGCGAGGACCACGTGGGCGAAGACGGGGCCGGGATGGAACTCGAAGGTGCCCGAACCCTGATGGAAGATCGACACGCCCGTCACGTCGCTGGGCAGGAGGTCCGGCGTGAACTGGATGCGGTGCCACGACATGCCGAGAGTCGCCGCGATGCTGCGCGCGAGCGAGGTCTTGCCGACGCCCGGCACGTCCTCGAGGAGCAGGTGCCCCTCGGCCAGGAGGCAGGTGACGGCGAGCGAGATGACCTCGCGCTTGCCCTGGATGAAGCCGGCGACGTTGTCGATGATGGCCTCGGCATTGGCGGCGAAGCGGGTCGCCTCCTCGGGGGACAGGGGGGCCTCAGCGCTCATCGGACCACCCTAGGGGAGGAGGAGCGCCGGGACCCGGGACTCGCGATCTCCGCCCCGCTCCCCCGCCCGCACCCCAAGTCGGGACCTTCGGCCCGGTGACCCGGACCTCCGGCCCCCTCCATGCTGCCTCGGGGATATCGCATGCTGGAGCCTGGGCCAAAAGGGAGGTCGACCGTGGGCACAGGCGTCATCGTGGGGTACGACGGTTCGGAGCACGCGAGCATCGCCGTGGATTGGGCCGCCGTCGAAGCGGTCTCGCGGGGCGTGATGCTCACCTTGGCGGCGGCGACCACTGTCCCCCTCGAGGGGATGCGCTTCGGCGGTTCGGTCCTCACTCCCGATGCCATCGATGACCTGCTGCAGCGCCTCCAGGCGGCGACGCAGGCCCGGGCCGATGAGGCGCGCGCAGCGCATCCCGGACTGGACGTCGGTGTCAAGGTCGGCCTCGGCAGTCCCGCCTCCGTGCTGGTGGAGGCCAGCGCCAATGCCGACATGGTCGTCGTGGGAAGCCGCGGCATGGGCGGCTTCCGCGGCCTGCTCGTCGGCTCCGTCGGCGTGCAAGTGGCAAGCAACGCCGCCTGCCCGGCTGTCGTCGTGCGCAAGGCTCCGTCGCCGACCGCGTCGACCGTGGTGGTCGGTGTCGACGGCTCGGAGTTGTCGCTCGCCGCGCTCGACTTCGCCTTCGACATCGCCGATCGCCGTGGCTGGCGGGTCCTCGCCGTCCATGCCTGGGAGATCCCGGCCTACGACGTGCTCGCTGCGCCCAGCGGACCGCCGCCCATTGACGTCGAGGAGCTTGCCGCGAGCGAGGAGCGTGCCTTCGCGGAGTCCCTCGCCGGTCTGCGCGAGCGTCATCCCGGTGTGGTCGTCGAGCAGGAGGTCGTCAAGGGGCAGTCGGTCCGCGCCATCCTCGACGCCTGCGACGACCCGGCGCTAATCGTCATGGGCACGCGCGGCCGAGGCGAATTCCTCGGCGCCGTCCTTGGCTCGGTGAGCCAGGGCGTGCTGCATCGCGCCAAGGTCCCTGTCGCGGTGATCGGCTCCGGCGAAGAGGGGGATGAAGGATGACGGGTGTCCACATCGATCGGTCCACCATCACGGTGGCCGACATCCGCCACTCCCCCGTCATGACGATCCGCTCCGGCGACACCCTCTGGGACGCCTGGCAGTTGATGTTCGTCTCGGGAATGCGCCACCTCGCCGTGGTCGACGAGGGCGGCGGCAGCATCGGGGTGCTCAGCGACCGGGCGATCCTCACCGACCTGCCCATCACCGAGAAGCACCTCGCGGGGCGCCACGTCAATGACGTGATGTCCTCGCCCGGCAATGTCACTGATGGCACCTGTGCCCAAGCGGCCGCGAGCCGCATGGCACGTCACTCAGTCGATGCGCTGCCGATTGTCACCGATGCCGGGCGGCCCATCGCGATGCTCACGGCAGCCGATCTCATCGAATGGGTCGCACGCGACTGATCGACGTCAACTCTCTGCGGTGCCGTCCCGCTGAGCTCGCTCGCGGGTGACTGCGCGCGTCAGGCTCTGGAACAAGCGAACTGACGCCGAGAGCACCAGGACGCTGAAGAACATCTGGATGAGGACCGTGCCGCGCGCGAGTTGACCTTCGGCGGCGATGTCACCGAAGCCGATGGTCATGAGCGTCGTCATGGTGAAGTAGAGGGCATCGAGGGGCGTCGCCATGCCGATGATCTGCCCAGGGTGCCCGGCGATGGCGAGATACGTGAGCGCGAAGAGCGCCAGGCCCGCAGAGAATATGAGGCCGAGCACGGCCGCGCGCCGGCCGATGGGGTTCCGGTGGATGTGGAGGATGTCGCCGATGAGCATGTTCAAGAAGGCGAAGGTGAGGATCGCCAGGCCGACGACGAAGAGGGCGACCTGAAGCCACGGCAGGTCCGCGTCGGTGGCCAGGATGACGGCCAGGGCGATGAGGATGCCGCCGACCGCGGCGGGCGGCAGAAGAAGGCTGGGGTAATGGTCCCGGATCACGGCCGCTCCTCTCGTCGTGCGGCGAAACTACCCGATCCGGGCTGGGGAGCCCGGCGCCTCGCCCGGCGGTAATCTCCTGCCATGGCCTCGCAGGATCGACTCGTGTGGATCGACTGCGAGATGACCGGCCTGGACCTCGCCAAGGACCAACTCGTCGAGATCGCTGTCATCGTGACCGACGCCGACCTGACGGAGCTCGACGCCGGCATCAACATCATCATCCGGCCCGACGACCTCTCGATCCTCGAGGGCATGGACCCGGTGGTCGTCGACATGCACACCGCGTCGGGCCTCCTCGATCAGATTCCCGGCGGCGTAACCCTGGCCGAGGCGCAGGAGCAGGTCCTGACCTACGTCCGCCAGCACGTGCCCGAGGCCCGCAAGGCTCCCCTGGCGGGATCCAGCGTCTACGTCGATCGCGGGTTCCTCGCTCGGGACATGCCCGAGCTCGACGCCCACCTGCACTACCGCCTCGTCGACGTGTCCTCGGTCAAGGAGATCGCCCGGCGCTGGTACCCGCGGGCCTACTTCAACTCGCCCGAGAAACGCGGCAACCACCGCGCCCTCGGCGACATCCGGGAGTCGATCGCTGAGTTGCGCTACTACCGTGACGCGATCTTCGTGCCTCAGCCTGGCCCCGATTCGGAGTCAGCGAAGGCCGTCGCCGCTGAGCACGTCGTCGACCACGGCTGATCACCGCGTCACGACTCCAGTAGGTCGGCGGTTTCCTGAGGCTTCTCCAGCATGAAGTCGTGCCCTGCCGCGATCGAGCGCAATCGCCATCCCTCATCCGTCGCGCGGGCAATCGACGCCGCCAGCGCCGGCAGGGGCGGCGCGGTGTGCGCGATGTACGTGCGCGGCAGCCCTGCGAGCGCTCCGGCGTCGTAGGAGACCGGGTCCGTGGAGCAGCGCAGTGGGAAGTCCGTGAGCCGCGGCCAGACGTAGTCCACCAGTGCCGGGTCGGTGATCCCCCAGCGCTCGAGGAACGCGCGCTGGACGGGGATGCGCCAGCCGTCGCCTTGCTCGTCAGCGAGGCGCGTGAAGGCCTCCACCGACTCGGGTGGCTCCACGGAGAAATTGCTCTCCCCCGGGTGTGCGAGGAACCCAGCTGCCAAGACGACCCGTGCAACGCGGCCCTGCGCCTGGTCGACCACGGGGCCGGCGAGGACTCCGGAATAGGAGTGGAGCACGAGTGTCACGTCAGTCAGCTCATCGGTGACCAGGGTGTCCACGACGTCGGCAACATGGGTGTCGACGCCGACTTCCGGGCTCAGCAGGTCCTTGCGCTCGCCAAGCCCCGTCAGGGTCAGCGGGATCGCGCGGTGCCCGCGGCGCTGCAATTCGTCAGCCACGGGAGCCCACACCCATCCGCCATGGAATGCCCCCGGGACCAGGACGAAGGTGCTCACCCCTGCCAATCTAGGTGCTTGCGGCCGTCACGGACGAGGGCTCCAAGGCGGAGCCCCACAGGAGAGGGCTAGACTCCCCCAGCGCTCCCGCGAGGGGTCGCGGTGGGTGTAGCTCAGCTGGTAGAGCGCTGCGTTGTGGTCGCAGATGTCGCGGGTTCGAGTCCCGTCACTCACCCCAGCTCCGTCCAGGGCACACTGAAGGGGTGTCCGACGACATGCGCGAAATGCTGCTCGCCAAGCAGCGCGACCTCGCGGAGCGTGCCGACGGACTGACAGCGCCCCCCGACTCCACCGGCGGGATCTCCTTCGGCAAGCGCGTCGGCGACGGCACGAGCCTTGCGGTCGAGCGCCTCACGCAGGTGGCCGCGCATGAGCAGCTCCTGTGGCAGGCCGAGGAAGTGGAGCGCGCACTCGCCAAGCTCGACGAGGGCACATATGGAATGTGCGACTCCTGCGGAGCGCCGATCCCCGCGGGACGACTGGACATCCACCCGTGGGCGGTGCTGTGCGTGCCCTGCGCGAGTGAGTGAGTGAGTGAGTGAGTGTCCTACCGGACCTGGGCCGCGTGTCTGCTCAGTGGGCGTTG
>JAPOKX010000087.1:6151-6479 GCA_029977425.1 Actinomycetota bacterium
GTGCGTCCCGTGTGCCAGCGGCGACTGACCTGAGTCGTGCGCGTCACGCCTTCGCAGAGGCAACGTGGTCGGCGATGAGATCCACGAAGCGATCGGGGTCGTGCAGGTGCGGCTCATGGCTCGCTCCGGGGAACACCACGAGGCGACTGCCCTCCAGAGCGGCGTGAGCATCGCGTCCGTGCGCAACGGGGATCATCGGATCCCTGTCGCCCCAGATGATCAGCACGCGACTGCCATCGAGCAGGTGCAACTTGTCCAATGCGGAGACACGCTGGCCCGAGGGGCTGACCACGCTGCGCAAGGTCGCCAGGAAGGCCGCGCGCCGGTC
>JAPOKX010000088.1 GCA_029977425.1 Actinomycetota bacterium
GGCCGCCCAGCTCCACCACCTCGTCATGCTCGTCCGCGACGGAGGCCTTCGCCGCAGCGAGCGCCTCCGGCCAGGCCTTCTCGTAGCCCTCGGGGTCCTCGACAGGATCCAGGCCGCGGCGCTCGAGCTCCTGCGCCGCGCTGAACTCGGGGTTGCCGCCGAGCATGATGTCGGTGCCTCGGCCGGCCATGTTCGTCGCGACGACGACGGCGCCCTTCCGGCCCGCCTCGGCGACGATGGCGGCTTCGCGCTCATTGTTCTTGGCGTTGAGGACCTCGTGCCTGATCCCACGCTTCTTCAACTCGTGCGAGACGAGTTCGCTCTTCTCCACGCTCGTCGTCCCCACCAGGACCGGCTGGCCCGCCGCATGGCGTTCCTCGATGTCGTCGACTACCGCGGCGTACTTGGCATCGACCGTCCGGTAGACCAGGTCCGGGACGTCCTCGCGGATCATGGGCCGGTTCGTCGGGATCGGCACGACCCCGAGCTTGTAGATCTGGTAGAACTCGTTCGCCTCGGTCATGGCAGTACCGGTCATCCCGGACAGCTTGTCGTAGAGGCGGAAGTAGTTCTGGAGGGTGATCGTCGCGAGGGTCTGGTTCTCGGCCTTGATCTCGACCCCCTCCTTGGCCTCGATCGCCTGGTGCAGGCCCTCGTTGTAGCGGCGGCCCTTGAGCAACCGGCCGGTGTGCTCGTCGACGATGAGGATCTCCCCGTCGAGGATGACGTAGTCGCGGTCGCGCTTGAAGAGCTCCTTGGCCCGGATGGCGTTGTTGAGGAAGCCCACCAGCGGGGTATTGACGGTGTCGTACAGGTTGTCGATCCCCAGTTGGTCCTCGACCTTGTCGATGGCCACCTCGAGGACGCCGATGGTCTTCTTCTTCTCATCGACCTCGTAGTCCTCGTCCCGCGTGAGCGTCCGCGCGATGCGGGCGAACTCGGAGTACCACTTGGTCGGCTGGTCCGCCGGGCCGCTGATGATGAGCGGGGTGCGCGCCTCGTCGACGAGGATGGAGTCGACCTCGTCGACGACCGCGAAGTTGTGCCCGCGCTGGACCATTTCGGTGGTCGACCAGGCCATGTTGTCGCGGAGGTAATCGAAGCCGAACTCGTTGTTGGTGCCGTACGTGATGTCCGCGGCGTACGCCTCGCGTCGCTCCGCCGGTGTCATGTGGGCGAGGATCACGCCGACCTTCAGACCGAGGAATCGGTGGACGCGGCCCATCCACTCGGCATCGCGCTCAGCGAGGTAGTCGTTGACGGTCACGACGTGGACGCCCTTGCCGGTCAACGCGTTGAGGTAGGACGGGAGCGTGGCGACGAGGGTCTTGCCCTCACCGGTGCGCATCTCGGCGATGTTGCCGAGGTGGAGCGCCCCGCCACCCATGAGCTGGACGTCGTAGTGACGCTGGCCGAGGGTCCGGCGGGCCGCCTCGCGCACCGTGGCGAACGCCTCGGGGAGGAGGTCGTCGAGGGTCTCGCCGTTGTCCAGGCGGGTCCGGTACTCCGCTGTCAGGCCGCGCAGCTCCTCGTCGGTCATGGCCAGGAAGTCGTCCTCGATGGCGTTGACCTGACGGGCGATGCCCTCGAGGGTGCGCAGGGTCTTGCCCTCGCCTGCCCGCAGAATCTTGTCCAGGATGCCCACCGGGTCATCCTAGACGGGGCGCTTGGCCCTAGCCCGGCCCGGCAGTCGTCGAGGCTCCTGCGGGCACATCCACGCCATCGATCCTCACCAGGCCCCACCGCGCGGCTCGCACGACTGCCTCGGTGCGCGACCTCACCTGGAGCTTCTCGTAGAGCCGGCGCACGTGGTTCTTGACCGTGTTGTCGCTGATGACGAGCGTGTCGGCGATCTCTCGATTGGTCCTGCCTGAGCACAGGAGAGCGAGCACCTGTGACTCGCGGCGCGTGAGCGACGGTGGGCGCGAAGCCGTGCCATCGCCGCGCGTGCCCGCATTGACCACGGTGCGCCCTTCCGCGACGGCGCGAGCCGCCTGCACGAGAGCCGCCTCATCGATATCACGATCCACCGCGCCGCGGGCGCCCGCACTCACCAGCGCGCCGAGTGCATCCGGCGTTGCGGCGGAGACGAGCACGAGGACGGGTACGCCGTCCCACTCGCCGAGCGCACGCGCCACGACCTCGGGGGTCGCGGCCGGGGGGAGCTCCCACACGGCGATGCGCGGCCTCTGGCCGGGCTCCCCCGCGTCATCGACGACCTGCCACCCGGCATCCGTCAGGATCGCCGCCAGCCCGCGTCGCACGATAGGCGTCGTCGCCAGGACGAGGGCGGTGAGCGCATGCGCCCGGGAAGCCGGCACGTCACCAGTGTGCTCCAGGAAGTCCTGCCGCAGGAAGCGAGGCCCGCGCGCGGGAGGTCGCCGCAATCGCCGCGGCCCTCGCCGCGTCCGCTCCTGCTGCCGTCAGCGCGCGGGCAGCCTCCGCGAGCGTCGCTCCGGTCGTGATGATGTCGTCGACCACGATCACGCGACAGGAAGGCGCCTCCACGCAGGAGAAGGCGCCCGCGAGGTTGTCCCGGCGCTCGGACGCGGTGAGTCCGGCCTGATCATCCGGCTGCCGCGTGAGCCTCAGTGCCCGCACGAGTCGCAGGCGCGCATCTGTCGTGCACTGGGCCATCGCCTGGCGCACCACGCGTTCCCACGCATCCTCGCCTCGACGTCGCCGTGCAGCCGGCGACGCAGGAATCGGCACGATGGCGATGTCCGCGCAAGACGCCCGCCCGCTCCCCTCCTCGATGTCTGCGATGGCCGCCGTGATCGCACGCGCCAGCGGGCGGGTGAGATGCGCGGACACGTCGCGTCGACCGCGCTCCTTCCACGCCGTCATCACCGCGCGCGTCGTGCCGTCGTAGTCGGCGACGACGTGGGCTGGGATCCATCCAGGCGGAGGGGGAGACGGGCGATGCGCTCGAGCGGCGCCGTGCAGGCACCGCTCGCATTCCACGCACACCGCGGGCCCAGGGCGACCGCATGCGGCGCAGGAGCTCGGGGCACCGAGCGCCACGATGTCGGCGAGCACGCCCGACAGTCGCGAGCGGAGGGAAGGGCGCGCGCCTGCGACGCCTGTGTCGCGTGTGACAGTCATGCCCCATGGGCTCACCCCCGCCCAACCAGGTCCAGGGGCCTGCGCGCGGCCGTGGACGCAGAGGCGCTGCCGCGCCTGTGCGCAAGCGCTCGCCATAGGAGTAGGCTGGACTCACGCCCGCCGGACCATCGAAGCCTCGTGCCGTCCGCCGGCCACTCCACTTTTCACGAGGTGCATTCCCATGTCCGATTCCACGACACCCGACTACAAGGTCGCCGACCTGTCGCTGGCCGCGTTCGGCCGCGACGAGATCCGGCTGGCCGAGCACGAGATGCCTGGCCTCATGGCCATGCGCGAGGAGTTCGGCCCGCGCCAGCCCCTCAAGGGCGCGCGCATCACCGGCTCGCTGCACATGACCGTGCAGACCGCAGTGCTCATCGAGACCCTGGTTGCCCTCGGCGCCGAGGTGCGCTGGGCCTCCTGCAACATCTTCTCCACCCAGGACCACGCGGCCGCAGCGGTCGTCGTCGGGCCCGACGGCACCGTGGACAACCCCCGCGGCGTACCCGTCTACGCCTGGAAGGGCGAGACACTCGATGAGTACTGGTGGTGCACCGAGAAGGTGCTGCTGTGGCCCGATGGCGGCGGCCCCAACATGATCCTCGACGACGGCGGAGACGCGACCCTCCTCGTCCACAAGGGCACGGAGTTCGAGGCCGCGGGTGTCGTGCCGAGCACCGACCCGACCGACTCCGAGGAGTACGCCGTCATCCTCGAGGTCCTGCGCCGCTCCCTCACCGAGGACCCCCAGCGCTGGACCCGCATCGGCGCCGGCATCCGCGGGGTCACCGAGGAGACCACCACCGGCGTGCACCGTCTCTACGAGATGCAGAAGGAAGGGCGCCTGCTCTTCCCCGCGATCAACGTCAACGACTCCGTCACGAAGTCGAAGTTCGACAACAAGTACGGCTGCCGCCACTCGCTCGTCGACGGCATCAACCGCGCCACGGACACCATGATCGGCGGCAAGGTCGCGGTCGTCTGCGGCTACGGCGACGTGGGCAAGGGCAGCGCGGACTCCCTGCGCGGCCAGGGCGCTCGCGTCATCGTCACCGAGATCGATCCCATCTGCGCCCTGCAGGCCGCCATGGACGGCTACCAGGTCGCGACCATCGAGGACGTCGTCGACACCGCCGACATCTTCATCACGGCGACCGGGTGCAAGGACGTCATCACCGCCGATCACATGGCGCGGATGAAGCACCAGGCGATCGTGGGCAACATCGGCCACTTCGACAACGAGATCGACATGGCCGGCCTCGCCCAGATCCCCGGGATCGTGCGCCGCACGATCAAGCCCCAGGTCGACGAGTGGGCGTTCCCCGACGGCCATTCAGTGATCGTGCTGTCCGAGGGCCGCCTGCTCAACCTCGGCAACGCGACCGGCCACCCGTCGTTCGTGATGTCGAACTCCTTCACCAACCAGGTGCTCGCGCAGCTCGAGATCTTCACGCGTCCCGACGAGTACCCCCTGGGCGTCTACACCCTGCCCAAGCACCTCGACGAGAAGGTGGCCCGACTGCACCTCGACGCACTGGGCGTCCGGCTCACCGAGCTGTCCAAGGACCAGGCCGAGTACATGGGCGTGGACGTGGCCGGGCCCTACAAGCCCGAGCTGTACCGCTACTAAGCGTCCTCGCCTCACCACAACCCAGGAAGCATGCGCAGGGCCGGATGATGTCGCAGTCGACGTCTCCGGCCCTGCGCATGCGCGCGCCCGCCAACTACCCCGGCTGCCCCGTCACCGTCGACATTGCCCTCGCCGAGGGCCGTGTGCTGAGGCCACCGAAGTGGGGAATCCCCGACGCGATCATCCCGCTGCTGGGCTTCGTGATCATCTCCGTCGGGGTCGCTCTCATCGCCGAGCTCATCGGCCTGCCGCTGGCGTGGCTCCTCATCCTCGGCACCACCCTGCCGTGGATCGCGTTGGCCGGCTGGCCGCTGCTCACGACGACCTTCCAGGGCAACGGCCCCCGCATCGACCTGGGCCTCAGGCTCACCTGGAGCGACGCCGGCTGGGGCCTGATCGGCGGGGTCGTGGCTCTCGTGGCCGGGGGCACCATCGCGCTCGCCCTGCAGGCAGTCTTCGGGGAGTTCACGTCGGCCGCGGGAGACGTGGGAGAGCAACTCCGCGACGAGGGCCCCTTCCTCGCCGTGCTGGTCTTCTCGCTCTGCGTCGCCATCGGAGCCCCGATCGCCGAGGAGATCGCCTTCCGCGGCATGGCCTACAACGCACTGGCCAAGCGAGGGCTCAGCACGGCCTGGGTCATCGCCCTCACGACCGTCGCCTTCAGCCTCTTCCACCTCGAGCCGATGCGGGCTCCCATCCTCCTCGCCAGCGGCCTGGTCTTCGGCCTTCTCAGGTGGCGGACCCGAAGCCTCGGGGCGCCGATCGTGGCCCACGCCGTCAACAACCTGCCAGGAGCAGCATTCCTGCTCCTGGGATGACACCATGATCCCGTGAGAGGACGCGTCCTGGTCGTCGATGACGACGTGGCACTGGCCGAGATGCTCGGCATCGTGCTGCGCGGCGAGGGCTTCGACCCCGTCTTCTGCGCCGACGGCAGCGAGGCGCTCCAGGCGTTCCGCGACTCCCGTCCCGACATCATCCTGCTCGATCTCATGCTCCCCGGGATGGACGGAATCGACGTCTGTCGCGCCATCCGGCTCGAGTCCGGCGTGCCCATCGTGATGCTCACCGCCAAGAACGACACCGTCGACGTGGTGCTCGGGCTCGAGTCCGGTGCCGACGACTACGTCGTCAAGCCGTTCAAGCCCAAGGAGCTGGTCGCGCGCCTGCGCGCGCGGGTCCGACGCAGCGATGAGCCCGCCGCAGGCACGCTCGAGATCGGCGACGTCACCATCGATGTGGCCGGGCACGTCGTCCGTCGCGGCGACCGGGTGGTGCCGCTCACGCCACTCGAGTTCGACCTGCTCGTCTGCTTGGCGCGCAAGCCGTGGCAGGTGTTCACGCGCGAGGTGCTCCTGCAGGAAGTGTGGGGGTATCGCCACGCGGCAGACACGCGCCTGGTCAACGTCCACGTGCAGCGCCTGCGCGCCAAGATCGAGCACGACCCGGAGCATCCGGAGATCGTGCTCACGGTGCGTGGCGTGGGATACAAGGCCGGCCCGCCATGACGGCCGGCCCGACGAGTCCCCCGACTCCGAAGGCTCCCTCGGCCCCCATGCACCTCGTGACTCTCTGGCGTCGCTCCCTGCTCCTGCGGGTGACCGTGACCACGGACGTCGCCGCCTCGAACGTTCCCCTGACGCCTCGCGTGCGCTGGCTCTCAAAAACGAGGATCGTCGCGAGCTACGGCGACGGCGTGTTCGCGGTGGACGTCGACCCGAAGGCTGTCGAG
>JAPOKX010000089.1 GCA_029977425.1 Actinomycetota bacterium
GGTGCCGGTCTTGGAGTCGAACATGCGCGTGATGAGCTGGCGCCAGAAGGCATTGAAGTAGGCAGCCGGGGCAGAGTCGATGCCCTGCTGGTAGTCCCAGCCGTCGAGCAGCGCCATGCCTGCCTGAGTCGCCTCCTGCACGGGCATGTCCGCAAGGCGCGGCACCAGGAAGTCGGCATTGGCATTCCAGTTGTCCATCTGCATCGCCTGCATGTCCGCGACGGTGAAGGCACGGCCCTCCTCGATCTGCGCGGTGAGGAGATCGACGATGCGCTGGCTTCGGGCGCCATAGGACCAGTCATCGGTGATGAAGTAGGGGTACTCCGGTCCGATGACCGCCTGGTTGGCCGTCACGATCCAGCCCTCGGGCGGGTTGTAGGCCCAGGGCAGCTCCTCGAAGGGGATGTTGCCCGTCCAGCCGAGATCGCTCGACCAGCCGGGCACCGGCCACTTACCGTCGTATCCCTCGCGCACGGGGATGACACCGGGCATCTGGTAGCCGATGTTGCCGTCGATGTCGGCATAGAGGAGGTTCTGCGCCGGCACCTCGAGGATGGCCGCCGCCTCGCGGAAGGCCTCGAAGTCCTTGGCGTCATTGAGCAGGGCGAACGCATCGAACGTCGTGCCGGGCTCCAGCGCGGTCCAGCGCAGTGCAACGGCGTAGTCGCCACCGGCATCGCCGACATCCACGTAGCCGGGCGCGGGCACGGGCGCCTCCGCGCCGATGGTCACGTAGTTCTCGCCGGCCTCGATGACATCGGAGATGATCGGGCCCGACTCCGTCGAGCGGATGGTGATATCGACCGGCTCGCCACCAGCGACCTGGATGCGCTCGGTGCGCACGTCGAGCGGCACGAGCTCGCCGTCGTACTCATAGGCGTCGCCCTCGACCTTGGTGAGGACCAGGTCGGTGACGTCGGGCCCGGTGTTGGTGAAGCCCCAGGCGAAGCGGTCGGTGTGACCGATGAAGACGCCGGGCAGCCCCGCCATGGTCCAGCCCCCGACATTGACCGAGCACTCGGGCGACTCCACTCGGCAGCGCAGGTTGGCCTGGTACCACAGGCTCGGCATGCTCGGTGCAAGGTGCGGATCGTTGGCGAGGATGGGCTTGCCCGTCGTCGTGTAACGCCCATCGACGGCCCAGGAGTTGGATCCGATGCCCTTGCCGGGCTGCCCGAGCCACGGATCAAGCAGCGCGGAGGCGGCGAGCACGCCCTGCAGCGTGTCGGCGATGCCCGGGACCTCATCGGGCGCGACCCGCATCGCGGCCGCAGCCGCCATCGCACTCGGTCCGACCACCTCCGGCTCATACGCGCCGCCCGACACGGCGCCTCCCTCGACAATCGGGCGATTGCGATCGAAGGGGTACGGCGGGAAGACTTGCTCGGCCTGCTCCACGGACGTCGCCGACGCCAGTACGACGCGGTAGATCTCATCGGTCATGTTGCCGCGCAGGTCCCACGCCAGGGCCTTGAGCCACGCCACCGAGTCGGCGGGAGTCCACTGCTCGATCTGGTAGCTCGGGTTCGTCAGGCCGAGGACCGCGTACTCGAGGCTGATGTCGGACTTCGAGCGGCCTTCCAGATAGGCGTTGACGCCCGCGGCATAGGAGTCGAGCATCAGTCGCGAGGTGTCGTTGAGCATCGACACCTCCTGCTCCGCGATGCGGCGCCAGCCAAGGGTGCGCAGGAAGGCGTCGGTCGGCACCTGGCTCTCGCCGAACATCTCCGAGAGGCGGCCCGCGGTGATGTGACGGCGCACGTCCATCTCCCAGAAGCGGTCCTGGGCGTGCACATAGCCCTCGGCGAACATCAGGTCAGCGAGGCTGTCGCCGTAGATCGTGGGAATGCCGAGCTCGTCGCGCACCACGTCGACGGGCGCCGACAGGCCTGCGACGGCGATCGTGCCGTCGGTCTGCGGCCAGCTGCGCTTCACGGTCCACTGCAGGAACGACGAGAGTGTGGCAAGCACGAGCACGAGGATGATCGCGATGATCCCGAGGACCCAGGGCCAGCGACGACGCTTCGGTGTCTCCTTGCTCGACGTCGAGGTGTCCGACACGGTCATGACTCCTTCACTCGTGAGTACCAGATGCGATCGGCGACTGACACGACGTCGTCGGACATGGCCGTCATCCGGCGGTAGAGCTCGCGGCTGCCGAGCACAAGGCGGATGTCGTTGACCTCCAGCAACTCGCCCATCGCGCGACGATAGACCCGTTCGAGCTGCCGCTGGGACTTCACTGCCGCATCTGCGGCCTCGGTCGCGAGTCCGTGCCGGTCACGCCGACCATCCAGGCGCTCGAAGGCATCGCGCAGATGGTCGACGCCCTCGGAGAGCAGGGTGGCCATCTCGGCGGAGGCGGCGTCGGGCGGGAATTGCATCGCCTCCGACTCGCGCACGGTGTCCTTCGCGCCGTTGATCACCTTGTCGAGGTCGCGCGAGAGCTGGAAGAGATCCTCGGGCTCCAGCGGCGTCGTGAAGGCGTCGCGCACGGCATCGACGAGCTGACGGCGCAGGTCGTCGCACTCATGCTCGGCCGCGCGTACCTCTGGCGCGCGCGACTCGTCGCCCGCCGCCCAGGCGGCGAACGCCTTCATGCCCGACGCCGTCACCTCTGCCTGGCGATGGAGCATGCCGATGACGTCAGGCGATTCGGGCAGGAACCACCGGCCACGCTTACTGCCGCCCGTCGACGGCTCACTCTCGCTCACCATGCCCTCCACACCAAGAGGATGATCACGGCCAGTATCGCCGCCGCGGGGATCGTGGTCACCCAGGCGATGCCCATGTGGCGCACGATCTCCCACCGCACGTGACGCCAGCGCCGCCGGCCGGCCCCGATGCCGACGACGGAGGAGGCGACCACCTGGGTCGTGCTCACGGGAGCGCCGACAAGGGAAGCGCCGAGGATCACGGCGGTCGACGAGGTCTGGCTCGCGAAGGAGTCGACGGGCGTGAGGCCGAAGATGCGCTGCCCGATCGTGCGCACGATGCGCCAGCCGCCGAGCGCGGTGCCCAGCGTGAGCGCCGCGCCGGTGACGATCTTGGCCCACAGCGGCACCGTGAGCTCGCTCGTCTCGCCCGTGGCGAGGAGGAGGACGGCGATCACGCCCATCGCCTTCTGCGCGTCGTTGCCGCCATGACTGAACGACAGCGTCGCGGCCGTGACCCAATTGCCCGCGCGCATGGGATCGTCCCAGCGACGCGTCCACCGCCGTGAGCGCCACCGCAGGAAGCGCAGCAGGAGGAAGGCGCCGAGGAAGCCCAGTGGAGGCGACACGAGAAGCGCGATGAGGACCGCGACGACCGCGGTCCAGTTGACCGAGCCCAGGCCACCGGCGCCGGTGAGGATGCCGTCGGCGATGGCCGCTCCGACGAGACCGCCCACCAGCGCGTGACCTGAGGATGAAGGAAGGCCGAGCCACCAGGTAATGAGGTTCCACGCGGTGGCCCCCGCGAGGCCCGCGCCAACGACCGCGACCATCTGGCTGTCGGGCACGGTGACGATCGAGCTGATCGTGTCGGCGACGGCGGTGCCCAGCAGGATGGCGCCCGCCATGTTGAAGGTGGCTGAGAGCACGACCGCCTGCCCCGGCGTGGCCCCGCGGGTGGCCACGAGGGTGGCGATGGCGTTCGAGGCGTCGTGGAAGCCATTGGTCAGGGCGAAGGCCACCGCGAACCCGATGGCGATGATGAGCCCGACCTCCATGGCCTAAGTCAACACCCGGCGAGCGCAAGGTGAACGGAGCATGAACACGCCGGCCCGCATCCCTCGGCTCCGGGCGAACGGGTCACAATCTGCGGGTAAACGGGCCTTGAACGCTTCGGGCGCAGGATCCACCCTCGGCCGACGGGGCGGCCGACGACGACGGGAGCCGGTGTGGACCTCGTGCTCCTGGCGATCATCCTGGTCGTCGCGCTCGCGCTCATCTTCGACTTCACCAATGGCTTCCACGACGCGGCCAACGCGGTAGCCACCGTGGTCGCCACACGCGCCCTTCCCGCCAAGTGGGCACCCGCCTTCTCCGCGTTCTTCAACTTCGTCGCCTATTTCGTCGTCGGCACTGCGGTGGCAAACACGGTGGCCAAGACCGTGCAAGCGGACTATGTCGGTCTCGCTGTCATCTTCTCGGCGCTCTTTGCAGCGATCGCGTGGAACTACATCACGTGGAATATCGGCATGCCCTCTTCCTCGAGTCACGCGATCATCGGCGGACTTGTGGGCGCGGGCATCGCGGCCGGTGGGATCGCTGCCATCGACTGGAGCAGCGTGAGCAAGTCGGCCATCGGCATCGTCGCTTCGCCGGCTGTCGCCCTGAGCGTCGCCTTCCTCGCGGTCTATCTCGTCTACCTGGTCCAGAAGGTGACGAAGTGGCACGACAACCACCCGGTCTTCAAGGGAGCCCAGGTGGTGTCGGCGGCTGCCCTGTCCTTCGGCCACGGGGCAAATGACGCCCAGAAGACGATGGGTGTGATCGCCGCCCTCATGCTGGGCGCGGGCTACACGACGATGGACGAGACCGGCAAGAACATCGTCGTTCCCGAGTGGGTGGCGCTGTCCGCATACGGCGCGATCGCGCTCGGCACCCTCTGGGGCGGATGGAAGATCATCGAGACGATGGGCCTGAAGCTCACCACTCTCTATGCCAACACCGGCGTGGCCGCCAACATCGGAGCGGTGACGGCGATCTTCGGAGCGACCAGCCTCGGCGCGCCTATCTCCACGACCCACGCGGCCGCATCGTCGGTCGTCGGTGCCGGCATCGGGTCGGGGAAGGGCGCCAACTGGCGTGTCGTCGGCGAGATGCTGCTCGCCTGGGTGGTCACGATCCCGATGTCTGCCGGCATGGCATTCGGGATGTTCTACCTCACGCGCCTTCCGACGGTGCTCGCGTGGATCGCCGTCGGAGGGGTCACGCTGGCATTCGCCGCGTGGGCGATCTGGGCCATGACACACACGATTCACGCGTCTGACGTGGAGCAGGAGATCCTCCCTGAGGAACTCCTCGATGACGGCCCGGAGCCGATGCACCCGAAGCTGGAGGGCCGCGGCCCGGTCGAATGATCGGGCCCAGGCAGGCAAGCCCGGTCGAGTAGCCGCGTGCGTCAGCCGCGGCCGACGGAGACCCGCTCGGGCGCCTCGAGGGCCCGAATCACCAGGGTGTCCGGCATGACGTCGACGTGCCGGCTTACGGCACGGAATGCGCGGCGCACTCGATCAGCGAACATGCGACCACGGTACGTCGGCGTCCCATTGATGTCAAAGGCATTCGACATTTTCTTCGATCACATGTCGATCACATTCGACACATGACTGCCAAAAGGTCGATTCCAGCCGACACCCCGGGCGCCTCTGGGACGTTTGACCACGTCAGAGGGCCTAAGCACCACCCAGCCACAGGGGGCAGGCGATGTGGAGGGCCTTGGCCAGGGCCCGTCCGTTGCGGCTGATCTCCTTGGAGGGGTTGCCCGATCGAGCAGCCGCGAGCCGCACCGCCGCGGGGCCTGAGCCGTCCGGGGCGTGCTCCAGGAAGGCGACCAGTCCGGCCTCGGCCTTGGGCGGGATCCGACCGGAGGCCAGGGCTTCCATCAAATCTCCTTCCGTCAGCTTGCGGCCCTTGCCCAGGGTGGCGAGAGCCGCCTCCACTGTGGCCTCGTCGGCGTCGCGACTCACCTCTGAGGGCACCCCGACGGGAATGCCCAGCACCTCAAGCAGGGCGAGGAGCTTGCTCGCACCGATCTCCATGTCTTCGCGGCCACTCTCGAGGTAGTTGAGGGTGGCGCGGGAGACTCCCGCCGCCTTGGCCAGGTCCTTCTGGCTCAGGCCCGACGCCTTGCGATGGGCGCGGATGACCGACCCCATCGCAGCGACGGAGAGCGGTGCGGTCATGGGAGCAGGCTAGGGGTCAGGCGGACAGCGACACCACCCGCGCCCGGACCGGACGCCGTCAGAGGTCAGCCACCGCGCGCTGCGACGACGCGGGAGAGTGCCCCCGGCCGCAGCCCGAGTTCGCGCTCTGCCGCGGTCCGCGACCACGCATCCGCCTGCTCGCGCGTGAGCACGTCACCGTGGGCCACGACCTGCAGGATGAGACCGTCGAGCAGCGACAGGATGCGCCAGGCGCTCGCATCAGGATCGTCGCAGTGCATCTCTCCGCCGACCACTCCCGCATGGATGACTTCCGCGAGCGCGCGCTGCCACTCCTCATTGAGCCGTCGCGACGTACGCCGGAGCGCTGGACGGCGTGACGCCTCGGCCCAGGCGTCGAGCCAGATCTGCATGCCGAAGTCGCCACTGCCCTCGCGCATGCCGCGGTCGTACG
>JAPOKX010000008.1 GCA_029977425.1 Actinomycetota bacterium
TGAAGCGCCCCTCCTCAATGCATGCCAGGGTCTCGTCGTCAGCGCCGATCCCGCCGGCGAGCGACCTCAGCGACTCCGCATCGAAGCGGGTCGCAGGATCAGAGCCTCCCGGTGCGGCGAAGACCGCGGTGTTGAAGGCGACGAATGCATCCACGCCGGCCCCCTCCAAGACACATGCGGCGGCGCTGGCGGCACGCGCGGAGGCACCGGGCGGATTGAGGCTCCTGTTGGCCTCGCCGAGGAAGGCCATGTTGTACTGCTTCACGACCAGCCCTGACCCGGGCTGCAAGGCGCGCTCCATGAGCGCCGTGCCGATCTCGGTCTCCCAGCGCTGACAGTAGGGACACTGGTAGTCGACGTACACCTCGACCACCTTCGCCGCGTCCGGGTCGCCCACCACGATGGCTCCCGCCTTGCCCACCCCGACGGGACTTGCCAGGTCCCCCGAGGCCGGCGCTTCCGCGGCACTCGGCGCGGGGCTGGGTGCCGACTGTGCCCCCGTCGTCGCGGAGTCGCCGGTGGCACCCCGCTCCTCCGACCATCGGACCGAAAGGGAGTCGACCTTCGCTTCCAGTGACGACACCTGGGAGGACAGGGACACCACGCCCACGACCGCCCACACGCCCAACAGCACGACCAGGACAAGGCTCACGATCGTGAGCACGCGCAAGGTGCCCACCTGCCGGCGCAGGCGCGCCGTCCCGCGCACGGCGGGATCGGGCGAATCGGCCGTGGGGGGATGGTTCATCGACACCTGCTGAGACTACGGGGCGCCTATGCTGAACGCCCGACAGCACAGGATGGGGAGGACAGCGATGCCGGGCTCACCGCGGAATCGGCTCACCTGGGGCAGCCTCCTCCTCGCGCTCATCGCGGGGCTCGGGATGGTCGCGTCAGCGGCTCCCGCACAGGCGAGCGCCCCCATCTCCACCGAACTCCGCCCAGACCAGGCCCCTGCTGAGGCGCGCGTCGCGGTCATCGTGACGAGCCTGTCGAAGCTCAGCCTGGACGAGGGCGTCTTCCACGCCATCTTCTACCTCGGGATCACCTGCATCGAAGAGTGCCAGGCCGAGGATTGGGACCTGGTCAATGCCAACGAGTACACCTCCGAGCTCACTGCAGTGGAGGGCCCCACGAAGTGGTGGCGCGTGTCGGGCACCTTCGTCTTCCAGCCCAATCTCCGGCTCTTCCCCTTCGACACGCAGACACTGCCGATCATCATCGAGCACGAAGACCTCGGCATGGAGGAATTGATCTTCATCCCTGACCAGCAGACCAGCGAGGTCAGCTCCCTGATCGGAGTCCCCGGGTGGCTCATCGAGCCCTTTTCCCTCACGACATCCGAGCACTTCCTCGTCGGCTTCGGGGAGACCTATTCGTCGTTGACCTTCGGGCTCCCCGTCGCGCGCAGCACCGTCGCGAGCATCACGAAGTACTACATCCCCCTCCTCATCTTCATCATCCTCGGCGTGGCCACGCTCTTCCTGGGCCGCAATGACATCCAGCTCCGGACCGCCGGCACCGCCCTCGTGGGACTGACCATCTTCTATCTCTTCACCAGCGGAGGAGTGGGCGCGGTCGGCTACCTCACGGTCTGGGACGTCTCCGTCATCGTTGGCTACATCGCGCTGGGACTCGTGCTCCTGAGCGGCATCATCGGCGCGTACTACTTCCACGAGCATCGGTTCGAGGGCCCGGCAGGAGAAGCACTCAACAAGCGGCTCCGGTTCGGATTCCTCACCGGCATCGCGATCTTCCTGGTGGTCAGCGCGATCATCATCGCCACCGTGGCGGTGACCACCTAGGCGAGCTCGTAGGACGAAGGCCTGTAAGACGAAGGAGGGGGCGGACCCACGTGGGTCCGCCCCCTCCTTCGTGAACTGAACCGATCAGGCGCCCGAGCAGGGAGCGCTGTAGTCGTAGGCCTGGGCGGTCGGGCCGACGTACCCCATGAGGAGCGTCTCGATGCCGAGCGCAGCCTCCTCGGACGGGATGTTGATCGACACGGAGCGATCGACGTCCGCCGGCGGGCCGCCGACGAGCGAGTTCGGCAGGGCACCCTCGTAGTCGACCTCGACGCCGCCCTGCACCGCGGCCACGAGGCCCTCGCGGGTCAGGTCGCCGTTGGCGGCCGCCTTCTCGAGCGCTGCCTTGAGCGGGTACTGCCACACCCAGCCGTAGGTGTAGCCGTCATTGGACGGCAGGATCCCGTCGCCGAGCTGGGCCTGCATCGCGTCCATCGCCACCGAAGGCGTCCCGAACGAGCCGGTGGTGCCCACGTTGGTGTAGGCGGCGAGAAGCGCAGGAGCCGCCGCCGTCTGCAGGAGCAGCGGGTTCCATGTCGGTGCCGCACCCAGGAACTGCCCCTTGAAGCCACCCGCCACAGCCTTGCCAATGATCTCAGCGGCCTCGGCAGGGCCTACTCCAATCGCGACGACATCGGCGCCCGACTCGACGACCGCCGAGACGGCAGCGTCCTGATTGCCCGCGGTCGCATTGGGCGCCGTCTCGACGAAGCCCGCGAACTCCACGCCGTTGGCTCCGGCCCACTTCTCGGCACCTGCGGCGAAATCGCCGCCGTAGTCACCGGGATAGCCGACTGCGACGAGCTTGGCGATAGGCGTCTTGTTCTCGACCCACCAGTCCAGGCCGCCCATGGCGGCGATGCAGTAGGACGACCCCGACTCCAGGATCACGCCACCGTCGGACTCGGGGAACTGCCAGCCGGACCACCACGAGGCCGGGACGCCGATGACGTTGTCGGCCTCCATGTCGCTGAGGATCGCCTGGGTCTGCGGCGTGCCCAGGGTCTGGGCGAGCGCGAGGATGTTGGGCTCGATGGCGCGGTACTCCTGGCTGTGCACGGCCGGGTCGTACTTGTTGTCGCGCGTGTTGGCAGCCATGTTGACATCGAAGCCGGAGATGCCGCCCTGCTCGTTGACGTAGGTCCAGAAGTCCTGCTGGCCCGTGACGACCTGCGTCGCGAGCGGCGCGAACGGTCCCTCGGTCAGGTCCGACAGGACGCCGAGGTAGATGCATCCGTTCTCGGGGTTGATCGCCTCGGGACACGGCTCCTCGGTGACACCGATATCGAAGACGATGCCCTCACGGGGCGAGGTGCCCCCCTCCGACGACGCCGCCTGGGTGGGGGTCGCATCGCCTCCCCCACTGCTGCACCCCACGAGCACCAGGGCCGCTGCCCCCGCGCCCGCGAGGACCTTCGCCATGCGCCTCGACACCACTGGTTCCTCCTTGGCTGTCCGGTTCGCGCCCGGCGACCCTCTCGGGCCGGAGCGCTCCTGGGCTGACACTCTGTCAAAGAAAGCGGGGGTCCGCCAGGGAAGTTCGCCTCGCGCCGCCCCGAATCCTTGGCAAGATGGCTGAGCATCAGGGCGGTCCCCACCGCCAAGGGAGGAGGATCGCCCGGTGCTCGCCGTCGAGAACCTCGAGGTCGTCTACGAGGACGTCATCCTCGTGCTCAAAGGGGTCAGCCTCCAGGTTCCTGAGGGGTCCATTGTTGCCCTGCTAGGCCCCAATGGAGCGGGCAAGACCACCGTGATCCGAGCCATGACCGGACTGCTCGATGTCCACCGCGGTCGCATCTCCAAGGGCCGGGTGACCCTGGACGGCCGCGAGCTGGGCGGCCTGCCTGCCCCGAAGATCGTCGAGGCAGGCGTCGGGCAGGTGATGGAAGGACGCCGGATCTTCCGCGAGTTCACGGTCGAAGAGAACCTCAAGGCCGGCGGCCACACCGCGTCCCGGGCCGACATCTCCGAGGGCCTGGAGCGCGCCTACGCGATGTTTCCCGTCCTGGCCGAACGCCGCAAGCAGACCGCCGGCTACCTCTCCGGCGGGGAGCAGCAGATGCTGGCGATCGGCCGCGCGCTCATGGCGCGTCCGCGCTACCTGCTCCTCGACGAGCCGTCGCTCGGCGTGGCACCCAAGATCGTCCAGCAGCTGCGTGACCTCATCGTGCAGATCAAGGAGTCCGGCACGTCGGTGCTCCTCGTCGAGCAGAACGCCTCGATGGCACTGTCCATCGCCACCCATGGCTACGTGCTCGAGACCGGACGCGTCGTGATGGACAAGCCGGCCGAGCAGCTCCGCGAGGACGACGATATCCGCGAGTTCTACCTGGGCCTGCGCGGAGAAGAGCGGGGATCCCTGAGGGACGTCAAGCAGTACCGGCGACGGAAGCGGTGGTTGAGTTGAGCACGGACGTCCTCCTCAGTGCCCAGGGCATCTCACTGTCCTTCGGCGGCACCCAGGCCATCCGCGACGTCAGCTTTGACGTACGCAGCGGTGAGCTCTTCGCGATCATCGGCCCCAACGGCGCGGGCAAGACGTCGATCTTCAACTGCATCTCCGGCGTCTACCACCCCCAGCAGGGTTCGATCGACTTCCGTGGCGAGAACCTCGTCGGCCAGCCCCCCGAGGACATCGCCCGCCTCGGGGTCGCGCGCATGTTCCAGAACATCGAGCTCTTCGACAACCTCACGGTCCTCGACAACCTCATGCTGGGCCGGGCCCTGCACATGAACTACTCCATCGCCTCGGCGTTCCTCTTCAGCCGCAAGGCCAAGCGGCAAGAGGTGGCCAACCGCGAGGTCGTCGAGCGCATCATCGACTTCCTGGACATCGAGAGCCACCGCAGCTTCCCCGTCGGGATGTTGCCCTACGGCGTCAAGAAGCGCGTCGAGCTCGGGCGCGCCCTGGCCATGGACCCCACGCTCCTCCTGCTCGACGAGCCCGTCGCCGGCATGAATTCGGAAGAGACGGAGGACATGGCGCGCTTCATCCTCGATGTCCGCGCAGAGATGGGCGTGACGATGATCCTGGTGGAGCACGACATGGGCCTGGTCATGGATCTCGCGGACCGCGTCCTCGTCCTGGACTTCGGCGAGCGCATCGCCCTGGGCACCCCTGCCGAGGTGCAAGCCGACCCCAACGTGATCCGCGCCTACCTCGGCGAAGAACTCAGTGACGCAGGGAAGGAGACCCGATGACCGCGGTGGCCGAGCCCATCACGGGCACCTGGACGCTTGTCGGAGCCGTGCAGAGGCGCGCCCAGGCAGCCCCCGACGGCGTCGCCATGCGGGCGAAGCGCCTGGGCATCTGGCGCGACATCACCTGGGCCGACTACGCCGATCAGGTGAGCCTGGTCGGTCACGCACTCCTCTCCCTCGGAATCGAGCCCGGCGATCGCATCGCCATTCACGCGGAGAACAGGCCCGAGTGGCTCTTCTCCGACCTGGGCACCAACTCGGTGCGAGGGATCACGGTGGGCCTCTACCCCACGAACCCGGCCCCCGAGGTCGCCTACCTGCTCGCCGACTCAGGGGCGCGCATCCTCATCGCCGAGGACCAGGAGCAGGTCGACAAGGCCCTCCTCATCGAGGGGCAGTGCCCCGCTCTCGAGCGCATCGTCTACCTCGAGCCGCGCGGCGTCGCCACCATCGATCATCCCAAGCTGATGAGCTGGGAGGAGTTCCTCGCCCGTGGCCACGCACATCGCGAAGCCGATCCCCGCGCTCTCGACAGGATCGCGGAGCAGGCGGAGCCAGGCGACATCGTCACCTTGGTCTACACCTCCGGGACGACCGGACCTCCCAAGGGCGCGATGCTCTCCAACGCCAACGTGGAGTTCGCGAGCAATGTCATCGTCGACGGTGGTGGCCTCTATGACCCTCCACCCAACCCGAGTGACGTCATCCTGTCCTACCTCCCGCTCTGCCATGTCGCGGAGCGCGCGGTGACCACCTGGACCAACGCCGTCTCCGGCGCTGTCGTGCACTTCGCCGAGTCGATCGACACGGTGACCATCAACATCCGCGAGGTCCAGCCGACCCTCTTCTTCGCCGTCCCCCGCATCTGGGAGAAGCTCAAGGCCGCGGTCGAGGTCAGGATGGCCGCCGCCTCACGCATCAAGAAATTGAACTACGGCATCTGGATGAAGGTCGGCAACGGCATCGCCAAGACAATGCTCGCCAACGGCGGCAAGCACACGCTGTGGAGCCGGATCCGCTACGCCGTCGGCTATGTCTTCCTCTACCGCGCGCTGCGCGAGCGGCTGGGCCTGCGCAGGGTGCGCGCGGCAGCCTCAGCAGCAGCTCCGATCTCGCCCGACGTGCTCTTCTTCTTCTTCACGATGGGCGTCGTCATCAATGAGCTCTACGGCATGACGGAGAACAGCGCCGTCGCGACGAGCAATCGCCGTGGGCGCATCAAGCTCGGGACCGTCGGCGAGCCCCATCCCGGCGTGGAGGTCATCCTCGCTGACGGCACGGGTGAGATCCTCACGCGTCATCCCGGCACCTTCGCGGGCTACTGGGGCAAGCCCGATGCAACAGCCGAGACGATCGACGCGGATGGCTGGCTGCACACCGGCGACGTCGGGGAGTGGGTGGACGGCACGCATCTCAAGATCGTGGACCGCATCAAGGACATCATCATCACCGCGGGTGGCAAGAACATCTCGCCATCAGAACTCGAGAACGCCCTGAAGTCCTCTCCCTTCATTCGTGAGGCCATCGTCATCGGCGATCAGCGCCCCTACCTCACCGCCCTCATCGGCATCGAGGAGGACACGGTCGGGCAATGGGCCCGCGCCAAGCGGATCCCGTACACCACCTACCGCGATCTCTCGGAGAAGGAAGACGTCCTGCGACTCGTCCAGGGCATCATCGCGAAGGTCAACGAGGCGACGGCCCGCGTCGAGAACATC
The DNA here is from genome assembly GCA_029977425.1 of Actinomycetota bacterium. Taxonomy (GTDB): domain Bacteria; phylum Actinomycetota; class Actinomycetes; order S36-B12; family S36-B12; genus Mxb001. The sequence goes on from JAPOKX010000008.1 coordinate 6,725, forward strand.
CGCAAGTTCCGCATGCTCACCAAGGCGCTCGACCACGAGGACGGCGAGCTCACCGCCACGCAGAAGGTGAAGCGCTCCGCACTCACCACGGCCTTCGAGCCCCTCATCGACGACATGTACTCGGGGGCCGACCGGCTTCCGGGCGGCGACCAGAGCGACGTCATCGTCGTCGAGCACGCGGAGGCCTAGATCATGACGGACCTCATCGAATCCCTGGTCCGGGGCCTCGGCCTCGGCGGCCTCTACGCCGTGCTCGGCGTGTCCTTCGTCATCGTCTACCGGGCCACGGGCGTCATCAACTTCGCGACCCCGGCGCTGATGATCCTCGGCGCCTTCTTCACAGGGTCGTTCGGCAATGCGATCGGCCTGCCCTTCTGGCTCTCGGTCCTGCTGGGCATGGCCGTCATGGCGGTCATCGGCATGATCATCGAACGGGTCGCCCTGCGGCCGATGGTCGGGAGACCAGCCTTCTCAGCGGCCACGGTCACCGTCGGTGTCTTCATCATCCTTCTCATCGTGGCGGGTCGGCTCATCGGCTCCGAACTCCTCACCGTCAACGACCCCTTCGGGCTGAACACGGTCGATGTCCTGGGCGCGCGACTCTTCACTATCGACATCGCCCGCCTGGTGATCGCCCTCGTCGCGATCGGGATCGTCGGCCTCTTCCTCGCCCGTTCGCGCACGGGTCTGGCGATGCGCGCCACCGCCTTCGATCAGGAGACGAGCCTCGCGCAGGGCATCAACGTCGGACGGATGTTCGGCCTCTCCTGGGGCATCGCCGCCGCGATGGCTGCCCTGGCGGGGGCCCTGCTCACGGCGGGCAGCTCCGGTGTCGAGACGACCGTCGCCCTCGTCGCCCTCAAGGCCCTGCCCGTGATCATCCTCGGCGGACTCGACTCCATCAAGGGGTCGGTGATCGCCGGGCTCATCATCGGCGTCGCCGAATCGCTGACCCGCACCTACCAGCCGATCTACGCCCCGTGGCTGGGCGCGAACTTCGACGTCATCGTCCCCTACCTCATCATGATCATCGTCCTGATGGTCCGGCCCTACGGTCTCTTCGGCACCAAGGAGGTGGTGCGGGTATGACCACCGCGACCAAGGAATCGCTGCGCACCGTCAAGGGCCGCCCGCAGCTCTTCACGAGCTACGCGCGCGAGATGGCCATCTTCAACACGCGCGTCAAGCGCAACTGGGTGATCGCAGGCATCATCGCCATGGCGGTCATCCCCTTCTTCCTCCAGCGCGACATGGTGGCACTGCTGACGACGGTCCTCATCTTCGCCATCGGCGGCATCGGCCTCAACGTCCTCACCGGCTACGCCGGCCAGGTGTCCCTCGGACAGGCGTTCTTCATGGGCGTGGGCGCCTACACCGCAGCCGTCCTGGGCGGCGAAGCACAGGGTGACGTGATCGGCCTCGGTCTCGACATGGTGATCTGGTTGCCCCTTGCCGGCCTGGTGCCCGCACTGGTGGCTTTCGTGCTCGCTCCCCTGGCTGCCCGCGTGCGCGGGCTCTACCTGGCCATCCTCACGCTGGGACTGGTCTTCATCGGCGAGCACATCTTCAAGGAGGCCAAGCCCATCACCGGCGGCGCTGGAGTGGGCCGCGCGCCCGCCGACCCGGTCTTCCTCGGTTTCGACCTCTTCTCCAACCAGACAATCCTCGGATATCGGATCGACCGCTTCACGGTCTTCTACGTCGCCTGCCTGGTGATCTTTGTCGTCATGGCCTTCGGAGCGCGCAATTTCGTGCGCTCGCGATTCGGCCGCAACTTCGCCGCCGTGCGCGACCGTGATGTCGCGGCAGAGGTCATGGGCGTCTCGCTGCTGCGCACCAAGTCGCTCGCCTTCACGGTCTCGTCGTTCTACGCGGGCATCTCCGGAGCCTTGCTCTCCATCGTGATCGGGCGCATCTCTCCCGAGACCTGGAACATCTTCCTCTCCATCGACTTCCTCGCCGTGGTCTTCATCGGCGGCCTGGCCACCATCAGCGGCTCCATCATGGGCGCGGTCTTCGTGGTGATGCTGCCCAAGCTCGTGAACACGCTCACGGGCTTCATCCCCGGATTCGGCGGCATCGGAGAGGGCGGCCTGCTCAACGTCTTCGAGCTGCAGTCGATCATCTTCGGCCTGCTGATCATTCTCTTCCTCATCCTCGAGCCACGAGGGCTCTACGGACTCTGGCTGCGATTGCGCAACTACTTCAAGGCCTGGCCCTTCAGCTACTAGCTGCCTTCTGGGAAGCCGCATCCTCCTGGGCGTACGCGTTGAGGAGCGCGGTCTCCCCTGCCTTGCCCGGGTAGCAGAAGCGCACGATCGCCATCGCCACGAGACCTGCGGCGATAGCAGCGAGGTAGGCCCAGTTGGCGCCGGTGAGGAAGGACTGGCGTGCGGCTTCGATGATCTCCGAGGAGTACTGGGGGTACTGCTCGGAGAGCGCCTCGGCACTCGAGAACGACTTCTGGAGAGTCGCCTGGGTCTCGCTCGTCACCTGAGCGGCGTCGGGGCTCGATCCGATCCGCAGGGCCATCGTCGCCGCGTATCCAGCGGTGAGGAGCGATCCGAGGAGCGCCTGCATGATGGATCCGCCCAGGTCGCGCTGCAGGTCGGACGTGGCGGACGCCATGCCCACGTGATCGACCGGCACTGAACTCGTCAGTGCCCGTGACGCCGGTGCCAGGCCGATGCCGACCCCGGCACCGAGGATGGCGTAGGCGAGACCGATCTGCCAGTACGGCGAGCCTTCTCTCCACAGGACCAGCATGAGGACGAAGGCGACGACGACGAATCCCGTCCCCACCAGCAGGGTGTCGCGCGAGCCGAGCGCATTGATCATGCGCGCCGACAGGGGGGACACCGCCATCATCAGGATCGCCGCGGGCAGGACGGCAAAGCCTGCGGAGAGCGTGGAGTAGGCCAGCACGTTCTGCAGGAATTGCTGGCCCACGAAGAGCGAGCCCATGAGCGATCCGAAGACGATCATGCCGCTCACCGCAGCGACCCAGAAGATGCGGCGGCCCGCGTAGTGCAGGTCGTAGATCGGGTTGCGGGCTCGCCTCTGGCGCAGGATGAAGGCGACTCCCACCACAACCGAGAGTCCCATCATGAGGAGCGAGGACAGCAGCTGGCCGGGAGCTGCGATGGTGCTGAGGCCGAGCACGAGAGCAGCGATCATGACGACCGAGAGGACTCCGCCGAGGTTGTCCACCGGATCCGTCGACTCGTTCACGTGGGCGGGGACAACCTTCCACACGAGTACGAGCGCGATGACGGCCGGCGGCACGGCGATGAGGAAGACCGACCCCCACCAGAACCACTCCAGCAGCGCGCCGGCGATGACAGGACCCAGCACGGCACCACCGCCGCCGATACCCGACCACAGCGCGATCGCCTTGACGCGCGCCTTGCCCGGGCCCCACAGCGCCGTGATGAGGGCCAGCGTCGTCGGGTATGCCAAGCCGGCGGCGACACCCGTGAAGATCCGGCCGCCGATGAGGATGGCGCCATCGGGCGCCCACGCCGAGATGGCACTCGCAGGCAGTGTCAGCGCCAGGCCGAGCATCAGCATCAGCTTGCGGCCGTAGCGATCACCTAGCGCGCCGAGATAGAGGACGGACATCGCGAGGCCGAGGGTGCAGCCGATCGCGATGAGGTTGAGCTCCGTCTGGCTGGCATCGAGCGACTTGCCGATATCCGGAAGGGCGACATTGGCGACGCTGAGATTGAGGTTGGCCACGATCGCGCCGAGGATGAGCGCGGTGAGCACGATGCCGGCTCGCCGTGGCGCCTGGGCCGTGCTCGCGTCCGTCGACGGGCTGGCGGAACTCGAAGCCATGCGACCTCCCCTGGTCGCGGTCATCCTGCCAGAGCCGACGGCGATGGCAGCCGCGGCAGACGGTGGCTACGAGAGAATGTCCTTGCGGTCGAAGCGCAGCACGGCGATCGCTGCCAGGACAGCGAAGGTCACCAGTGCGTACGACGCTCCGATCGCCATGTCATCCCACGCGATCTGCTGACCGAGGGCATCGGCCCACGAGCCGCCGTAGTCGGTGGGGAGGAAGCGCCGCAGATCTCCGAGCGCATCGATCGCGTCGATGATGTTGAGCACGATCACGATGACGACCGCAGCTCCCACAGCACCCAGGGGCACATCGGTGAGCACGCTCATGAGGAAGGCGATGCCCGCGGGGATGAGCAACTGGATGCCGATGTAGGCCGTCACGATAGCCAGCCGCTGCCATGAGGTGGTCACGTCGAACGCACCGCCGAGGGGACTCGTGAGCGGCGCGGACCCGAAGACGACAAGGGCGATGAGGAAAGAGACGGCGATGAGGATGAGCAGGGTGATCGCCGTGAGCAGGAGGCCGACGATCATCTTGGCGCGCAGGAATCGCCTTCGGGGCACGGGAGCGGCAAGCAGGTAGCGCATCGTCGACCATGAGGCCTCGCTGGCGACCGTGTCGCCGAGGAACATCGCGGCGATGATGGTGAGCAGGAACCCGGATGCGAAGAGCAGCATCGTCAGGGTGAAGTTCCACGGGCCAGCGGTCGCGAGGCCCACGAGGTCGAGATCACCGTCACCGAAACCGCGGGACTGCGGACCGAGCTTCACCGCTGCGACGACGATGAGCGGCAGGGCGATGGCGAGGCCGAAGGCCACCAGCGTGCGACGGCGCCGCAGTTGGCGGACGAGTTCCACGCGCACCGTGAGGGTGTCGCGGGCGACGTAGGGGGTCTCGACGGATGTGCTCACTGCTTCCGATGTCACTGATTCACCTAATGTCACTGGTCCACCCGATGCCCTTCCCCCACGAGCTCGAGGAAGACATCCTCGAGGCGCAGGCCGCTCCGGCCCGCGAGGAGGTCCTCCACGGTGCCGGAGTAGATGAGGTGGCCGTGATTCATGACCACGACGGTCGAGCAGGTCTGCTCCACCTCGCTGAGCAGGTGCGACGAGACGATGACCGTCTTGCCGGAGGCGGCGTAGTCATGCATGACCTGGCGCATCTCGCGGATCTGCGGCGGATCGAGGCCGTTGGTCGGCTCATCCAGCACGAGCAGGTCCGGCAGGCCGAGCATCGCCTGCGCGATGCCCAGACGCTGGCGCATGCCCTGGCTGTAGGTGCGCACCTTGCGGTCGATGGCTGACCCCAGGCCCGCGATCTCCAGCACCTCGTCGAGATGCGGATCGCCGTTCTCGCGTCCGCTCGCCCGCCAGAAGAGATCGAGGTTCTGTCGTCCGGTGAGGTGCGGCAGGAAGCCGGGGCCCTCGATGAAGCTGCCCACCCGCGACAGGACAGGGGCACCCGGACGCACGTGCTGGCCGAAGATCCAGGTGTCGCCGCCCGTCGGGCGGATCAGGCCCATGGCCATGCGCATCGTCGTCGTCTTGCCCGCGCCATTCGGTCCGAGCAGCCCCAGCACGACGCCCGGGGGCACCTCGAAGGTGACACCATCGACTGCCTTGAGGCCTCCCTTGAACTCCTTGGCCAGGTCGCGCGTCGCCAGCGGCACGGCGGCAAGCTCGGGACGCGCCTCGCCGGCGCGGTCCCGGGGCCGAAGCAGGGCGACCACGATCCAGATGAGCGCGGTGAGCACGATCGCGCCGACCGGCCAGACCCACGGCGGCACGCCGACGGATGCCGTGGTGCCCTGCAGGGTCGGGAGGAGCAGTGGACCTTCCGCGGCCACGGTGTAGACGGCAGGACCCGGCGGCATGCGGTAACCCTGGTCGGTCGTCGCGATGACGAGCGCGAGGCGATCGCCGGCTGCCGCCTCCGTGACGACGCCGGGCAGCACCACGTCGACGGTGACCGGATCGGGACCTAGGTCGGCGATGCGGATGGGGGCCACGAGTCCCTGGGGCAGGGCCTGGCGCCCATTGGCGCTGACGATACGCAAGGACGCGAAGAGCACCGCCTGATCCACCGGCCGATCGCTGCTCACCGTGATCCGCGCGCGGGTGGCACCCACGATGCGCATCGATGTCGGTAGCGACTCCGTGAAGAAGCCAGCCGTCTGCCCAGGCAGCGGCACCGCGAGCAGGTCGCCGGCAAGGCTCGCGAGGCCGCCCGCTCCGGGGAGCGACGTGATCGCCGCGGGCGCCCCACCGGCAGGAGCGAGCACCTGCTGCGGCGGGGCAGCCACGGTCATCTCGGTCGTGCCGTCACCGAAGATCCCGGGATAGTCCGTCGCCGAGAGCACCTCGACGGTGCCCGGATCGCGGTCGCTCAACGCGGAGGCCTCGACCAGGGACACCTCGAAGTCGTCGCTCACGACTGGGCCACCGCGCAGGTGCTGGTCGAACCACGCCTGCGTGAGGGCGCGCAGCCGGTCGGTCTCGGCGATACCCCCATCGTGGCCACCCGCGTGCCAGACGACCTTCACCGGGGCATTGACGATCTGCTCCGCGTTGGCATTCGCCTGCGTGAGCGGGAAGAGCGAGTCCGCCTGCCCGGCCCCGAGCAGCACGGGCGCCGTGATGCGGTCGGCGATGCTGCGAGGAGACGACTGGGCCATGAGAGCCGAGGCCTCGGGGGAGACGACGCCCTGGGTGACGGCCTCGACGTACGCCGCACACCAGTCGGGAGTGAATCGACCGCACTCCGTCACCGGCTGACCGGGCTCGAGGCCGAGTCCCGACGAGAAGAAGAGGGAGGTCCACAGGCTCTTGAGCACGCCGGGCTGCACGCCATCGACAGCCGACTGCGCGAAGAGCGAAGTCTCGAGGTCGTTCCATGTGATGTCGGCGGCGACCGCGTCAATGCGATCGTCGTAGCCGGCGAGCAGGAGCGCGAGCGCTCCGCCGTAGGACCCGCCCCCGACCCCCACCACGGGATCGCCGGGAGCCTCCATGCTCACGCTGGCCAGGCTCGCCAGGTAGTCGATGAGCGCAGAAGCATCAGCCACCTCGTAGTCGGGGGCGTTCATCGAGATGAGGCCGGTGGACTCGCCGAAGCCCCGCGCGGTGTAGGCGAGCACGACGAAGCCGGCGTCGGCCAGGAGTTGCGCCTCTTCCGCAACTCCCTCCTTGCTGCCGCCGAAGCCGTGGGCCAGCAGGACCGCGGGGGCCGGCGTCACCTCCGGGATGTAGACATCGGCATCGAGTTGCACCGGGGTGGAATCCGTGGCCGACGTCGGCGCACCGGCGAGCATCATCGACACGGGCTCGACCTGCGCGCGAGCGGCAGGGGGGGCAGCCACTGAAAGGAGCACAAGGACGGCGGCGGCAGTGCCCCCAACCCACGCGCGCATCACTCGACTATAGGTGCCCCCTGGGTGGGCGGCATCCCTAGCGCAGTCGAGCGGTGCGATACACGTCGTCGATGGCGCCCACGAGGTCGTCGAACCACCCTGTCTCGAGCAGGCGGGCACGCACGCGCTCGTTGAGGCCGCCCTTGGTCTGGTGCTCGAGCGGCAGTCCGGCTCGGTCGGAGTCGGGCGTGGCCCAGCCCACGGCAGCGAGGCCGTCCAGCTCTGCTCGGATGTACCGCGAGGCGGTGGCCTCATCGATGCCCTGCGCGGCGATCCAGTCAATGAGTGCGTTCTGCATCTCGTAATACGTCGACATGAAGGCCGATGCGCAGCTCAGGGTGAATATGAGGGACTCATCGTCCAGCGTGACCACTTCGCCGAGGCCCTCCATGGCCTCGATCACCTCGGGCAGGGGTGGACTGATGACGAGTGGGCCGCGCCGCAGGGAGATGGCGGGCAGCGGGATGAGCTGGCAGATCCGGGTGGCCGGTGCCACGAGAGGGGCGATACCACTGGGAGGAGTGCCTGCGATGAGGCTCGCGATGACCTGATCGTCGCGGAACCGCAGGCCCGAGAGCGCCTCATCAACCTGCTGTGGACGCATGCCGAGTACGACGATGTCACTCGAGTCGATGACCGCCTGATTGGAATCGAGTCGCTCGCACTGTGCGAATTCGTTGGCGAGCCGCTCAGAGCGCTCTGCTGATCTCGGAGAGAGCAGCAGAGCATCGGCTGCCCCCTCGCGCTCGGCCATGGCACGCACCATGGCCTCCGAGATCGTGCCCACTCCGAGGAATCCGATGCTCGCCATGCGCGCATCATGGCCCACTAGGCTCCGGTGGACCGAGAGGAGGGCAGCGTGACCGGTTTCCTCGCTGACCTGACGGGGTCGTTCGCCACGTCGGCAGCCCAGAACCCCACCGTCGCCGTCATGGAGGCGGCCTACGCCCACGCCGGACTCGACATTCGCTACGTCAACTGCGAGGTGCCGCCCGAGCGGCTCGGCGACGCCGTTCGCGGGGCGATCGGCATGGGATGGCTCGGCTTCAACTGCTCGATCCCGCATAAGGTCGCGATCCTCGACTACCTCGACGCGATGGCGCCGTCCGCGGGCATCATCGGCGCGGTCAACTGCGTGATCAACCGCGACGGTCATCTCACGGGCGAGAACACTGATGGCCAGGGATTCGTGCGATCGCTCCAGACGATCATCGATCCGGCTGGGCGTGACATGGTCGTGCTCGGAGCCGGTGGCGCGGCGCGAGCGATTGCCGTGGAGTCAGCTCTCGCCGGGGCGCGCTCCATCACCATCGTCAATCGCACGACGGAGCGGGGTGAGGAGCTCGCTTCGCTCGTGGGCGATCGCACGCCCGCCGATGCGCGCTTCGTCCCCTGGGTCGGCACGTACGCCGTGCCCGACGGGGTCGACATCCTCGTCAACGCCACGTCCATCGGATTCCATCCGAGCACCGACACCCCCGACGTCGACGACGCGACGATCCGCCCCGGCATGGTCGTGGCCGACGTCGTGGCGAATCCCCCCGACACCGCCTTCCTGCAGCGCGCAGCCGCCCGGGGCGCCACGACCCTCCAAGGCCTGGGCATGCTCGTCAACCAGGCGCTCACGAACGCCCGCCTGTGGACGGGCCGCGAACTGGATGCCGGCGTCATGCGCCGCGCGCTCGAGGAGAGCCTGCGCGCCTAGCGTCCTCACGCGTCTTCTCCGCCAGCGCGCTGCTACCTTCCCGCCATGGCGTTCGGCACCCTCATCCCAGCCTTCACGCTCGTCCTCGCATGGGTCTTTGCGCTCATCGGGATCACCGCGCCCGGAGCGGTTCCCGATGACACCACCTGGGACTCCGTGATGCGATGGCTGCTCTTCCTCCCTGGCGGGTGCATGTTCATCGCGAGCTTCGTCATGCACACGGTCTTCGCCAAGAAGACCGCGGCCAACATCGGCTGGCAGACCAACGGCTTCCAGTACGAGATCGGCTTCGCCTCCCTGGGCCTGGGCGTCGCGGGAATCCTCGCGGGTGCGACGGTGCCGGCCGCGTGGCTTCCCGTGGCGGCAGCAGGCGCGATCTTCCTCGTCCTCGCCGGCGCCAATCACGTGCGCGAGATGGCCAAGGACCGCAACTTCTCCGCCGGCAACACCACGATCCTGCTCTACGACTTCGGGCTGCCCATCTCCTACGCCATTGCGCTGTTCTCCGTGGGCGCGGCTTGAGCAACGCCGCTGGCGAGCCGGAGCCCGAGCGCGGTGGCGCGCACACCTACCGCGGGCCGGTCACCTGGGAGTACTCCCCCGAGATGGACGGTGATCCCGATCCGGGCGAGATCGTGTGGACCTGGGTGTCCTTCGAGGAAGACTCCCGGCTCGGCAAGGACCGTCCGATCGCGATCCTCGGCCGCGCGGAGGATCACCGCCTCGTTGGCATGATGCTGTCCAGTCGAGACCACTCCGGGGACCGAGATTGGCTCGCCATCGGCTCGGGTCCGTGGGATCACGAGGGCAGGCGGAGCTGGCTGCGTCGCGACCGCCTCCTCGCCGTGCGGGCGGGCTCCGTGCGTCGGGAGGGCGCGGTGCTGCCCCGGGCGACGTACGACTCCGTCCTCGCCGCCGTAGGCACCCCGCCGCCGCCTGAGCAGGCGGCACGCGCGTGGACTCTGCGCGACGGACTGCGACGCATCCTCGGCCGTCCCCTGCCGTGACGGCCACGCTCCGCCCCGGCTGGCAGACTGGCGCCATGGCCGAAGACAAGGACTCCCCCACGGCGGACGCCCCCTCGGATGATCCGAAGGAGCGCTACCGCCAGGCACTCGAGCGCAAGAAGGCCCAAGGCGGGCACCAGGGGCACGGCCAGGCGACATCGAGCAGCTCGAGCAAGGGCTCCTCGGCCAAGGCCGGTGGCAAGCGGGAGTTCCGCCGCAAGAGCGGCTAGTAGCCCTCGCTCCCCACTCCCTTGTGCACGGTGAAGAGGTTGGTGGGGTCGTACTTCTTCTTGATGGAGAGAAGTCGCGGGTAGTTGCTCCCCCAGAACTCGCTCTGCCAGTCCTCCTGGAAGTAGTTTCCCTCGTTGGAGTAGGAGCCACCTCCGGGTGTCGCCTTGTGGATGAAGTCCGACGCCGTCATGACGCCGTCGAACTGGGCCTGCGACACGGCGCGATCGGGCTCGTGACCCGCGATACCCGGGTACTTCGACTGCTTCCACGCGCCGACGGTGATGAAGGCGACGTTGTTGAAGACGGCCGGGTTGATCGACGTCTGCTCGTCGCGTGCCTTCGCCTCGGGATGCTCGCCGTACAGCGCCTTATTGGTCTGCCACAGGATGAGCGACGTGCGAGACGCGTCGAAGAGGCCTTGCGCGAGTTCGCGCGCCTTGGTGCCCTGGGTCATCGACCACGGCACGCCGCGCCCGTCATAGGCACCCCAGTAGGCACCGACCTCGTACTGATTGCCCGTCCACCAGAAGTAGCCGGCCGGGGCATTGCGTCGGTTGTCGAAGATTGCCTCGCGCGTCGTCGGATTCCACCGGTTGCGGAAGGGCTGCGAGCTGAACTTCACGGCGACGGTGAAGTCCTCGGGGCGCGCGCGCAGCGGAGCGAGGAAGGGCTCCCAGGCAGCCTGGGCAGCCTCGGTGGTGATGTCGAGGAACGTCGTGCCGACCTGCATGACGTTGAGACCGGTGTCGAATTTCTCGGCCATCGCGTAGCCCTCGTTGAGGATGACGCCCTCACCCCAGACGGGGTCCGTCAGCGTCGACCCCGCGAACTCGACGTAGCGCTGGATCAACTCGAGGAAGGCAGCGTCCGACTTCGCGGTGATCGGGCCGCCGATCCAGCCGGAGATGGTGGGCTCGGGGTGCGCGAGGTAGGTCATGTGCGTGACGACGCCGAAGGTCCCGCCGCCGCCTCCGCGCAGCGCCCAGTAGAGGTCGGAGTTCTCATAGGCATTGGCGGTGACGATCTTGCCCGACGCGAGCACGACGGTGAGCTCGAGCACGCCCGCGGCGCCGCTGCCGAAGCGCTTGCTGAAAGAGCCGAATCCACCGCCGAGGGCGAAGCCGCCGCACGCTCCGACGCTCGTGCAGCCGCCTCCTTGGATGTAGAGGCCGTTGGCGGAGGCGATCTTGTAGGCCTCGAGCCAGCGATTGCCTGCCGTCGTCGTTACCGCGGGGACTCCCTTGGTGCCCGCGGGCGCGCCCTTGGGCACGAAGGAATCGTGCACGGTGACCTGACGCATGTTGTGCGTCCAGATGAGCAGGGAGTCCGCCGGTCCACAGGAGCGTCCGTAGTAGTCATGGCCCGTGCCCTTGACCACCAGTCGCACTTTGTTCTTGCGCGCGAAGTTCACGCCTGACTGGATGTCCTTCGCACTCTCCGCGGCGACGGCGTAACCACTCGGGGTGGACTGCCACGCCTTGAACATGCCGGTCGACTGCGTGGCACCGGCCTGCTCCTCGAGATACCACGGGTTCGTGAACTTGGCGGGCACCTCGACGCCCGGCTTCAGGTTGGCCCACGGCTGAGTCGGGCGGATGAGTCGACCGCCCACCTGCCGGCGCAACTCCTCCCATGCCTGCTTGCCGGGCCACGAGGCAGCCGTGGGGGCGGCCGGCGTGGCGGCGGCGCTCGTGGCCGGGAGAGCCGCGGCAGCGGCAGCTCCCGCCGTGGCTCCGGCGGCCAAGCCGAGGAAGGTGCGTCGGCGCAGGTGCGGGGTCTCTGTCATGCCCCGTGCATACCAAGGATCGCCCCGCCCGTCGATAGGCCGCGCGGGATAGCCGGGCTAGCCCGACAGACCACCCGTCCCCGTGGCAGGCGCGCACCTCTGACAGAGTGGGCCGCTCGTCACGTTCGACAGAAGAGGTAGGTGGAATGGGCGCGCTGCTCGCCCTCATCTCCAGCGTGGCATGGGGATCGGCGGATGTGGCCGGTGGCTTGGGCGCGCGACGGGTCGGCAGCGTCCGCGTCATCGCCGTGAACTACCCCGCGGGCGCGATCATCCTCACTGCCTTCGCCCTCCTCGTGGTGCCCGGGACGATAGACCGTGAAGTGATCCTGCTCTCGATGGTCACCGCGATCGTCGGCACCATCGGCATGATCCTGCTGTACGCCGCCCTCGCCGTCGGGCCCATGGGCATCGTCTCTCCGCTCACCGCGATCGGAGGGGCTGCGATTCCCGTGATCGTCGGTGTGATTCGTGGCGAACCGCTGACCCTGCTCTTCGTGCTCGGCGCCATCCTCGCGCTGATCGCGGTCGTGCTGGTGAGCCGAGAGTCAGGGCCGCATGCGCGCATCACCCCCCGCGCGCTACTCCTGTCCGCGGGAGCGGGCATCGCCATCGGCCTGTTTCTCACCGCGCTCGGCGTCGCTCCCGAAGGTTCGGGGGTCTGGGCCGCGACGCTGAGCCGATGGTGGTCGACACTCGGCATGATCGTGGTGACCGTGATCCTGCTGTCACGTGGCGGACTGGCGAAGTGGCGCCCCTACCCGTGGGTCTTCGCCATCGGGGCCGGCGCACTCGATGCGATCGCCAACGGTGTCTTCCAGCTCGCCGCGCAGGAGGGCGAGCTCGCAGTGGTGGCCGTCATCGGCTCGCTCTATCCGGCCACGACCCTCCTCATCGCGCACTTCCTGCTCAAGGAACGGATGACGCGAGTGCAGTGGACGGGCGTGTTCGTCGCCCTCGGGGCAGTCGTCGCGCTCACGGTCTAGTCGCGGCCAGCGCCTCTCCGCTGGCCGCGATGATCGCCTCGATGTCGGCGTCGTCGATCCCGCGATGCGTGACGGCGCGGATCTGTCCGTGTGGATACGCCACCATCCCGACCCCGCGATCGCGCAGGGCCGCGAGGTACGCCGCGCGACGGGTCTGGCCGCCTTCGACGGCGAAGAGCACGAAGTTGGTCGTCACGCGCCCGGGATCGAGGCGTTCGCCCACGGGCTGGGCGAGGTGACCGGGCGAGATGATGCCCTCCTGCGTGCACAGGCCCTCGGCCAGCACGCGCGCACGCCGATGATCGTCCGCGAGGCGCGCGACCGTGCCGTCCGCGCCGTCCTGGAGGGCGACGATGCCTGCCGCCGCGAGGACCCCTGCTTGGCGAAGCCCGCCGCCCAGGAGTTTGCGCGCGCGCTTGGCCCTCCAGATGAAGTCGGCCGAGCCCACGACCACGCTGCCAACAGGAGCGGAGAGGCCCTTGCTCAGGCAGAACGTCGCGGAGTCCGCGTCGCGCACGAGATCGGCTACAGGAAGTCCCTGCGCCACCGCTGCATTGAAGAGTCGCGCGCCATCGATGTGAAGGGGCAGGCTCGGCGGCAGGGCCGCGCGGAGCCGCGCGACGTACGCGGGCGTGATCGGCCGGCTCATGGTGTGCGCGTGGCAGTTCTCCACGACCACGAGGCTCGTGATCGGGCAGTGCGGGTCGCCTGAATCCTGGATCGCGTCAACCACCGCATCGATGGGCATCTCGCCCTCGGGGGTCTCGGCAATGGGGCGCATGCCAGCGCCCGCGACGACGGCATAGTTAGCGGCCTCGTCGTTGAAGACATGAGCCTCTGCCGGAGCGATGATCTCCCCGCCTCGCGGCACATGCGCCATCAGGCTCACGAGATTGCCCATGGTGCCCGAGGGCACGAAGAGAGCCGCCTCCTTGCCGAGCAGGTCTGCCGCGCGCGCTTCGAGAGCGAGGATCGTCGGATCGTCACCGAAGACGTCATCGCCGACGGGGGCCTCTGCCATCGCAGCGCGCATCGCAGCCGTCGGATGCGTGACGGTGTCGGAGCGCACGTCGATGGCAGGCGCCTGGGGACCCTGCGGTGCGGCGTACGACATGGACCGACCCTAGTCGCAGACGGTGCCCGGTTCAGGAAGCGTGCCCTCGAGCAGGAAGGCATCGACCGTCTCATCCGCGCAGGCGGAGCCCTCGCGATAGCCGGTGTGGCCGTCCCCCTCGCGCACGAGCAGCACGGCATCACCGAGTTGGCTGACCAACGGCTCTGCCCAGGCAAACGGGGTCGCCGGATCATGCGTGGTGGCCACGACGAGCACGGGAGGGATCGGACCCGACGGGGCCGGTCCCTCGGTCGCCTGCGTCGACGCGCACGGCAGGTTGCCCCAGGCGAGGTACTCCCCGAGGAACGGCGCCGCCGCCGACAGCCGCGCTACGGATGCCTTGATATCCGCGGGAGCCGCGCGATCGCGGCACGAGACGGCGTAGAAGGCATCGAAGGAGTTGTCACGGTAGGTCCCATCGGACTCGCGGCCGACGCGCTCGTCGAGCATGCGCTGCAGGGGTGTGCCGTCGCCAGAGGCGAGTGACGCGAGCGCATCCTTCAGGAGCGGGCGATCCCCGACGCGATAGAGCGACATGAGGATGGCGTACGTGGCCGCGGCTTCGGTCAGCGGACGATCAGGGTCGCTCGTCGGCGCCGGCGACGCGTCCAACTCATCGAGGATCGCACGCAGTCGCTCGAGTCCCCGGCTGGCATCCGGGTCGTCACCCAAGGGGCAATCGCCTTCGGCCGCGCAGTACTCCACGAAGCGCACCAGGGAATCCTCGAAGCCGCGCGCCTGGCCGAGCGTGAGCGCCTCGGCATCGAGGTCCGCCGGGAGTGGCCCGTCAAGCACGAACCTGCCCACGCGCTCGGGGAAGAGCGCGGCGTACGTCGCACCCAGGTGCGTTCCGTAGGAGACGCCGAGGTAGTCGAGGCGCTCCTGCCCGAGTGCCGTGCGCAGCACGTCAAGGTCGCGCGCCGCATCGGCCGTGGACATGTGGTCGAGCAGCCCCTCGACAGGCGCCGTGCACTCCAGGAGCGCGCTCGCGCGCTCGAGCGCGGCGACCTCGGATGGCTCGTCGGGGGTGCCGTCGATCTCGATGAGCGCATCGAACTCCGCGTCCTCGGCGCAGTCGACCGGCGCCGACTGCCCGACGCCGCGCGGGTCGAAGCCCACGATGTCGAATGCCTCGCGGACCGGATCGGTGACGATCGCGCTCGTCGCGCGGGCGTAGTCGACCCCGCTCGAGCCGGGGCCACCTGGATTGACGACCAGCGATCCGCGCGCGTCTCCTGCTGCAGGGCTGCGCAGCACGGCGATCTCGAGTGTCGGACCCGACGGATCGGCGTAGTCCACGGGAACCTCGAGCGAGGCGCACTCGAAGCCATCGCAGTCGGTCCACGCGAGCTGCTGGTCGTAGAAGCGGGCGAGATCCGGCGTCGGGGGCGACGGGAGGGGCGGCGGCGTCGAGGGCGTCGCCTCGGGGGCGGAGCACCCGGCGAGTGACGCCAGGACGAGCGCGCCCGTGACGAGGGCACTCCCCACCATGCGCCATCGGGATCCCACCCAGGGAGGCTACGTGCGCGGAGGGCGCGGATGCCATGCGGGGCGGTCGCGGCGTAACGTGGATCCATGGCCAGCGACCGCGACCAGTTCGCCCGCGTCGTGCAGGCCGGTATCGCTCGAGGGATGGACGTCGTCGATGCCTGGCGTCAGGCGCGCGCGCAGCGTCCCAGCGCACAGGCCCGCGCCCTGCAGGCCGAACAGCAGCGGCTCCTCGCTGAGCAGCAACGCGTGCTGAGGCGGTATCAGCGACGGCAGAGGGTGCTCGACAACGAGGTCACCGGCGGAGTCGCTGTCGCAGGCATCGCGGGCACTCTCGGCGTGCTCGACATCGTCATCGAGAGCACGGCCGCCGCGTCAGGCGTCTACGGTCCCGCGTGGGTCTGGGTGGCACTCGCCGCCGGGGGAGGCATCACCGCGGCGGTGGCGCGGCGCAAGCGCGCGCAGCTGCCCCCCGCACCACGCGTCGACGCCTTGCCGCTCACGCCCGCGACCGTCCCGCCCGAAGCCATCGGCGCCGAGCAGGCGCAGAGGCTCACCTCCCTGCGCCTGCAGCTCATGCAGGTGATCCCCGCCATCGATCGACTGCACCCGGGCGCCGCCGCCGACGTGCGCCGGGCGGATCTCGAGGCGGCGCCTCAATTGCACGCGCTCGTCGACCGGCTCGTCGTCCTGCACGGGATCCGGATCGAGATGGCCGGCACCCAGGCCGAGGCTGCCGCCACGTCGGCTGCCGTCGAGGTGCGCGAGCGCCTCGCGACCGGATGCGCGACGTACGAGCGGCTCATCGCAGCGTCGGCCACCATGCTCGCCGCGCCGGACATCGCGCGCGGCACCGATGAAGTGCTCGCTCCCGCACTGGAGGGGCTCGCGGCCTACACCCACGGCCTCAAGCGCGCGGCCAACTCCTAGCGGACGCGGACGAGCGGGTCCTTCACTTCGACCAGCATCGACTCCAGCACCAGCGGCAGCGCGCCGTTGGCCTGCACCGCGAGTCGTCCCCGCTCGATGGCATCAAGGCGGCGCCCGGTGTCGGTGGCCGTGCTTGCAGCCGCCTCCTGGGTGAGCTGCGTGCGCATCTCGTCATTGACGAGTGGGACTCCCGCGTCGAGTTGGAGGACGAGGACATCCCGGTAGTAGGTGAGCAGGTCAACCAGCGCGCGATCGAGCTGGTCGCGCACCGCTCTCTTGCGCCGGCTCGCCTGCATCTTGCGCAGGTCCTTGAGCGCGCGATCGGCAAGCTTGTCGAGGCGTGCCTTGGTGACTCCCTCCGCACCGAAGCCGTAGGCGCGCATGAGCGACTCCTCCTCGGCGACGTCGAGCGGGTCGGTGATGCTCGCGGCGTCCTCTGTCGCCATGGCGAGCAACTCCTCTGCCGCGACGAAGCAGGAGCTCAGGTCGCGCATGCCGCCCGGGATGCGCAGGACATCCTGGCGCCGACGGCGCGCCTCCTCGTCGGTCGCCAGTGCCCGCGCGCGGCCGATGTGTCCCTGCGACGCGCGGGCCGCGAAGGCGGCCATGGCGGGATCGACGCCGTAGCGATCGCGTAGCGCCTCGGCGACCTCCGCCGTCGAGGGAGTGCGCAGGTGCACCGAGCGCGTGCGCGACCGGATCGTCGCCAGCACATCCTCGGGGCTCGGCGCGCACAGCAGCCACACCAGATGAGGAGGCGGCTCCTCGAGAACCTTGAGCAGCACGTTGACGGCTTGCTCCGTCAGGCGATCCGCATCCTCGATCACGACGATGTGCCAGGGCGCATTTGCGGGCACGACCGCCGCACTGGCGACGAGCTCGCGCGCATCCTCGACGCCGTAGCTCAGCGTCTCGGAGCGGACCAGGTCGACGTCCGGATGCGATCCGGCGACGGCCGTCGTGCAGATCGAGCACGAGCCGCAGCCGTGGTCCGGGCACTGCAGCGCGGCGGCGAACGCGGTGGCCGCGGTCGAGCGCCCTGATCCGGGGGGGCCCGTGATGAGCCAGGCATGGGTCATCGCGGAGGGATCACTCGCTGCCCGCGCCAGCTCGTCGACGACGTCCTCCTGGCCGATCAGGGAGTCCCACACCGAGGGCATCAGGCATCGCCCACGAGTGCGCTCACGGCCACGGCGATCTCGACGGCGAGGTCCTCCGCCGGTCGCGAGCCGTCGAGCACGAGATAGCGGTCGGGAGCTGCCGCCGCGATGTCCAGGAATCCCTGACGCACGCGCGCATGCCATTCGAGCGGCTCGGACTCCAGGCGGTCAGGGCCGACAACGCGTGCGAGTCCCAGTGCCGGATCGACATCGAGCACGATGGTGAGGTCCGGCACCAGGCCGCCCGTGGCCCACAGGCTGAGCTCGGCGACGCGCTCGGCACCGAGCCCGCGCGCCACTCCCTGATAGGCGACCGATGAGTCGAGGTAGCGATCGGAGATGACGATCTCGCCGCGCTCCAGCGCGGGGCGGATCACGCGAGCGGCATGGTCGCCGCGGGCGGCCGCGAAGAGCAGTGCCTCGGCACGATCGTCCAGTCCGGCGTTCGCGGGGTCGAGCAGGACCGCCCGGATCGACTCAGCAGCCGGAGTGCCCCCAGGCTCGCGCGTGCAGAGGACCTCATGGCCGCGCGCCCGCAAATAGTCGGCAAGGGCGGCGGACTGGGTCGACTTGCCCGCGCCCTCTCCGCCTTCGAAGACGATGAAGCGCGCAGCGGTCACGCCTCAGAGCCTACGGGTGCCTGCGCCCAGGAGTGTCGGCGCAGGAGCACGCGCCTATGCGTCTGCGGGCTGCGCCTGGGCCATGAGCGCCGCGGTCGTGAGGTTCGGCTTCCCCGGGACCGCCTTCTTCGCCGCCTTCTTGGCCGGTGCCTTCTTGGCCGCCGCCTTCTTGGCGGGTGCCTTCTTCGCGGCCTTCTTCGCGGTCCGCTTCACCGGACCTCGTGCGCGACGATCGGCAAGCAACTCGAAGGCACGGCCCGGATCGATGGTCTCGGGATCGTCGTCGCGGCGCAGCGACGCATTGGTCTCGCCATCGGTGACGTAGGGACCGAAGCGGCCCTCCTTGAGCACGACGGGGCGGCCGGACACCGGATCGTCGCCGAGTTCCTTCAGCGGGGGAGCCGACGCGGCACCACGGCGCTGCTTGGGCTGCGCGTAGAGCGCCAGCGCCTCCTCGAGCGTGCACGTGAAGATGGACTCCTCCGTGGGCAGCGAGCGCGAGTCCTTGGCCTTGAGCAGATAGGGGCCGTAGCGACCGTTCTGCGCGGTGATCTCGATGCCATCGGCTGGGTCGACGCCGACGACGCGCGGCAGTGAGATGAGCCTCAGGGCATCCTCGAGCGTCACAGTGTCGAGCGACATCGACTTGAGCAGCGATCCCGTGCGCGGCTTCGCCGACTTGGGTGCGTCCTCGGGGAGCACCTCGGTCACGTAGGGGCCGTAGCGACCGGACTTGGCCACGATCGCCAGCCCCGTCTCCGGATCCTCGCCGAGCTCCCGCTCGCCCGAGGGCTGCGCGAGCAGCTCCTCGGCCTTCTCCGCCGTGAGCTCATCGGGCGCGAGGTCCTCGGGGATGGACGCCCGCTCCTCGCCGCGCTCCACGAAGGCGCCGTAGCGACCGACACGCACGACGGCATCGGTGCCCTCGATGGGGAAAGTGGAGAGCATGCGCGCATCGATCGCACCCAGGTCGGTGGTGAGGTCGAGGACGCCGCGGAAGGGTCCGGTGTCGGTGTCGCCGCCGCGCCAGAAGGTCTCGAGCTGAGCGTCGCGACCGGCCTCGCCGTTGGCGATGGCATCGAGGTACTCCTCCATGCGCGCCGTGAAGCGGTAGTCGACAAGTTCGCTGAAGTGCTCCTCCAGCAGGCGGATGACCGCGAAGGCGAGGAAGGACGGGACGAGTGCCGATCCCTTCTTCCACACATAGCCGCGATCGACGATCGTGCCCATGATCGCGGCGTAGGTCGAAGGCCGGCCAATGCCCAGCTCCTCCAGCTTGGCGGTCAGGGATGCCTCGGTGAAGCGGGCGGGCGGATTGGTGGAGTGACCATCGGCTTCCATGTCGCTGGCGGTCAGCGTCTGGCCCTCGCGCAGCACCGGCAGCATCCGCTCGGACTCGTCGTCGGAGTCCTCCTCGCGGGTGTCCTCGTACGCGGCCTTGAATCCGGCGAAGAGCGTGACGGTGCCGGATGCGGTGAACTCCACGTCACGGCCGTCGGTGGCGACAGCGCCGATGGTGACGGTCGTCGTGGCCACGCGCGCATCGGCCATCTGCGAGGCAAGCGTGCGCTTCCAGATGAGGTCGTAGAGCGCGAACTCGTCGGCGCTCAGCTCGCGCTGCACCTCGCCGGGCGTGCGGAAGCTGTCGCCCGCGGGACGGATGGCCTCATGCGCCTCCTGCGCGTTCTTGACCTTCCGGTCATAGCGACGAGGCGCGTCGGCGACGTGATCCTGGCCGTAGAGCTCGGCGGCCTGCGAGCGCGCCGCAGCGACGGCCGTCTCCGACAGGGTCGTGGAGTCGGTGCGCATGTAGGTGATGTAGCCGCGCTCGTAGAGGCCCTGGGCGACGCGCATCGTGCGCTGGGCATTCCAGCGGAAGCGTCGCGACGCCTCCTGCTGCAGGGTCGAGGTCATGAAGGGAGCCTTCGGGCTGCGCTTGCCCGGCTTCTCCACCACCGAGCGGACGGTGTAGTCGACGCCCTCGAGCGCAGTGGCGAGGGTGCGGGCCCCGGCCTCGTCGAGGACCACGCAGTCGCGGCCGGTGAGGCGGCCCTGCTCGTCGAAGTCGCGCCCGGTCGCGAGGCGCTGCCCCTGGACCAGGTTGAGGCGCGCAGCGAAGGACCCGGGGTCGAAGGTGGCGGTGAGGTCCCAGTACGACGCGGAGACGAAGGCGATGCGCTCGCGCTCGCGGTCGACGACCAGACGCACGGCGACGGACTGCACGCGCCCTGCCGAACGCGCATCGCGTCCGATCTTCTTCCACAGCACTTCCGAGACGGGGTAGCCGTAGAGGCGATCGACGATGCGCCGCGTCTCCTGGGCATCCACCAGCTTCATGTCGAGCTCGCGCGTCTGCTCGAGCGCATCCGCGATGGCATGCTCGGTGATCTCGTGGAAGACCATGCGGCGCACCGGCACCTTGGGCTTGAGCACTTCCAGGAGGTGCCAGGCGATCGCCTCGCCCTCGCGGTCCTCGTCCGTGGCGAGCAGCAGTTCGCTCGCGCCCTTCAGCTCCTGCTTGAGTTCCGCGATGGTCGACTTCTTATTGGCGTGCACGACGTAGAACGGCGTGAAGCCCTCGTCGGTGTTGACGGCGTACTTCGACCACGGCTGCTTGCGCTGATCCTCGGGAAGTTCCGATGCCTTGCTCGCGAGATCGCGCACGTGGCCGACCGAGGCCTTCACGCGGAAATCGCGGCCTCCCCGGCCATTGAGGTAGCCCTCGATCGTCTTGGCCTTCGCCGGCGACTCGACGATGACGAGCACACGCTCCGCAGCCACATCCGCTCCTGTCTTCCCCCGCCGTGGGACACGCGGGACCGTTGGGGAGTCTGCGCAGCCCGGGGGTGCCGCTGTCAAATATGCGCCCGCCGCCCCCGGGCCCACCCCCTACGGGGGTGAGCGCCGGGACGGGCGTTCCGCTATGCGGGAAGGGCAGGTGGTTACGCCGCGGGGGCGTTGACCTGCTCCTCGCCGACCGCGATCGGACGACGCTTGGAGAAGATCACCGCGCCCACGATGATGAGCGTCGCGCCGATGGCGATCGCCCAGCGCAGCGTGGTGTTGGCGCCCTCGCCGATGCTCAGGGCCACCACCGCGGGCGCGATGAGCAGCGCGACGAGGTTCATCACCTTGATGAGCGGGTTGATGGCGGGGCCAGCGGTGTCCTTGAAGGGATCGCCGACCGTGTCGCCGATAACGGTGGCGGCGTGCGCCTCCGAGCCCTTGCCACCGAAGTGACCGTCCTCGACGTACTTCTTGGCGTTGTCCCAGGCACCACCGGAGTTGGAGAGGAACACGGCCATGAGCACGCCCGTGGCGATCGTGCCCGCGAGGTAGGCGCCGAGCGCACCGACACCGAGGCCGAAGCCGACCGCGATCGGTGCGAGCACGGCCAGCAGGCCCGGGGTGATGAGCTCGCGGAGCGAATCGCGCGTGACGATGTCGACGACCTTGCCGTACTCCGGCTTCTCCGTGCCCTCCATGATGCCGGGATGCTCGCGGAACTGGCGGCGCACCTCGAAGATGACTGCGCCTGCCGCGCGCGACACGGCGTTGATGGCGAGGCCGGAGAAGAGGAAGACGACGGACGCGCCGATGATGAGGCCGACGAGGTTGGCCGGGTTGGCCACGTCGAGCACGCCGGAGTACTGCAGGAGATCGGAGATGCTGCGGATCGACGCACCTGCCGACTCGCCCGCGCTCGCGGTCGCACCCACCACGGCGTCGCGGAAGGCGCCGAAGAGCGCCGTGGCAGCGAGCACCGCGGTCGCGATGGCGATGCCCTTGGTGATGGCCTTGGTGGAGTTGCCCACCGCGTCCAGACGCGTGAGTACCGCCGCGCCCTCGCCCTCGACATCGCCGGACATCTCGGCGATGCCCTGGGCGTTGTCCGACACCGGGCCGAAGGTGTCCATCGAGACGATGACGCCGACCGTGGTGAGCAGGCCGGTGCCGGCGAGCGCGATGGCGAAGAGGCCGAGGACCACGACGCCGCCGCCGAGGATGTACGCCCCGTAGACCGCCGCGCCGATGACGAGCGCGGAGTAGACGGCCGACTCGAGGCCGAGCGAGATGCCGGAGAGGATGACCGTGGCCGGGCCGGTGAGCGAGCTCTTGGCGACATCGTCGACCGGACGACGGTTGGTCTCGGTGAAGTACGCCGTCAGCTGCTGGATGACCGCGGCCAGGATGATGCCGATGAAGACCGCACCGATGACGTAGAAGCGCGGATCGAGCGGATCGCCCTCGCCGAGCGTCTCGGCAGCGAGGCCGCCGATGGAGGTGATCTCGGTCCAGGATGCGGGGACGAAGACGAAGATCGCAGCGACGACAAGGACCGCTGAGATCACCGCGGAGATGAAGAACCCTCGGTTGATCGCGCTCATGCCCGAGCGGTCGCTCGCGCGCGGGGACACGGCGAAGATGCCGATGACCGCGGTGATGACGCCGATGGCGGGGATGACGAGCGGGAGCACGAGGCCCAGCTCGCCGAAGGCGGCCTTGCCCAGGATGAGGGCGGCGACGAGCGTGACGGCGTACGACTCGAAGAGGTCGGCCGCCATGCCGGCGCAGTCGCCGACGTTGTCGCCCACGTTGTCGGCGATGGTCGCGGCGTTGCGGGGGTCGTCCTCGGGGATGCCCTGCTCGACTTTGCCGACGAGGTCGGCGCCGACGTCAGCAGCCTTGGTGAAGATGCCGCCGCCGACGCGCATGAACATCGCGAGAAGCGCGGCGCCGAAGCCGAAACCCTCGAGGACCTTGGGTGCCTCGCCCTTGTAGACGAGGACGACGATGGCAGCGCCCAGGAGGCCGAGGCCCACGGTGAACATGCCGGCCACGCCACCGGTGCGGAAGGCGATCTTCATGGCCTTCTGCTCGCC
>JAPOKX010000090.1 GCA_029977425.1 Actinomycetota bacterium
AACTCCTCACGGGCAAGCCTCCCTTCACCGGCGACTCTCCCGTGTCGATCGCCTACCAGCATGTGAGCGAGCAGGCGGTTCCCCCGTCTCAGGTGGATCCCGAGGTGCCGCGCGACGTCGATGGAGTCGTCATGCGCTCACTCGCGAAGAGCCCGGACGATCGCTACCAGACGGCCGCCGACTTCCGCGCCGACGTGGAGCGCGCCGCCATGGGTGCGCCCGTGTCCGCGCAGATGACCGCAGCGGTGCCCATGGTGGTGTCCGACGCCACCCAGCGGCTCGACGTCGTACAGCCGACCGAGGTCTACGCGATCGACACCGAGCCACCCCGCGGGCGTCGTGCTCAGCGCGGAGCGGGCTTCGTCGCCGCCATGACGATCGGCGTGCTCGCGCTCATTGGCGTCGTGATCCTCGGTGCCACGCTCGTGCTCAACAGGTCATCGGCCAACACCGTCGCCGTGCCCGATCTCACCGGCCTCACCGTCGCGCAGGCCCAGTCGGTGCTGGAGCGACAGGGCCTCGTGCTCGGCTCGCAGACACCCGAGGTCTCCGGCAAGCCCGTCGACACGATCATCGGCCAGCAGCCCACCCCCGGTGAGCAGCTGGAGGAGGGCCAGGCCGTCAACGTCACGATCAGCGCCGGCAAGGAGAAGACGACCGTTCCACCGCTGGTCGGGCTGACCTCCGTCGCGGATGCCGAGACGGCGCTGGCCGATGCCAAGCTCGTGCTGGGCAAGGTGACCGAGCAGGACGCTGCCCAGCCGGCGGGCTATGTGCTGTCCCAGACGCCGCTCGAGGGGTCGGCAGTCGACGTGGGCAGCAAGGTCGACATCGTGATCTCCACCGGGCGACAGGCAGTGCCGTCGGTCGTGGGTCAGACCGAGGAGGTCGCGCGCGGAGCGCTGTCGGCCGCGGGCTTCCAGGCCAATGTCGTCTACCAGGAGTCCGAGACGGTGCCGCAGGGCGTGGTGCTCGAGCAGGATCCGGCGGCCGGGACCAACGCCGAGAAGGGTGCGGTCGTCACCCTGGTGGTGGCCATCGCGCCGCCGTCGCCGACGCCCACTCCTGAGCCCACCCCGGAACCGACCCCGGAGCCGACACCGACTCCCGAGCCGACCGACTCCCCGGCCTGATCTCCATTCGGTTTCTTGCCAGTTATCGGGACTTCCTTACGTAAGGAAGTCCCGATAACTGGCAAGAAGTTGGACGAGCACCTACGTGCATCGACTCAGGCCGCGAGTGATCCGAGAGATGACCTCGTGTGGGCGATGGATGACTTCCTCCCAGGTGCAGCGCACCACCCAGTAGCCCGCGGCCTCAAGATCGGACTGACGCTGCTTCTCCTGCCACGGAGTCTGGTCGGAGTACTTCACCGCGCCGTCACATTCGAGGATGACGCGGTCCCCGATGAGGAAATCGGCTCGGTAGCTGCGGCCACTCGCACCCCGGACCCACTCCTGAGGCCGAGGCCTCGGCAAGTTCGCGTCGGTGAGGTGCGCCCACGCCAGGCTCTCCAGCGCCGTTTCGAGGAGTGGCTCCACATCGGGAAGCACGTCGTAGAACCACTTCATGCCGTGCGAATTGACCATCCGCGCCATGGCTCGGAGCTGCACCAGCAGTGCGCTTCGCAGAGCAGTCGACCTCGCCGCCTCGGTGATGGAAGCCTCCGGGGCGTCGTCGGCAACAACGTGTAGTCGGATGTGGGCGCGTATGGCTCCACACAGGGGTACCAAAGCTGAGGCTCGTGATCTGCCCACGTCCCTCACGACGTCCAGTCCGGTGCGCAAGGGAGTCGTTACCACCACACCGGAGTCGGACGGACTCCTGGTCAGCGGATCGATACGCAAGACGTCGTCTTCCGCCAGATCCACGAGCCTCATCCGAACTCCGCTACGTGTGCCCTGTCGCACGTCGGCTCCGCGGTGGACCACCAAAGTGAGCGGCGCTGGAGGAAGCACCCCGCTATCGCCAAACACCGGGATTCCCCACAACTCGGCTGCTGAACGGCCTCCGATCGCTGCGCGGATCCCCTTGGCGGCCAGGTCCTCGATTCGGTGCCTCGCGAGGGCATACACGTCATCACCGCTGGAGTAGATGCCACGCATCTCCCGGCGGATCGTCCCCGCGGCCGTCGCGGTGGCCAGTGTGGAATGGCTTATCCCGGCACACGTGGCCGCATCGGTCGTGAAGATTCCTGCCCCAAAGTGGTGACGCACTGTCAGGCCGGCTTGATGGGTCTCTCGTCTAGGCATGCCTCACCATGGACGCCCGGGAACTGGCCCGGGCGGGGATGGCTTTCGTTGGGGACCACGTCGGCATCCGTCACCTGTGGAGACATGCGACACAAGAACTTATTGCCAGCTATCGCGACTTCCGCAGGTAAGGAAGTCGGGATAACTGGCAATAAGTGGGGTCGGGGCGCTAGCCGACGACCGGGGCGAGGCCGGCCGCGCGGCGCGGGGCATCCGCATCACCGCACACGACCAGCCAATTGGCGAGCAGTCGATGCCCGCCCTCAGTGAGCACCGACTCCGGGTGGAACTGCACGCCCTCGACCGCGAGTTCGCGGTGGCGCAGTGCCATGATCACGCCGCTCTCGGTGGTCCCCGTCACCTCGAGTACGTCGGGCACGGAATCCGGCCGCACCGCGAGCGAGTGATAGCGGGTCGCGGTGAAGGGTTCGGGCAGGCCAGCGAGCACCCCCTCACCGTGGTGCTCGACGAGGGACGTCTTGCCGTGCAGCAGCTCGGGGGCGCGATCGACGATCCCGCCGTACACCGCGGCAATGGCCTGGTGACCCAGGCACACGCCGAGGATCGGGACCTCGCCGGCGCACCCGCGCACGACGTCCATGCAGACGCCCGCATCCTCGGGCGTGCCGGGACCGGGAGAGAGCAGGATCCCGTCGTACGCGCGTGCCTCCTCGACAGTGACCTCGTCATTGCGGCGCACGTCGACATCGACGCCGAGCTGGCCGAGGTACTGCACCAGGTTGAAGACGAACGAGTCGTAGTTATCAATGACGAGGATGCGGGTCACGGTCGTGCCTGGCTCCGGAGAGCGGACTAGCGCCACTTGGTGGAGACGATGAAGCCCGCGGTGATGAAGGCGAAGCCGATGAGCACGTTGACCAGGGCGTTGTAGGCGCCGCCGATCGTGTTCATGATCGGGATGTCAGCGCCGGCGATGTAGAACACGACGATCCACAGCAGGCCGATGACGAAGAGGGTGACCATGGTGGGCGCCACCCAGGGGGCCGACCCGATCTTGACGGGCTTGCGGTCGGTCTTGTCGGGCGGTGGGGTGTAGTCGTCGCGCTTGCGCCCCTTGGACTCCGGCACGCTGGCCCTCCCTCATCGCACGAGCCCTTCGGCTCGCTGGCGTGCCGCAGGTCCCTCACCCGCCGTCGCACTCCCGACAGGGTACCCAGCCGCAGGCGGTCCGGCTTCCGCGGTCGGGCCTGTGCGGTCAGGCCTCTGTGGTCGGGCCTGCGCCGTCAGGCCGGGGTACGCGGCGAAGCGGTGAGCACGGCGGTGAGCACGGAGCCTCCTGCGGCGCCCGGTGCCAGCTCATGGCGGCCACCGGTTGCGCGCGCCAGCAGGTCCGATCCGAGTCCAGGCGATCCGCCGCCGGGACCTCGGCCGTTGTCGACGACGGTCACTCGGATGTCGCCGTCCACGGGTGCGATGTCCACGACGATCCGGGACGCCTCGCCGTGGCGATACGCGTTGCCGATCGCCTCCTCCACCACGCGCACGACATCTCCGGGGACGTCCACGACGAGGAGGGGATCCATCGTGATGCTGATGTCGCACAGGGCACCCCAGGAGGAGGCGAGTGCGTCGAGCCGGGCCGCGACCGAGCCGTGCGCCGGTTCCTGCGCCCCCTCGAGGATGCCGAGTCCCTCGCCCAGGGCCTGCTCGTACGCCGAGACGTCGCCGGCCGCGGCCGCGAGTTCGATGGCGCTCGCACACGCGATGAGCCGGGTTTGCACCGTGCCGTGGAGTTCCTTCGCCGCCTCACGCAGGGCAAGTGCGCGCGCTCGCGTGCGAGCCGCCTGCGCGATGCGCTCCTGATTGACGGCGGACTGCAGCTGCCGGATCACCTGCGCGCGCGCTGCGTCCAGTGACGCGACGATCGACGTGAGCAGCACCGCGATGAGGGTGCCCATGACGGAGCCTGCGATGAGACTGGGCGGGAGGAGCGATCCGTCGGCCCGCGCGGGGCCGTAGGCGAGCAGCAGTGCGGCCGCCTGCACGACCACGACGCTGGCAAGGTAGGTGACGTGCCTCAGGCGAGGCGCGCGGGACATGACGACGTTGCCCCCGACGAGGATGGCCCAGGAGAAGAGGCCCAGGGCCAGGGCGAGCAGGGGTCCGAGGAGGGCGCCGTACTCCTGGGATGTCGCACCGAGGTAGCCGATGACGATGACAGAGGCGGCGGGCAGAGGCAGGAAGGCCGGTTGGCGCACCAGGAGTGCGAGCACGTTGGAGACGCGCGGCTCCGGATAGCGCTCGGACGCCTCGCGCCACAGGGCGTGGCTGAGCGGGCGGACGGTCTCATCGGCGGTCGCACGCAGCGCCTGGGCGGCGTCGAGCCACGTCGACAGGGACGCGCCCGCGACGAGGTGCGGCTCCAGTCGCTCGCGGGCGCTCGCGAGCGTCGTCGTGACCGCTGACTCGTCCGCCAGCAGCACATCCGCGCGCGACCCCTGGATGAGCGCAAGCTGGCCGAGCACGGCTTCGTCGAGTAGGCGAGCACGATCGCGGACGAAACGCTCATGAGCCTCGAGCAGGAGCGCGATCGTCGTGCCCCACCACACGGCGATGCCCATCGTGGCGATGAGCGTGAGGACTGGGGGTACGCCGAGATCGATGCCGAGCCGCGCATCAGCCATCACGACGGCGAGGCCGAAGACCGCACCCGACACCAGGTGCAGCATCGCGAACTGCCAGAGCGCCACCGGACGCACGCGTCGTTCGCGGAAGACCGTCGCATTCATGAGGAGAGCCCACGAGCCCACGACGAGGGAGGCCGCCACCCCGTAGAGGAAGAGGACCCCCATGTCGGACACGGGCACGATCCGCGTGCCGATGCGCCCTCCGGTGATGACGAGGAGGGGGAGGTTAACGAGGACGCCGAGGACGTAGGCCTGCCAGGAGAGCGCCCAGCGCCCGGTGATCCGTTCCCGCCAGGTGGGGGCGGACGTCACGTCGGACACGCGGGGAGTCTGGCACGCGTGTCCAGTCCCCCAATTACACGCGTGTAGTTCTCCCCAACTGGGGACATGCTGTGGACAAGTCGCTCAGCCCACGCCTAGCGGGGCCAACATTGTCCACAGTTGCCCCGTCCGCCACATCGTCACCACGACGAGCACGCCCAGGATCGCGAGTACGCCGAAGACCTGCCAGAGCACCCGTGCCGAGCGGAAAGGCGGCGGCGTCCACACGAAGACCGCCGCCACCAGGGCACCGACCACCAGGCCTCCGAAGTGGGCACGCCAGTCGACCTCGGGGCTGAGGAAGCCGATGACGACGTTGATGCCGAGGAGCACGAGGACCTGCGTGATGTCCCAGCGCAGCCGCTTCCCCGCCACGATCACGGCGCCCATGAGGCCGAAGATCGCGCCGGAGGCACCCACCGACACGGTGCGGGGATCCGAGAAGACGTACGACGCGACGCTGCCGCCGAGCGCCGCCACGACGTAGAGCACCGTGAAGCGCACATGACCTAGCACGCGCTCAAGCACCGGCCCGAAGAGGAAGAGGACGTACATATTGAAGGCGATGTGCAGCCAGGAACCGTGGAGGAAGGCCGCGGTGAGCAGTCGCCACCACTCGCCGTAGAGCGCGATGCCGAAGGGCCACATGCCGAAGTCCTCAGCCACCTGGCCCACGCCCGTGGCGAACTGCCACAGGAAGACCGCGACGGTCACGCCGATCAGGGTCCACGTGACATAGGGCTTCGTGACGAGTCCGCCGCCGGCCACGGTGACGGGCTGACGAACCGTGCGCGCGGCCTCGCCCACGCAGTCGGGGCACTGGAAGCCCACCGATGCGGAGCGCATGCACTCCGGGCAGATGGGGTTGTCGCAGCGCGTGCAGCGGACATAGGTGGTCCGCTCAGGGTGCCGGTAGCAGCCCGGCGCGGGAGGCGGCATACCGGGCGAGGTGTCCGGAGGCTGCGTCACCCGCGAGTGACGGTGACGCCGGTGATCTCGACCGGAGTCATAGGTCGATCCTGCGCGCCCGTCGATACCGCGGCAATCGCGTCCACGACGTCGCGCGAAGGCTGAT
>JAPOKX010000091.1 GCA_029977425.1 Actinomycetota bacterium
AAGACAGCCGTGCGGGTGTAGCGGTGGCTCTGGAAGGCGACCACGACGCGGCCCGCGCCGGCGACCTCCCGTGCCGCGCGCAAGGTGGCCTCCACCTCCGTGGGGTGGTGTGCGTAGTCGTCGTAGACGCGGATGCCGTCGACCTGGCCCCGCAGTTCGAATCGACGCTGGGTGCCTGTGAACGACGCGAGGCCCTCCGCCGCCTCGGCTTCGGACGCGCGCAGCACCGACGAGACCGCCAGCGCCGCGGCGGCATTCAGCGCGTTGTGGAGTCCAGGGACCTGGAGCGCGACCGATCCGCGCCGGACGCCGCGGTCGACGATGCCGAAGGACCAGCCACGTGCCTGGGCGGCCGGATCCGTGATGCGCAGGTCGGCGTCGGCGGACTGCCCGTACGTCACCACCGTGACCCCCTCGGCTCGCGCCCTCTCCGCGACCCGACGCGCACCCGGGTCGTCGGCGCAGATCACCGCGACGCCCGACACCTCCTTCGTCGCGGCGCAGAAGCGGACGAACGCGTCCTCGATGCTCGCGAGGTCCGCCCAGTGATCGAGGTGGTCCGCCTCGACATTGGTGACGACGGCCACGCGAGGGGTGATGGCGAGGAAGGATCCGTCCGACTCGTCGGCCTCGACGACGAAATGCGGGCCGCTCCCCCAGTGCGCATTGGTCCCCGATGACTGCAGCTCGCTGCCGATGGCGAAGGAGGGGTCCAGCCCGCATGCCTGCAACGCGACGGTGATCATCGACGTCGTCGTCGTCTTGCCGTGCGTGCCCGCGACGGCGATGGGCTCGCGTCCCTCCATCACCGCATTGAGGGCCTCGGCGCGCGTCCACACGGGGAGTCCTCGTCGCCGTGCCTCGACGACCTCGGGATTGGTCGGCGGAATGGCCGTCGACACGACGACGACGGACGCGGGCGGATCGCCATCGAGTCCCTTCGCGTCATGGCCCACGTGCACCTCGGCACCCAGCGTCCGCAGGGCGACCAGGCGCCGCGACTCCTTGGCGTCGCTCCCCGACACGGCGACGCCCTGGGCGAGCATGAGGCGGGCGAGCGCCGACATGCCCGCGCCCCCGATGCCCACGAGATGGACGCGGCCCACGCCCTCGAGAGTCGGCGCCATCACGCCGTCCCCGCCGCGGAGCGCACGAGGTCCGCCAGTCTCTCCGCGCCATCGCGCACTCCGTACGCCGATGCGGAGCGGGCCATCGCCGCCAGGCGTGCCGGGTCGCCCGCGAGGGGGAGCACCTGACCCCGCAGCGCCCCTGGGGTGAAGTCGGCATCCTCGATGAGCAGTCCCCCGCCTGCGGCGACGACAGGAGCAGCGTTGAGGCGCTGCTCGCCATTGCCGATGGGCAGCGGCACATACACGGCGGGCAGCCCCACTGCGGCGAGCTCCGCGCAGGTCATCGCGCCAGCCCTCGTGATCGCGAGGTCGGCGGCGGCATAGGCGAGATCCATTCGGTCGATGTAGGGAAGCGTCACATACGCGACGTCGCCTTCGCCGACCGGGACGACGCCCGTGGCGCTGTCACCCACGGCATGCAGGACCTGAATCCCGGCTCTTCGCAGGTCCGCGGCCGCGCCGGTCACCACCTCGTTGAGCCGCCGGGCGCCGAGCGAGCCGCCGAACACCAGGAGCGTCACGCGGTCGGGTTCCAGTCCGAAGTGCGCGCGAGCAGACCGCCGCTGGGCGTCGCGATCCAGATGCACGATCGACGACCTCAGCGGCATGCCCACGTGACGCGCACCGGAGAGGGAGCCCGGCACGGCCTCGGCCACCCAGGGCGTCATCCGGGCGCCCACGCGATTGGCCATCCCCGCGCGCGCGTTGGCCTCGTGGATCACGATGGGGATTCCGGCCGCGCGGGCCGCGAGGTAGGCGGGTGCCGCGACGTAGCCTCCGAAGCCCACGACGACATCGGGGCGCTCCTCGTCGAGGATCCGCCGCATGGCGCGCAGGGATCCGACCACGCGCGGGCCCACGAGCACGAGGTCCTTGGACGGCTTGCGGGGCATGGGCACCGCGGGCAGCGTGCGTAGGCGTCTGCCCCGTTCGGGTACGAGTCTCGACTCGAGTCCGACGGAGCGCCCGACGAAGACGACCTCGCAGGCCGGGTCCGCCTCGGTGAGCACGTCGGCCAGGGTGAGCGCCGGCTCGATGTGCCCCGCCGTGCCACCGGCGGCGAGGAGCACCTTCACCGTGTCGTCCGGCTCTTCTCCCGCCCCTGTGGCGCCGAGCCGCCATCGATCACCATGAGAGTGATAGGGGCACCTGCCGCAGTCGCTCCCGCCTTGCGGGCAAACGACATCAGCATGCCCAGCGAGATGAGCAGGGGCACGAGCGATGAGCCGCCGTAGGAGACGAGCGGAAGGGGGACGCCGGTGATGGGAAGGAGGGAGAGCACCGCTCCGACGTTGACGACCGCCTGGAAGACGATCCAGGTGCCGACTCCTGCCGAGGCCAGCCGGACGAACATGTCGTCCGAGGAGTGGACGAGTCGGAAGGCCACGAAGGCGACGATGGCGAAGAGGACCAGGACGGTCATCGTGCCGACGAGTCCAAGCTCCTCCCCCACCACCGGGAAGATGAAGTCGGTGTGGGCCTCGGGGAGCGAGCCCCACTTCTCGCGACTGCCTCCCAGTCCGACTCCCCACCAGCCCCCTGTGCCGAGGGCGAACTGGCCCTGGGTGACCTGCCATCCCTCTCCGAGCCGGTCAGCGGAGGGATCGAGCCACGAGGTGAACCTGCTCATGCGATAGGGCGCGGCCAGCGTCAGGGCGAGGATCCCGAGGAGGCCGATGCCGCCGAGGAGGACGAAGAGACGCAGCGGAGCTCCCGCGGCGAAGAGCACCCCGCAGGCGATGACGGCGAGGATGAGCGTGTTGCCGACATCGCCCTCGAGGAGGACGAGCAGCAGGATCATCGCCGTCACCGGCAGGACGGGCACGAGCAGATGCGACCAGCGGTCGAGCATCGGCTCCTTGCGCGCGAGCGTGTCCGCGCTCCACAGGATGAGCGCGATCTTCGCGAACTCCGACGGCTGGAGGCGGAAGGGCCCGACGATGTCGATCCAGTTGCGCTGCCCGGAGACTTCCACGCCCACGACGAGGACGGCCAGGAGCAGGACCACGGCCACGATCAGCGCCGGCCACGCGAGTCGTCGCCACGTGCGCACGCTCAGCCGCGTCGCCACGACCATGAGCACCACGCCGATCGCCGCGAAGAGCAGCTGCCGCTGGGCGAGGGTGTACGGCGAACCATGCAGGCGAATGGACAGCACCGAGGACGCACTGAGCACCATGAGCAGTCCCAGGCCGAGCAGCGCCAGCGTGGCGCCCAGGAGCAGGTAGTACAGGCCCATCGGGTGCTGGAGCAGGGAGCGGCGCACGGGCGCCTCGCCCCCCGCATCGGAGCCGGACTTCTCCGCCGAGGGCGTGCGCGAGCGGCGGAGTGTGTCAGCCATGGGGACAGTGTTCCGGGCGTGACCCGTGGGGCTAGGGAGATTCCTGGGCGTGTCGCCCCCTGTCGCTCCGAGGAGCCCACGTGGGAGATTGCCCGCCACCGCTCACTAGCACGCACGGCCTGTGCATCGCCGATCCCCTCCACAGGCCCTTCAGGCGACTATGCGCCCATGTCCTGGACAACCTCGATGACTTTGGTCAAAATCATGACCATGTCTCATGAGCCCCTCGCTGAGGTAAAGGCCCACTTCTCCGAAGTCGTGCACCGTGTGAGCACTCAGCACGAGCGCGTCACCGTCACGGTGCACGGTCGCCCGGCAGCGGTGCTCATCTCTGTAGACGACCTCGAGCGACTCGAAGAGACGATCGCCGTGCTGTCCGACGCAGACCTAATGCAGCAGTTGCGCGAGTCCGAGACCGAGCGCGCGGCAGGCCTCATGGAGTCTGCAGAGGATCTTGACCGCGTGATGCAGGCACGTCGCGCACGGGGCGACTAGTGCGGCATGGATGAGTCCTTCCGCCTTCTGGTGTCTCCGCGCGCGCGACGACAGTTGACAGAGCACCTCCCGCCTTCGGTCGCCTTCGCAGGATATGAATTCATCTCCGGACCGCTACTGGTCAATCCGCATCGAGTGGGCAAGCAGTTGGAGCCCCCGTTCGGAGGTCACTACAGCGCGCGCCTGGGGACCTATCGCGTGATCTACCTCATCGATGATGCCCAGCGCACGGTCGAGGTGATGGCCGTTGTCCTCAGGTCAGACGCGTATCGCCCCTCCCCTTGACCGGCGGCGCGTGTGATCTAGGCCCGCGCTCGGACCGCCTCGGCGAAGGCGTCCCCCCGATGCCCGTAGTCACGGAACATGTCCCAGGAGGCGCACCCGGGCGCCAGGAGCACGGTGTCGCCGGACCGGGCCATGGCCGCCGCCGCCCCGACGACGTCGACCATCGCCTCGGCATCGGCGCGCGCGATGTCCACCACGGGCACTCCGGGTGCGTGCGCCTCGAGGGCCGCACGGATCACGTCTCGATCGACGCCCAGCAGCACGACGCCGCGCAGGCGACCGGCAACCGATCGCACGAGATCGTCGAACGACTGGCCCTTCGCCTGGCCGCCGGCGATCCACACGACCGGGTCGAAGGAGCGCAGTGAGGTCGATGCCGCGTGGGTGTTGGTCGCCTTGGAGTCGTCGACGTAGCGCACGCCCTCGATCTCGGCGACGAGGGCGATCCGATGCGGGGCGGGAGTGAAGGAGCGCAGTCCCTCGCGCACGGCGGCGGCGGGCACCCCGTGTGCGCGGGCGAGCGCAGCGGCCGCGAGGGCGTTGGCGACGTTGGCCGGAGAGGAATTGGGCACGTCGGCCACCGTGGCCAACTCCTGTGCTGACGTCTGCCGCTCTTCGATGAAGGCGCGATCGACGAGGGCGTCGTCGACGACGCCGAGCATCGACAGCCCGGGGATCCCGAGGGTGAAGCCCACGGCACGGCAGCCCTCGACGACATCCGCCTCGCGGACCATCTCCTCGGTCACCGGATCGTCGACGTTGTAGACCGCTGCGATCTGGGTGTGCCGGTAGACCAGCGCCTTGTGGTGCGCGTAGGACTCCATGGTCCCGAAGAAGTCCACGTGATCGGGCGCGAGGTTGAGGCACGCGGCGGACTCGGGCGACATCGAGGTCACGAAGGGCATCTGCGTGGCGCTCACCTCGGTGGCGATCACCTGGAGCTCGGGGCGACGGACAGCGTCGACCAGCGAGGCACCTACGTTGCCGGCAGCGGTGGACTCCAGGCCGGCAGCCCGCAGGATGGCGTCGAGCATGAGCGTGGTCGTTGTCTTGCCATTGGTTCCCGTCACGCACAGCCACGGCGCAGCACCCTGGGCGGGGCGAATTCGCCACGCGAGCTCGAGCTCCCCCCACAGCGGGATCCCGCGCTCGATCGCGGATCGGATGATCGGCGCATGCGGAGGGATGCCGGGCGACACGACGTAGACATCGCTGTCGTCGGGCGCGGAGGAGTCATCGCCCAGGCGGACATCGGCCCCGAGGATCTCCAGGATCGTCGCGCGCTCGCGCTGCTTGTCACCGTCGCCACCGTCGATCACCGTCACCTGCGCGCCGAGATCGAGCAGGGCGTCCGCCGCAGCGAAACCCGCAATGCCGATGCCGGCCACGCAGGCGCGCAGGCCCGACCAGTCAGCCGACGAGCTTGTGAGCGCGGCGAGCGACGTGCTCACCCGCGCACCCACTCCGCGTAGAAGATCATGAGCCCGATCGCCACGACGAAGCCCTGGATGATCCAGAAGCGGACGACGATGTTGATCTCAGGCCACCCCTTCATCTCGAAGTGGTGGTGCAGCGGTGCCATCAGCAGCATGCGGCGGTGCAGGATCTTGTAGGAGGCCACCTGGCCGATGACCGACAGCGAGATGAGCACGAAGAGCCCGCCGAGCAGGGCGAGCAGCAGCTCGGTGCGGCTGGTGACCGCGAGTCCCGCGATGATGCCGCCGATGGCGAGCGATCCGGTGTCGCCCATGAAGATCCGAGCGGGCGCGGCGTTGTACCAGAGGAAGGCGAAGCAGGCGCCCGCTGCGGCAGCGGCAACGACAGCAAGGTCGAGCGGGCTCGCGGTGGTGTAGCAGAAGCTCGTCTGCTCGAAGAAGCAGCTCTGCCCGTACTGCCAGACGCTGATCAGCACGTAGGCCA
>JAPOKX010000092.1 GCA_029977425.1 Actinomycetota bacterium
GGCCGGCCGCGACGGCGGCATCGAGGGCACCTAGGCCATCGACGAGATCGAAGGTGTCGCGCAGGCGCTGCGGACTCCAGGCGGGCAGGCGGAAGGCCTCGCTCCAGTAGCGGAGATAGCGGCGCACTCCCTCGTGCGTCGTCTCCTCGAGGATCGCGGATCGAGCCTCCGGGATCACTCTCGCGAGGTTCGCGCGCAACTGGCGGACGCCAGGCCCGTTCTTGGCGTAGGTGCGGTCGGCCATGGCCCGGAATGCTCGGTCCACGACGGGCTCGGGCATGCGCTTCACCGCCGCCCAGCCGGCACCGAAGCCCAGGTCCGTGACGGTGTCGGACAGGCTCACGCGCCGCTCCCGCCGGGGGCCTTGAGCTGCCGGCGCACCACGACGATGCGCTGGATCACCGTGATCACGCTGAGCACGGCGAGGATTCCCAGCGCGATCGGCAGCACGTAGGGCACACCGAGCCCGGCCAGGAGGGCGGCCAGGAGGACGACGATGAGCCGCTCCGCGCGCTCGGCGATGCCCACGTTGGCCGTCGCTCCGACCGCCTCCGCGCGTGCCTTGGCGTAGGAGATGACCTGGCCCCCGACGAGGCAGGTGAGTGCCGCCGCGGTCGTCCACGGATTGCCTGTGGCGGCAGCCCAGAGGACCAGCGCACCGAAGACGCACCCATCGGCGACCCGGTCGAGGGTGGCGTCGAGGAAGTTGCCACAGGGGCCTGCCCGGCCGGAGAGCCGCGCCATCGTGCCGTCGAGCAGGTCGGCGATGACGGACAGCCCGATGATGAGTACCCCGGGGACGAAGTCGCCGCTCGGGAAGAACACGAGCGCAGCCGTGCACGTGATGAGGGTGCCGACGACCGTGACGGCATCCGGGGAGACGTGGAGCTTGAGCAGCAGCCGAGCGATGGGCTCGAGCACGGCGGTGGAGACCTTGCGCGCCGCCGGGTTGTTGAGCACGGACACTCCTCGGCCGTGGGGCCACGGCACTGTCGTCGCCGCTTCGGCGTGTGCCGGCCATTCCGGCAGCGCCATCCTACGGCGCGGGGACACATGAGGCGGAAGTCCCTTGCGCGCTGCTCGGCCGGGGAGAAGGGTGAGGCTGGCAGGCCGGCCCCCGCATCAGGCCGGCACCCTGAGACCCCCGAGGGAGGGCACCGTGACCATGACCGCCCCGATCGACCCGGCGCGCATCCGCAACGTCGTCCTGGTCGGACCAAGCCACGCCGGCAAGACGACGCTCGTGGAGCGGCTGGCACTGGCCACAGGGGCGATCAGTCGACCCGGTTCGGTCGAAGACGGCACGACCCTGTCGGACACCGATGAGGCCGAGCACCGCCAGCAGCGGTCCATCTCCTTGAGTCTCGTGCCGCTGGAGTGGGACGGCGTGCGCGTCAATCTCCTCGACACCCCGGGCTACGCCGACTTCGTCGGAGAAGTGCGGGCCGGCTTGCGGGCTGCTGACGCCGCCTTGTTCGTCGTGTCAGCTGTGGACGGCGTCGATGCAGCCACAGCCATGCTGTGGGAGGAATGCGCGGCGGTGGGCATGCCGCGTGCGATCGTCGTGACGAAGGCGGATCGCGATCGCGCGGACGTCGAGGGCACGTTCGAGGCCTGTCGGGCCATGCTCGGCGAGGGCACGGGTATCCACCCCCTCTACCTTCCGATGCACGCCGATGACGGCCACGTGGCGGGCCTCATCGGACTGCTCTCCCAGGGAATCCGCGACTACTCCGACGGGGTGCGTGTCGACCGTGATCCCGACCCGCAGCACCTCGACCTCATCTCGGACGCACGCGCGGGCCTCCTCGAGGGGATCATCACCGAGTCGGAGGACGAGGACCTGATGGAGCGCTTCATCGCCGGCGAGGACATCGCGTTCGAGACGGTCGTGTCCGACCTGGAGAAGGCGGTGGCTCGCGGCCACTTCTTCCCCGTCCTCTTCACGGCCACCGCGCCCATCGGCTTCGGCATGGCCGAGCTCCTCGAGGTGATCACGCGCGGCTTCCCCTCTCCCCTGGAGCATCCGCTGCCCACCGTCACCGCGCCGGACGGCAGTCCTCGAGAGCCGCTTGCCTGCGACCCCTCGGGGCCGTTGTGCGCGGAGGTCGTGCAGACATCGTCGGACGCGTACGTCGGACGCATGTCGCTGGTGCGGGTGTTCTCCGGCACTCTGCATCCCGATGCCACGCTTCACGTCTCGGGCCATTTCCTCTCGGACCGTGGACATGAGGATCACGACGTGGATGAGCGCATGGGCGGGATCAGCATGCGCGTGGGCAAGGCGCTTCAGCCGATCGCGGCACTGGGAGCTGGCGACATCGCACTGGTCGCGAAACTTCCGCACGCGGAAACCGGCGACACCCTCTCCTCGCCCGAGTTGCCACTGCTCATCGAACCGTGGTCGATGCCCGAGCCGCTGCTGCCGGTGGCGATCCTCGCTCATGCCTCGTCGGACGAGGACAAGCTCACGGCGGCGCTGGCGAGACTCGTGGCCGAGGATCCGACCTTGCGACTGGAGCGCAATTCCGACACGGGTCAGATCGTCCTGTGGTGCATGGGCGAGGCTCACGTCGATGTCGTCCTCGATCGCCTGTCGAGCCGCTTCGGCGTGAGCGTCGACAGCGAGCCCGTCCGGGTCTCCCTCCGCGAGACCTTCGCGGGTCCCGCTCGCGGCCACGGACGATTGGTGAAGCAGTCGGGCGGTCATGGCCAGTTCGCCGTGTGCGACGTCGAGGTGGAGCCGCTGCCGTCGGGAAGTGGCTTCGAATTCGTCGACAAGGTGGTGGGCGGGGCCGTTCCGAGGCAGTTCATCCCCTCGGTGGAGAAAGGGGTGCGCGCCCAGATGTCGAAGGGCGTCTCGGCGGGCTACCCCGTGGTGGACATCCGAGTCACCCTCGTCGACGGCAAGGCGCACTCGGTCGATTCCTCCGACATGGCGTTCCAGACTGCGGGCGCCATGGCGCTCAAGGACGCTGCGGAGGCCGCGGGGGTCACCCTTCTCGAGCCCATCGACGAGATCCTGGTCGTCGTCCCCGACGAGCACGTCGGAGCCGTGATGTCGGATCTCTCCGTGCGCCGTGGCCGCGTGACGGGCACCGAAGGGGTCCCCGGCGGCCGCACCGCCATCAGCGCGGAGGTGCCGGGACTCGAACTCACGCGCTACGCCGTAGACCTGCGCAGCATCGCCCACGGCACGGCCACCTTCACGCGCCGGTATCACGGCCACGAGACCATGCCGGCCCACGTGGCTAAGGGACTGGTGGCGAGCTAGGCGATCAGGCCAACGGGGGCCACGGCTCGGACACGCGTCCCGTCTCCTGGGCCCCGAGCCCCGCATCCGCCGGTCCGGCGTGGCGCATCACCCACTCCTGCGGCTCGATCGGGAGATAGCGGTGCTCCGCACGCCTGACGATCATGACGTCGCCCGCCCTGACTTCCACGCTGCAGACTCCCACGGGCAGTGCGAACTGCAGGAGACCGCGTCCGCTGCGCACGAAGTGCACCTCGTCAACGGCATTGACGTGCCACGCGCCCATGCCGGTGTACTCATCGCCTGCAGCGGGTGGATCAGCCACCACCACCGCGCGGATCTCGCGTTCGTCGGGCTGGAGGATCTCGGCCACGAGGTCCTCGGGAGCGTCCTCGCCTAGGGAGTGGACGAATCTCACGCCCGCGGCGGCAAGCTCCGCCTCAGGATCGATCCCGCCAGGCCCACTGATGATCGCCACGTCATGCTCCCTTCGGTCGACGGTTCGCGCGTCATTGCGTCGTGCCCCACGCCTCCGCGAGAAGGGCTCGGGTCTCGTCGAGGAGCTGCGGCATGGTCTTGGTGTGCCCCACCACCGGCAGGAAGTTCGTGTCGCCGCCCCATCGCGGCACGACGTGCTGGTGGAGGTGGCCAGCGATGCCCGCGCCCCCGACCTTGCCCTGGTTGATCCCGATGTTGAATCCCTGGGCCCGCGTGACCAGCCGGAGGACCTCCATCGAGCGCTGCGTCAGGGCGCCGATCTCCGCGACCTCGGCCGGGTCGAGTTCGGTGTAGTCCGCGGCATGCCGATAGGGGCACACCAGCAGGTGGCCGGCGTTGTAGGGATAGAGGTTCATGACCACGTAGGCCACCTCGCCGCGCGCCACGACGAGACCCTCGCCCTCCGGCAGGCCGGGAGCGCGGCAGAACGGGCATTCGTCCCCTGGGCCGTCGTGCGCAGGCCTGCTCTCGCCCCGGAGATAGGCCTCGCGGTGCGGCGTCCACAGTCGCTGCCAGCGATCCGGCATGCCTCCGTGGTCGAGCACCGGGCCCTCGGTCATGACGGCGCGCTCTCCACCTGGCGTCGCTCGCGCACGGCGGACACGATCTCCGCCACTGCCTCGTCGATCGACACGCCATTGCGCTGGCTGCCATCGCGATAGCGGAAGGACACCGCGCCGGCGGCCATGTCGTCGTCGCCTGCGATGAGCATGTACGGCACCTTCGACTTCTGCGCCGTGCGGATCTTCTTCTGCATGCGGTCATCGGCATCGTCGACCTCGACGCGGATTCCCTGCTCGCGCAGTCGTGCAGCCACCTCGTGGAGGTAGTCGACATGGGCATCCGAGACGGGGATGGCCACGACCTGCACGGGTGCCAGCCAGGGAGGGAATGCGCCGGCGTAGTGCTCGAGCAGCACGGCGAAGAAGCGCTCGATCGAGCCGAAGAGCGCGCGATGGATCATCACGGGGCGCTGGCGCGTGCCATCCGGGGCGGCGTACTCGAGGTCGAAGCGCTCGGGCAGGTTGAAGTCGAGCTGGATCGTGGACATCTGCCACGTGCGCCCGATCGCGTCCTTGGCCTGCACGGAGATCTTGGGGCCGTAGAACGCCGCTCCGCCCTCGTCGAGCACGAGCTCGAGGCCCTGCTTCTCGGCGGCCTGGCGCAAGACCTCGGTGGCCTCCGCCCACACCTCGTCGGATCCCACGGACTTCTCCGGATCGCGGGTCGACAGCTCGAGGTAGAAGTCCTCGAGGCCGTAGTCGCGCAGGAGATCAAGAACGAACGTGAGCAGCTTGTCGAGCTCGTCGGCCATCTGCTCGCGCGTGCAGTAGATGTGCGCGTCGTCCTGGGTGAAGCCGCGCGCACGGGTCATCCCCTGGACGACGCCCGACTTCTCGTAGCGGTAGACCGTGCCGAACTCGAAGAGCCGCAGGGGCAGCTCGCGGTAGGAGCGGCCACGGGCATCGAAGATGAGGTTGTGCATCGGGCAGTTCATCGGCTTGAGGTAGTAGTCGAATCCCTGCCGGCGCACAGTGCCGTCGGCATCGACCTCCGCGTCGAGCTGCATGGGCGGGTACATGCCCTCGGCGTACCAATCGAGATGACCGGACTTCTCGAAGAGCGCCGACTTGGTGATGTGCGGGGTGTTGACGAACTCGTAGCCCGCCTCCTCATGACGGCGGCGCGAGTAGTCCTCCATCACGCGGCGGACGACACCGCCCTTGGGGTGGAAGACCGCCAGCCCCGAGCCGATCTCCTCGGGGAAGCTGAAGAGGTCGAGCTCCGCTCCGAGCTTGCGGTGGTCGCGCTTCTCGGCCTCCTCGAGGAAGGTGAGATAGGCCTGGAGCTCGTCCTTGGAGGGCCAGGCCGTGCCGTAGACGCGCTGCAGCTGCTCATTGGCCTGGTCGCCGAGCCAATAGGCAGCGGCGGTGCGCATGAGCCTGAAGGCGTTGGGGGGGATGAAGCGCGTGTCTGGCACGTGCGGGCCTCGGCACAGATCGCCCCAGCAGGTCGCGCCGGTCTTGGCGTCGACGTTGTCATAGATCGTGAGCTCGGCCCCGCCGACCTCCATGACCTCAGCACCGCCCTCGCTCCCGATGAGGCGCAGCTTGAAGGGCTCACCCGCGAGTTCGCGCTTCGCCTCCGCGTCGGTGACGACGCGTCGCGAGAACCTCTGGCCGGACTTCACGATCTCCTGCATCCGCTTCTCGAGGCCCTTGAGGTCCTCGGGAGTGAAGGGCCGCTCGACGGAGAAGTCGTAGTAGAAGCCGTCCCGCACAGGCGGCCCGATCCCGAGCTTGGCATCAGGGAAGGTGTCCTGCACCGCCTGCGCAAGGACATGGGCGGTGGAGTGACGGAGGACGGCGAGGCCCTCGGGGGTATCGACGCCC
>JAPOKX010000093.1 GCA_029977425.1 Actinomycetota bacterium
CGTCCACCGCGCCGCCGTACAAGCCGACGTTATCGGTGAACTGACAGGCCTCCGCGACGAGGGTTCCGTTGACGACGCGAACGGCGCCGCCCTCGTACGAGAAGGGCGCGACGGTGTCGCCGTGGTCGTCGAGGAGCGTGAAGGCGGGCGCGAGATCACCGGGCTCGAGGCGGGTCATGCGGAGATTGTCGCGCGCGGCCCAGTGTGGTCGTCGATGCCCGCCGCCCGCTCGCGGCCGCGGATGCCCGTGACGCCGAAGACGACGAGGAAGGCGACGGCACCGACGAGGACGATCATGGTGCCCGAGGGGACCCCGGCGTAGTAGCTGAGATACATCCCCACGAGCCCGCACGCGAGGCCCACTACGGTCGAGATGGCGAGCATGCGCCCGAAGGAGTCGGTGAGCATGCGCGCGATGACGGCAGGGATGACGAGCATGGCCGCCACCAGTGTCACGCCGATAACGGTCAGCGTGACCAGGATCGACAGGGCCAGCACGATCATGAGCAGCGCCTCGACCCGTGCCACCTTGATGCCTGATGCCTGGGCGACATCGGGGTCGAACGTCGTGAAGAGCAGCTCGCGGTAGCGCAGCAGCACGACAAGGCCGGCGAAGATCATCACGACGACGAGCCAGATGATCTGGCTGTTGGTGATCCCGAGGATGCTGCCGAAGAGCGCATTGTCGAACGACGGCCCTGACGACCCGAACTTGCTGAAGAGAGCGACGCCCAGGGCGAATGACGCCGTGGTGATCACACCGATCGCCGCGTCCGCGCCCACGCGGCCGCGCCGCGCGACGGACGTGATGGCGATGGCCGAGGCGATGCCCCAGAGACCGGCACCGAGGACATAGAACTGCGCCGCGAAGAGCTGCATGGCGGCGTACCCGCCGAAGATGGCGTGCGACAGTCCGTGCCCGATGTAGCTCATCCCCCGGAGCACGATGTAGACGCCGACGAAGCCCAGGAGCGCGCCCGAGAGCGTGGCGACGATGAGGCCCTTCTGGAAGAACGCGAAGCCGAGCGGCTCGATGAGGGTCTCCATGTCAGATCAGCTCTCTCATCGCTCGATCGGCTCCCGCATCGGGTGCGACGTATCGACGACGATCGGCATGCCGAGGTGCTGAAGGACTTCGAGTCGCGCGCCGAAGGTCTCCTCGAGGACGCGCGGCACGATGACATCGCGGGGAGCCCCCTCGGCAACGATGTGGCCGTTGACGCAGACGAGGTGCGGCAGATGCGTGGCCATGCCGTTGAGATCGTGAGTCGTGAGGACGATGCCCATGCCGTCGTCGTGCAGATCGCCGAGCAGGTGGAGTACGTCGTGCCGAGTATTGATGTCGACACCGCTCGTCGGCTCGTCAAGGAGCAGGACCTGAGGTTCGCGGAGCAGCGCGCGGGCCAGGAACATCCGCTGCTGCTGGCCGCCCGAGAGCTCGCGGATGTGGCGATCGGCGAGGTCGCCGATGCCGAGGCGCTCGAGCACCGCGGCGACTGCCTTGCGCTCCTGGGCCGAAGGCCAGGGCCAGAAGCGGTGCTCCGTGCGCGCCATGAGCACGCACTCGAAGACGGTGACGGGGAACTTCCAGTCGACGGTCTCGAGCTGTGGCACGTAGGCCACGCGAAGGCCCGGGGCCGTCGTGCGCGTGCCGCTGCTGGGCTCGATCAGCCCGAGGAGCACGCGCAGCAGCGTCGTCTTGCCCGCGCCGGAGGGGCCGACGATCCCGGTGAACGCAGTGGCATCGATGCTCAGCGTGACGTCATGCAGGACCGTCGTCCGCCCGTATCCCGCGGATACGGAGGCGAGATGGATCAGCCCGTCGTCACTCACACCGTTGTCGCTTACTGCGGGTAGTAGGCCGTGTCGGGGACCTTCGACTCGAAGACGAGCGCATCGAGCTGCGTGGGCTGCCCGCCGAGTCCGGAGATCATGGTGCGGTAGTTGTATCGCAGCAGCTCGAGGAGCGAGTGCTGGGGCTCACCCGGCATGCCGGGCAGGTCATCGTCACGAAGCGAGTCCTCGTAGCGCACGCCCGTCTCCGCGGCGATGGCCTCGAGCACGGAGGAGGGGAAGACCTCGGATCCGAAGATCGTCGGCACGCCCGTCGAGCGGATCTGCTCGATGAGTCCTGCGACCTCAGCGGGGGTCGGATCGGAGAAGCTGCTGGGCTGGATCGCCCCGACGACCTCCCAGCCGAAGTTCTTGGCGAAGTAGGCGTAGGCGTCGTGGTACGTCACGAGCTTGAGCTGGCCCTCGGGCACCGACGCCTGGTCGGCGCGCACGGCCTCGGCCAGCTTGTCCGCCTCGGCTTTGAACGCCTCGAAGTTGGCCTGGTACTCCGCAGCATTGGCGGGGTCGCGCTCGCTCAGCTTCTGGCGGACGAGGTCGGCGTACTTCACGGCGTACGTCGGGTCGGTCCACAGGTGCGGGTTGGGCTTGCCCTCCTCCTTGGGGAAGGAGAAGTCGTAGATGTAGTCGGACTCGGGGAGCGAGATCGTGCCGAGCTCGACGATCTCCGCGCCGTCCTTCTTGTTCGCCTCTGCCAGGCTCAGGGTCGGGTCCTCGAGCTTGAGCCCGTTGATGAAGATGAGGTCGGCCTTGCTCAGCAGCTCGGCTGCCTGCGGCTCCGGCTCGAAGGTATGGGAGTTCGTGCCCTCGGGGACGATGCCCTCGATGGTGACGTTGTCACCCGCCACGGCCGCGACGATCGACGTCAGCGGGGAGACCGTCGTGGCGACGACCAGGTCCGAGGACGGAGCGGAATCGCTCGCGGACGAGCCCGAGTCGGCGCTTCCTCCGCAGGCGGTCACCGTGAGTGCGGTCGCGGCAGCGAGGGAGAGCGTGGCCAGGAGGGACTTTCGGGTGGGGCGCATGTGACGACCCTAGGGGCAGGACCGCCCTTAATGCAAAATCTTTGCAACTAGCCCCTGGGCCTGTCCGGTACTCACTCACGGCGTAGGCTCCCGCCGTGACCCAGTCCCCGGAGCAGCCCTCGGCCGCACAGTTGGAGGCCGAGATCGCGGAGGCGCGCAGCAACCTCGCGTCCACTATCGAGCAG
Source organism: Actinomycetota bacterium (assembly GCA_029977425.1). Classification (GTDB taxonomy): domain Bacteria; phylum Actinomycetota; class Actinomycetes; order S36-B12; family S36-B12; genus Mxb001. The sequence goes on from JAPOKX010000093.1 coordinate 3,062, forward strand.
CTCAAGGCCGAGACCACCCCGCAGGCTCTCGTGCACCGTGGCGTCGCCAAGGTCAAGGGCGTGTTCACCGACGAGTACGGCGGGATCCGCCCTGAGCGCGTCGCCATCGCAGCGGGCGTGGTCGTCACCCTGGTGGTCTTCCGCCGTTGGCGCCGCAGCCGCCGTCGCTGCCACTGCCACTAGGCCCTTGGCGCATGACGAGCACCGTCGACACTCCTGACACCACCCCGCGTCCGGACGGCTCGGTCCCGATTCGCCTCCTTCACGATCGCGTCCTCGTGCGACCAGGCGCCGACGAGGGGGAGCGCCGTTCGACGGGCGGAATCGTCATCCCGGCGACCGCCCAGGTGGGTCGACGGCTGTCGTGGGCCCGCGTCGTGGCAATCGGTCCGACCGTGCGCACCATCGAGGTCGGCGACCGGGTCCTCTTCGAGCCAGAGGATCGTGGCTCCATCGAGCTCCAGGGGCTCGAGTATGTCCTTCTCCGCGAACGCGACGTGCACGCCGTCGCGTCGTCACGTCACGCAGACGGCCACACCGGCCTCTACCTCTAGGGAAGTCATGAGTCACTCCGCTGCCACCGCACCCTCCGATGCCCTGGTCATCTTCGGCATCACGGGCGACCTCGCCCACAAGATGACCCTCCCCGCCCTCTACCACCTGGAGAAGCGCGGGCTCTTGTCCGTGCCCGTCATCGGCGTCGCCGCCAACGACATCCGCGACGAGGACCTGTGGGCGATGACACGTGAGGCCGTGCACGCGGTCATGGAGACGGCGGGGGAGCAGGTCGACGAGGCGGTGCTGACCCGGCTCACGGAGCGCATGACCTACCTCGGAGGCGATTTCACCGACGCCGGGCTCTACACGCGACTGGCCACGCACATGAAGGGAATGAAGAGCCCGCTCTTCTACCTCGAGATCCCGCCGTCGCTCTTCGGCCCGGTGGTGGATCAACTCGGCGCCGCCGATCTCACGGCGGACTGCCGGGTGGCCGTCGAGAAGCCCTTCGGCACCAGCCTCGACACGGCGATCGAGCTGAATGAGCGCTTGCATCGCGTGCTGCGCGAGGACCAGATCCTGCGCATCGACCACTACCTGGGCAAGGAGCCGGTGCAGGACATCGAGTATGTCCGCTTCTCCAATGCCTGGCTGGAGCCGCTGTGGCGTCGCGAGTACGTCGAGTCCATCCAGATCACGATGGCCGAGGACTTCGGCGTCGAAGACCGCGGCTCGTTCTATGACCGCGTCGGCACCCTGCGTGACGTGGTGCAAAACCACCTGCTCCAGGTCCTTGCCCTGGTGCTCATGGAGCCGCCTGGCGCGAGCGATGATCCGATCGGGGACCGCCGCCTCGATGTCTTCCGCGCCATCAGGCCGCTGGCCGCCGACGACGTGATCCGCGGCCAGTACGACGGATACCGCTCGATCCCCGGAGTCGCGGCGGATTCCGATACGGAGACCTTCGTGGCCGTGCGCCTGCACTGCGACACATGGCGCTGGGCGGGCGTCCCCATCATCATCCGCGCGGGCAAGCGCATGCCCATCACCTCAACCGAGGTCGTCGTGCGCTTCAAGAAGGCGCCCGCCTTCCGCCTCGGCGACCGCATGCAGCGCGTGTCGGGCCACGACGACGTGGTCCTGCGCATCGGCAAGCCCTCGGGCATCGACATCGGCATCCGCGTGAAGACTCCCGGGGTGGATGCGGTCGAGCCGGAGTTCCTCTCACTGGACTTCGCCGACACCCTCGGCGAGTTCCCCAGCCCCTACGAACGACTGCTCCACGATGCGATGGTCGGTGACCACACGCTCTTCCCGCGCTGGGACTCCGTGGAAGCGACCTGGGAGATCGTGCAGCCGGTCCTCGACAACCCGCCTCCGGCGCTGCCCTATGAGCCCGGGACCTGGGGGCCTACCGAGGCCGATCGCTTCGTCCGCAATCACGGGGGCTGGCGCAATCCGCGCCAGACGACCTAGGAGCAGGTCTCCCGCATCGGGGCGTCAGTCGAGGGGCTCGCCGTACGCCTCGCTCGCCCACTTCCAATCGCCGTCCTGCCAGATGAAGGTGGAGAGGAAGGGACGTGGCTTCCCGTCGATCTCCTCGCCGTCGATGATCACATCGAGGGCCATGTTGTAGGAAGCGACGATGACGCCTGCCTCCAGGTCGCGCTGCGCTTCCACGTTGCTGATCTGGTAGCCCGCGAGCTTGTATTCCGTCTCTTCCTTCTCGAGTTCGGCGATCCATTCGTCCCGTGTCAGCGAAGTGCCGTCGGGTCGCATGAGCACGTATTCAGGTGCCAGGGAGTTGATGACCGCATCGAGGTCCTCGTCAATGGCCATCTGCTGGTTGGCCTCGATGATCTGCTGCGCCTGCTCGTTGGGCGTGAGCCCCCCATCACTGGGAGCATCGCCGCTGCCACAGGCTGAGAGAGCGACACCGGAGCCGAAGAGGGCTGCGGCTAGGAGGGTGGTCTTGATGTGCATCCGAGTCATCATGGGCGCGGAGTCTAGGGCTCGGCGCTGTACCAGGGTGGTGAAAGAGCCCAGAAAAGAAAGTGCACCGCCAGGGACTCGAACCCCGAACCCGCTGATTAAGAGTCAGCTGCTCTGCCAGTTGAGCTAGCGGTGCGCGAGGCAGGACGCTATCACCCGCGCCATGTCTGCCGAACCCGGCCCCGGCCCTGGCGGGCCCTCCCAAGGCGCCACCGTCAGTAGGGTTTTGCGATGACGTCCGCATCGACTCGCGAGCGCCAGGGCCTGGCCATCGCCCTGCTCGGCGTCGTCGGCTTCTCCTTCTCCCTCCCGTGGACGGTCTGGGCACTGGAGAGCTTCACGCCCGTCTTCACGGCGACAGGTCGCGCCGTCATCGCCGGGGCGCTCGCGATCGTCATCCTCGCCGTACGCCGGGTGCCGTGGCCCAAGCGCGATCAGGTGAGGCCGCTGCTCTACACGATGGCGGGAGCCATCTTCGGCTGGCCGATCCTCATCGCCCTCGCGCTCGAGCGCACCACGGCGGCGCATGCAGCTGTGATCGCGGCCGT
>JAPOKX010000094.1 GCA_029977425.1 Actinomycetota bacterium
ACGGCCGGGGCCCGGCGGAATGCCCTGATCTCACTCAGGTGACTGTCGTGCTCTTCGAGGTGCGTGACGGGGTCGCCCGCATCATCAGCGTCGAGTAGCCGAGCTCACATGTCGCGGTAGGCGTCCCAGTCGGCCCCCGCCGTGAGGCCTCCGTCGAGGACGATGGTCTGGCCTGTCACCCATGACGAGGCGTCGCTGGCGAGGTAGATCACCGAGCCCACGAGGTCCTCGGGGGCGCCGAGCCGCCCGACAGGCGTGATGTGGTCGAACCACCGCTGGCGATGATCCTCACCCCAGAGCGGCTTCGTGAACTCCGTCTTGATGACGAAGGGCTCGATGGCATTGACCCGGATGCCATCCGCGGCCCACTCGCGCGCGCAACTGCGCGTGAGGGAGCTGACCCCGGCCTTGGTTGCGGCGTACACCGAGATCGTGTTGAAGCTGAAGCGCGCGCTGAGCGAACTGAGGTTGACGATGCATCCCTTGCCCTGCGGGCGCATGATCGCGTGCGCGGCTTGGCTGGCGAAGTAGATCGCACGCAGGTTGACCGACACGATGGCATCGAAGTCCTCGGGCGTGACCTCCTCCATCGGCTTGCGGCGATTGATGCCCACGCCGTTGAGGAGGACGTCGAGCCCGCCCAAGGCATCCGCACCCTGGCGGACGACGTCGGCCGATGCTTCTGCCGTGGAGACGTCACCGACGACGGCGACTGCCTGGCCACCGGCCGCCTGGATCGCCTCGACGACGGGTGCCACCCGCTCAGGCGAGAGGTCGTGCACCGCCACGTGCGCGCCCCGCTCCCCGAAGGCCCGGGCCATGACCGAGCCGAGCGCCCCACCGGCTCCCGTGAGGAGGACGCGACGTCCGGTGAGGTCGAACAGGGGATCGGTCACGATGCCCTCCCAGGCAGGTCGATGGCCACTACATCATGTGGTCCCACGGTCAATGCGGCATCCGCGGCGCCGGTGAGGCGCGCCTCGCGAGGCGCATCGGTGAGATTGGCGAGGAAGGCGCTCCGGCCCTCGGGCCCCTCGAGCACGATGGCGTCGATCGCCTCTGGATCACTCGAGACCGTGGGAAGGAGATGCGTCGCGCGTGCGAGTGCTCGCATGACGACAGAGACGGGGAACTCCTCGCCGGCATTCGCGGGGAAGGCTGCGTCCTCGGGGCCGCGGTCGCGCGCGCGCAGACCCTTCCAGCCGAGATCCTCGAAGAGCGTGACGGCCGAGACCGTCCCCGGGATCGCGAGGCTGCGCACGGCGAGGGCTGTCCATGCGGCGGCGAACCAGTCGCGCTGACGTGCGTCGACATCGGCCGGCAAGTCGGTGCTGCTCACGTCGGATGCCGGGTCCGTCGCGTTGGGATTGAAGCGGGGGCGCAGCGACACCGGACCCACGTGAATCCGCGTGCCCCCTGCCAGGGTCGTGGCGTTCTCGGCCATGACCTCCAGCGTTGCCGCGTTCTGGAGCACGGACCGGTTGTCCTGGGCATGCACCTGGGGGTTCACGGAGAACGTCGTCCACGCGAGGCCCACCGTGTCGGGGCGATCGCGATTGAGCTCGGTGAAGTAGAGGTTGGTGCCGCATCCCCACGGAAGGTCGGGGCCCAGAGCGGAGCGCCAAGCATCGAGCGTCGCGCGCGCGGTGACCTTCTCGTCCGGGTGGACGATCCAGACCCCGGCGAGCGTGTCGCCCGCATCGGCGAGTGGCGTGGCGAGAGTCGGATCCGGATCGCCTTCCGCATGCAGAGCGAGGAAGACGCGGGTGTCGAGGACTCGCGCCCGCGCCACTGCACCGGCTACCCGATCGGCCGCGTCAGGAGCCGTGGTGTCGATATCGGCATGCAGGTGTCCTAGCGAGAGGGAGCGAAGGAAGTCGGTCTCCGACTGGGTCCACGCGGGCTCGGTCAGGTGCACGCCGACGCTCGGCATCGGCTGGGCAGCTGCATCGACCGCGATCGTGACCGGTCCGTCGTTCGGCGGCGCAGGCACCCTGGCGGCCACGCCGGCGAGCGTGAGCGTGACGGACTGGCTCACGACTTCCCTGGGCCTCACCTCGACGGGGAAGGGGAGCGAGATGGGCGTGCAGTAGGTCTTGTACGACGCGTCGCTCCAATTGCGGTGGTCCTCGGTCTCGAACACCTCGCCCGCGAAGTCGATGCGCGCGCGGCCGCTGCGCCCTACGGGATAGGCCATGCCGGAGACGTCGAGGAAGGGCTGATGGGGAGAGATGCGGTCGGGGAAGGTGCTCGCCTCGAGGCTGCCGTCGACGTGCGTGATCTCGCAGGGGCGCCCGGCGAATCCCGCCATGGGGTGCAGCACGCAGATGCCGAGGCGGTTGCGCAGGAAGGGAGCGCTCGCTTCGCCGCGAAGGGAGTAGCGCAGCGTGCCCTCGGGATCGCCTGAGATGTCGACCTGCCACGTGAAGGGCTCGGCGTCGAAGCTGCCCCGTGCGCTGACGTGCACCGTGAAGGAGTCCCCGCGGTCATCGACTTCCTCGCTGAGGATGCGCCAGGGGCGAGCAGTCCAGTTGCGATCCTGGAACGCGACATAGACGCGTCGCAGGATCTCCTCGTCGCCGAGGCGCACGCACCGGATATCCCCGGAGTCGTAGTCCAGCCGCAGGGGACCTGCGACGAGTGCGGTGGCCATGGTCAGCCTGCGCTGCCGACCCGGTAGGGCAGACCCGACTCCAGCTACTCGTAGGCACCGAGGGTCAGCTCCATGGTCCTCAGGGTGTCGGCACCGCTCGTCTCCGGCGTTCGGCCGGTGCGCAGGCACTCGACCCAGTGGCGCTGGAGGTTGACGACGCTGTCCTGGATGCCGTTCCACGGCCGGGACGCCCAGGAGTGCTCGGGGATCTGCAGGTCCTCGTCGATGACGGTCGCGCCGGACATGCGCGCCGCCGAGTCGCCTACGTCGACCGGATGGGACACGACCTGGAGGTGATAGTCCGGTCCCAGGGTGATGACCCCGCGTGTGCCTTCGAGGGTGACGAATGCCTGGGGATACGTCGAGTGGTCGGAAAAAGTCTCATAGCTCGCGTCGGCGATCGCGGTGGCACCGGGCATGCGCATGATCACCGTCGCGACGTCCTCGCCGACGATGCGCGGGTTGACCTTGAGGGCCTCGGCGTAGAGGGATTCCGGCTCGCCCATGAAGAACCGCGCGAGGTCGAAGAGGTGGACGGCCACGTCGACGATGATCATGCGCTCGCTGTCGAGCAGCCAGGGCTGCGCCGAGTAGCAGTCGTGGAAGCTGCGGAAGCTGAAGCGCCCGAAGAACGGCCGGCCGATCGCGCCACTGTCGAGGACCTCCTTGACACGGCGCATGGGGTGCTGGAAGCGGAAGTTCTCGTGCACCATGAAAGGCAGGTCCTTGGCTTCCATCGCCGCGACCATGGCGCGCGCGTCCTCGAGATCCCAGGCCAGGGGCTTCTGGCAGATCGCGGCCACGCCGTGCTCGGCAGCGAGGTGCACCATCATCGGATGCGTCGGCGGCGTCGTCGCGATGTCGACGAAGTCGAGATCCTCATTCGCGAAGAGCTCCGCGGCATCGGCGTAGGCGCGTCCACCGAAGTCGCGGGCGGCAGCCTCAAGTCGCTCGGGATCGGTGTCGCACACGGCGACGAGCTCGACGTCGGGGATCTCCGCCCAGGCATGGAGGTGGTTCTGAGCGAAGAAGCCGGTGCCGATGACGGCGAAGCGGTAGGGCTTGCTCATAGCTCGACGGGCCTCCTCGGGTCGGTGATCCACTCGCTCCACGACCCGACGTACATCCGCGAGCCCTCGAGCCCCGCGATGCTCATGGCGAGCACGTTCTGCGCGGCGGTGATCCCGGAGCCGCAGTAGTAGATCACCTCGCGCGGGTCTACGCCGGCGAGCAGGTCGAGGTAGTAGGCACGCAGTTCGTCGGGGGAGCGGAAGGTCAGGTCCGCATGTGTGGTGTTCGCGCGGTCCGCGAGTCCGGCTCCGGCGATGTGGCCGCGCACGGGATCGTGATAGACACCGCCGCCGTGATAGCCCTCGGCTCCCCGCGAGTCGAAGACGCAGGTGCGCGGGCGCTGCCGGTGCTCATCCACCTCGTCGACATCCGCGAGCAGTTCGGGGCGAAGGCGCATGGGGAATGTCATGCGCTCGGGTGCGGGGACGGCCTGCGTGATCTCGCCCCCTGCCGCGAGCCATGCTTGCCATCCGCCGTCCAGGACGGCGACGCGGTCGTGTCCCATCCACCTGAGCATGAGCCAGACCCGGGCGGCTGACATGCGGCCGCCGTCGGCGTCGTAGGTGACCACCTGAGTCGCGTCATCGATGCCCCACGCGCCCAGCTGAGCGGCGAATCGCTCGGGCTCGGGGAAGGGACGCCGACCGGTGACACCCGGGATGATCTCGCCTGCGAGGTGCGTGGCCGTGTCGGCGTAGACCGCTCCCGGGATGTGTCCTTCGAGGTAGGTGCGCTCTCCCCACTCCTCGTCGTCGAGGGAGAAGCGCGCATCCAGGACCACGAGTCCCGGGTCGCCCAGGTGCGCGCGAAGCCAGTCGGCGCTGACGATGGTGCGCTCGTCCATGCGGTCATCCTGCCAGTCCGCTTTGTCCCTATTCTGATGGGGTGACCGCCGACATGACTCCCCGCAGCCGCCTCGCGACGCAGGGCCGCGACCGCACTCCGAACCGCGGAATGCTCCGCGCCCTCGGGATGGAGGACGACGACTTCGCGAAGCCGCAGATCGGCATCGCCTCATCGTTCAACCAGATCACTCCCTGCAACATGTCCCTGCGGGAGGTGGCGGGCGAGGTCGCGAGCGGCGTGCGCGCGGGCGGCGGCTTCCCCATGGAGTTCGGCACCATCACCGTGTCCGACGTCATCTCCATGGGACACGAGGGGATGCACTTCTCCCTCGTCTCGCGCGAGGTCATCGCCGACTCGGTGGAGACCGTGATGCAGGCCGAGCGGCTCGACGGCATGGTCACGCTGGCCGGTTGCGACAAGAGCATCCCGGCGATGCTCATGGCGGCGGCGCGACTCGATGTCGCGAGCGTGCTGCTCTACGCCGGATCGCTGCTGCCCGGTCACGTGCGCTTCGACGATGGTCGAGAGGAGACGGTGAATATCGTCACGGCCTTCGAAGCGGTGGGGGCGCATGCCCGGGGACTCATGTCCGATGCCGACCTCGACCGGATTGAGCGCGCCGTCTGCCCGACGGCGGGCACCTGCGGCGGGATGTACACCGCCAACACCATGGCGAGCGCCTCGGAGGCCATGGGCATGTCCCTGCCCGGCTCATCCTCGCCGCCTGCGGTGGACGCCCGGCGGGAGATCCTCGCTCGGGAGTCGGGCCGCGCCGTGATCGAGATGATCCGCCAGGGCATCACCGCGCGCGACATCATCACCCCGCGTTCGATCGAGAACGCGATCACCGTCGTCATGGCCCTCGGGGGATCCACCAACGCGGTCCTCCACCTCCCGGCGATTGCCCACGAGGCGGGATTCGAGCTCGACCTCGACGACTTCCAGCGCATCAGCGACCGCACGCCCCTGCTGGCCGATCTCAAGCCCTTCGGCTCGCACCTGATGTACGACCTCGATCGCGTCGGGGGCGTGCCCCTGGTCATGCGCATGCTGCTCGACGCCGGCTTGCTGCACGGCGACTGCCTCACGGTGACCGGCAAGACGGTCGCGGAGAATCTGGATGCACTGCGGATCCCCGAGGCCGATGGCGTCGTCGTGCGCCCGCTCGCTGATCCGCTGGACGCCAGCGGCGGCATCTCGATCCTGTCGGGCTCGCTCGCCCCCGAGGGGGCGGTGGTCAAGACTGCCGGGGTCGGCGTGGACTCCTTCGAGGGCACCGCGCGGGTCTTCGAGCGGGAGCAGGAGGCCATGGCCGCGCTCGCCGATGGCAGCATCCGCGCGGGCGATGTCGTCGTGGTGCGCTACGAAGGCCCCAAGGGCGGTCC
>JAPOKX010000095.1 GCA_029977425.1 Actinomycetota bacterium
ATGTCGAAGCACTGGATCGTGTCTTGACCACGGGCGTGAGATAGCCATAGCCGTTGAGGATGCGGAAGGCGATGCCATTGGCCGGTGGCACCTGGAGGTGGCGCGTGTTGTACTGCGACAGGGACGCGATGGCGAACTCGTAGAGGGTCGCATCCCACGGGCGCAGGGCCTGCGGCCAGTGAACGCCGTCCTGGAACCAGAAGATCGAGTCCTCGAAGTCCCGACGCGCCTCGCTGAAGAGCGACGAGTAGACGTACATGTCTTGCCAACCCTCGGCGCCCGCAGGCGTCTCGATGTCGAACGGGCTGGGGAACCGATCGGCCATCTGCACTTCCTCTCGTGTGTTCGTGTCCGGGGGGCACGAATCCTGGGACCTTGCTCTCGGTGGGGCGATCTTGCTCTAGTCCTTGCGCGCGTACAGGGGATTCATCAATGTCGAGACGATGCTCGCCATGGGGTTCTTGTCCGCGGAACTCGCGACCGACTGGCGCGGCTTCTTGCTCCAGACGGTCTCGGGCCGCGCCTGGAGCAGGATCACGTTGTCGCCGTCGGGGAGGTCCGCGTCGACCGCCCACTCGATGTCCTGCGGGCACCCGTAGTGCTTCTCCGCGGTCTTGGCGAGCGCAGCGATGGCCTTGAGCTGCGGATCGGTGAGGCACGGCGTGTCGGCCCGCTCCGGTTCGACCTCCGCCTTCTCCACCGAGTCGTGGTCAGTGAGGCGGTATTCGTGAGCCTTGTGGCTGATCTCGCGCTTGCTGACCTCGAGCAGCACCTTGTCCACGAGGAAGTTGTCCGGGGTGACCTCGCCGGAGACCACCGCCTCGCCGAAGCCCCACGCGGCGTCGATGGCGACCTGGGAACGATCGCCGTTGGCGGGGTTGAGCGTGAACGCCACGCCCGCCGCAATGGGCCGCACCATCTTCTGGATCACGACCGCCATCTCGACGGACCGATGCTCGTAGCCCATCTCGACGCGGTAGCAGGTCGCCCGGTCGGTGAAGAGACTCGCCCAGCAGCGCCGCACGGCATCGACGACGGCATCGCCTCCGCGGATCCACAGGTAGGTGTCGTGCTCGCCGGCGAACGACGCATCGGGCGAGTCCTCCGAAGTGGCTGAGGAGCGCACGGCCACCGGCAGGTCCTCGACGTCGCACTTGCGGCACAGCTCGGCATAGTCGTGCCTGATCTGCTCCTCCACGTCACCGGGCAGCGGCATCGTGCGGATGACATCGCGGATCTCGCCGCACACCGCGCTTACCTGAGCGGTGTCGGAGATGTCGAGGTCGTGCAGGAGCCGGGCAAGCGTCGCATCGAGATCGGCCGCGTCGTGCGCCGCTCGGTATCCCGCGGTGGTGACCGCAAAGCCGGGCGGGACCGGCAGGCCCGCGCCGGTCATCTCGCCCAGGCTGGCGGCCTTGCCCCCCACCTCGCCCTTGAGTCCGGGCCAGTAGCCCTCGAACCACATCGTGACGCTGCTCATGACGTCTCCCCCCTACGCACCATGGGCAATGCGCGACCCTCGAGTCCGGCCCACCAGTCGGGCAATGCGTCGAAGTCCGGCACCGACACCTCCTGCACGCGATTGCGGTAGAGGACGAGCGCGGTCTCGCCGCCCTCGAGGAGCCGGACGCGCACGAACTCGGTGTTGAAGGGCTCGCCCGGGTCGTAGCCCAGGGCCCAGGTGGCGAAGGCTCGAATCGGCCCCGAGTGCGTGGCGACGATGACCGACTCGCCCGGCGTCTCGTCGTGGATGCGCATGAGCCCGGCCCAGAAGCGTCGCACCGCAGCCACCGGAGGCTCGAAGGTGAGCATGGGCATCGTGAGCCAGTGCGTGATCGGGTCCCCACCTGCCTGCTGGATCCCCCAGAAGCGATCGACCTCGACCAGCCAGGTGGGGCGACCTCCCAGGCCGATGCGCTCGTACTTCTCCATCTCGGCGTGGTAGGCGCGGAATGCCTGCGTGACGTCGCGGAAGCCGTCCGGCGTCATCACCTGGAAGTTGCGGAATTCCTCGTACGCCGTGACCTCGCCCACGCTGGCCTCGCGGCCGAAGAGCACGAGCTCATCGAGGAGTCCCTTGCGGATCCCCTCAGCGGTCTGGCGGGCACGGTTCGTGTCCGCGCAGGCCATCGTGACGTGATGCCCGCTCATCACTCGGCGCGCGAGTTCCTTGCCGCGCCGATGTGCCTGCCACGAGCCGAGGGGCGTGAGGCCCGATTCGGTCGAGTAGCCCTGGGTTTCGCCGTGCCGCACGAAGTAGACGTCGGTCACCGCGCCCTTGGTCTGGTCCTTGCGCTCGGGGATGATCTCCTTGGTCCGAGTGACCTCGGCCCATCCCCGCGTCACTCCCAGGTCGGCGCCTTCCCACAGCGGCACGGGGGCGTCCAGGGCGGACTGGCCGCTGCGGCGATCGCGGAAGCGGCGCAGGTAGAGCGGTGTCTCGTCCTCGGGCTGCGCGGGCTCCGCGACAGCCGGGCGTCCCCCGCGCGCCTCGCGCTCGAGGTAGCGCTGGAGATAGGCCGGCGCGTCGGGGCGCTCCGTGCGAGGGAGCGCCACGGACTGGGCGTCTGGCTCGGTCATGGTCATCGGGGCTCCTAGCTGTGCACCGTGAGGAAGCGCTGGTTGACGACGCCGTCGTAATAGAACAGCGCACGCCCCATCTCGCCCTCGGTCCAGGTGATCGGGGGCTCGTCGGGATCGGCCCAGTAGCCGCCGGTGAACACCTCGTTGCGGTTGCCGGCAGGGTCGAAGAAGTAGATGCAGTGGCCTCGGGTGGCACCGTGACGCGTGGGGTTCGTCTCGATCCGCACGCCGTGATAGGCGAGAACGTCCGAAGCGGTGCGGATGTCGTTCCAGTCGTCGACCCAGAAGGCGAAGTGGTGGAGTCCGCCGTCCGGCCCCGTCACGAGCGCGATGTCGTGCGAGGAGTGCGACACCTCCAGCCACGTGGCGATCTGGAAGCCATCGTCTCCGACCACCTGCTCGGTGAGATGGAAGTCGAGCACGTCTTGGAGGAACGACGTCATCCCATTGACGTCCTCGACGGTGATGAAGATGTGGTCGATGCGCGGCGGTGCGATCCCCACGAGGCCCAGCGGACGGGGAGGAGGGTTGGTGAGCGGAAGGAGATTCCCCACCTGCTCCATGCCGTGAATGAGCTCCATCTGATGCCCCGAAGGCGTCTCGAAGCGGACCACGGTGCCTCCGCCCATGCCGACTTCGAGGCCCTGCATCCGCGTGACGGGAATGCCGGCAGCCTCGAGCCGGGCGGCGTAGAAGTCGAGGTCCTCGAGGCTCTCGACCTTCCAGCCCATGTGCGCCAGCCCGTAGGCAGGGGCGTAGGTGAGCACCACAGAGTGATGCTGGTGCTCGTCCCAGCACTTGAGGTACACGCGCTCCGGCTCGCGCGCGGTCTCGACGAGGCCGAGGACCTCGGTGTAGTAGGCAGTCGCGAGCTCCAGGTCGGGGACCTTGATCTCGACGTGCGACAGACGCAGGATGGCCATCAGGTGTGCACCTTCATGAATCGATCGTTGAGTTCGCCCTCGTAGTAGAAGACGGCGCGACCGATGTTGTCCTCGGTCCAGGTGATCGTCGGAAAGTCGGGGTCCGGGCGGTAGCCGCCCGTGAAGACCTCGTTGCGCGTGCCCAGCGGGTCGAAGAAATAGATCGTGTTGCCTCGGGTGATCCCGTGGCGCGTGGGTCCCACGTCGATCTGGATGCCGTTGTAGGCCAGGATGTCGGCGCTCTTGCGGACGTGATCCCAGTCGTCGAGCCAGTAGGCAAAGTGGTGGAGTCCACCGTTGGGTCCGGAGACGATCGCGAGGTCATGCGGTGAGTGCGAGCGCTCCATCCAGGTGGCCGCCTGGTGCCCATCGCCGTCGAGCAGCTGCTCGGTGACGCGGAAGCCGAGCACGTCGGTGAAGAACTTCGTCGACTCCCCCACCTCCTCGGCGGTGACGAGCAGGTGGTCCATGCGCGGAGGCGCGATCCCGCTCTTGCCTTCGAAGAACGGCGCAGGATTGAGCGATCCCGTGGCGCGCCCGACCTTTTCCACGTCGTGGACGAGCTCCATCACCTGGCCCGACGGTGTCTCGAATCGAATGGACTCCCCCTGGCCGATGGACGATCCCTTGCTCACTCGCTCGACGGGGAATCCGTACTTGCCCACGGCATTCTCGAGATCAGAGAGATCGTCCTCGCGCAGCACCTTGAACGACATGAGGTCGAACCCCACGCGCGGGGCGTAGCTGATGCGCAGAGAGTGATGATCGACCTCGTCCCAGCACTTCAGGTAGACCGACGTGTCGTCACGCTCGACCTCGAGCATTCCCATGACCTCGGTGTAGTACGCCGCTGCCAAGTCGAGATCCGTCACGGTGATGTCGACGTGCGCCAAGCGCAGGATTCCCATCGTCGCTCCTCCCGGCCCTGGGGCCTCTCGGGTAGAGGCAACCTAGGACCCCTGTGTCCCGCATGGAAGGACAGCGTTCCCGCATGCGGGACGTATCTGATACGTTCCCGCCCGTGGAGGGTCCCGAGGCGATGCGCCAGGCCATGGCCGACTACGTGCGCGCCTTGCACCAGGCCTACGTCGACGCCGTGGAGACGCTCCCGCCCGCCGAGCGCGCCCGACTCCCGCTGCTTGCCGCAGGCCAGATCACGGTCGCAGCCGTGGGCGTGCGCCACCTGCACGTCATCGGGACCGTCGAATCCCTTCCTGCACTTCGCGGACAGGAGGTGGAGGTCGATGACTCTCTCGACGACCTGGCATGGGCCCTGCGCTTCTTCGATCCGGTCATCGCTCCTGCCCTCGGCCTCATCGACGAGTCCGAGAGCCCGGACTACGAAGAGGTTCGACGGGTGCTGGGCATTCGCACCGTCGTCTACCACCTTGCCGTGCCGCCTGGCGGCAGCCTGACCGCGCACCACGCCCTGCATGCGGGGACGGGCCTTGCCCATTCGCATGCGGCTGCCGCGCGCGATTTCGACGCCTTGCGTGCCCATGCGCCGGGGAGGGAGGCGCTCGTGGACGAGATGCAGGGAGCGAGCATCGCCGGGCTCCGCCGCGCCCAGGTCGCTCTCGCGCGGGCGATCGCACCGGGAGTCGAGGGACTCAGCGTGGATCCGCCCAGCGACCCCCAGGAGGTCAGGCGGACCCTGCTCCAGCACCTGCGAGCACCGGCATGACCGAGACTCCTGCACGCCGCCAGCACTCCACCCTGTCGAGTGTGCGCAATGCCGCGCGCCTGCTCAAGGAGTTCGGTCGAGGTGACCGCGACATCGGTGTCACGGAGCTCTCACGCCGACTGGGCATCGGCAAGAGCACGGCGCATCGCCTTCTCAGCACTCTCGCCGAGGAGCGCCTTCTCGAGCAGGACCCCGAGACCGGTGCCTACCGCCTGGGCTTGGCGATGTACGAGCTGGGCGCGTCCGTCGCCCTGCACAATGACCTCCACGAGGCCTGCTCGCCCGTCATCGACCAGCTCCGCAACGCCACGCGCGAGACCGTGCAGGTCGCCGTGCTCGACGGGCGCGAGGTCGTCTACGTCGAGCGCCGCGAGAGCCCTCAGACCCTGCGTCTCTTCGGTCGCGTGGGGCACCGCAACGACGCGCACTGCACGAGCACCGGCAAGCTCCTGCTGGCCTACCTCCCCGAGGAGGATCTCGAGGCGCTGCTTCGCGGCTGGCGCCTCGATCGCAAGACCCCTTACACGATCACCGACCCCAGGGCCTTGCGCAGCGCCCTGGGAGAGATCCGCCGCCAGGGATGGGCGGAGAATGTGAATGAATCCGAACTGGGG
>JAPOKX010000096.1 GCA_029977425.1 Actinomycetota bacterium
TCCATGTGCGTGGGTCCGACGACGCCGACTCCGGCGACCACCGAGTCACCTCGACCGTATCCGGTCGCCACGAGGCTCGTGCCCTGCAGGTCTTCCACGGGATTCTCGTGCCCGATCCGGACCGTGACGTCGCCGGAGACCTCGCCGAGGAGGCGCAGCAGCACCACCTGCTCCTCCAGCGCCTCGAGGACGGGCTCGAGGCTGATCGAGAAGGAATCGCGATAGCGCGCGAGGTTGGCTGTGCCACCGAGGACGATGCGCTGCTCCACCGTGTCGGCGGTCGCATCGATGACGCTGGCGACGATCGCCGTGAGGGAGGGGCGCATGCCTGGGTCCGCTGCCTCGACGAGCGGCTCCAGGCGGTCCCCGAGGTCCGCGCAGCGCTCGCCGATGGCCGTGGAGACCAGCCGCGCGCGCAGCGTGCTCACGTCGTCGTCGGTCATGGCGGCGGGGAGGTCGATCGTGCGCTGCTCCACTCGGCCCGTGTCGGCGATGAGCACGAGCAGCAGTCGCGTATCGCTCAGCCGCACGAGTTCGATGTGCAGGACAGTCGACTGCACGAGCGAGGGGTACTGCACGAGCGCGACCTGGCGCGTGAGCTGAGCGAGCAACCGCACGCTGCGGGCCATGACGTCATCCAGGTCGACAGCGCCGGCCAGGAAGTCCGAGATGGCGCGGCGTTCGGCGGAGGACAGCGGCTTCACGCCGGAGAGCCGGTCGACGAAGGCGCGGTAACCGAGGTCGGTGGGGATGCGTCCTGCACTGGTGTGGGGCTGGGCGATGTATCCCTCGTCCTCCAGGACGGCCATGTCATTGCGAATCGTGGCCGAGGAGACGCCCAGTGCGTGGCGCTCCACGAGGGCCTTGCTGCCCACCGGCTCGCGCGTGGAGACGTAGTCCTCGACGATGGCCCGGAGCACGGCGAGGCGACGGTCCTCGAGCATCGCCACCTCCTCGGCCATCCCGGGCTCGGTCATCCCAGGGTCTTGGCACTCCCCGGCTTCGAGTGCCAATCCTACGCCCTCGGGCACCATGGGGCCTGTTGACGAGGATGGGTCCTGTCGACGAGATGGACCTGTCGACGAGGAGGTCCGCGTGACGCAGCCCACGCCCGAGGAGCCCCAGCAGCCTCCGCAGCAGCCCCTGCCCAGCGGGCCCCCGCTCATCGGTCCCGCTCCCACGGGCCCGGCGTACCCCGGCCCTCCCCCACCCGGCTACGCGCCCGCGCCTCCTCCGCCCGTCGGCTATCCGACGGAGTTCGTCCTGTACGTCGACCCGCTCGCGAAGTCGCGCATGACGGCAGGACTGCTCGGGATCTTCCTGGGCGGGCTCGGGGTGCACCGCTTCTACCTCGGCTACACCAGCATCGGCGTGCTGCAGATCCTCGTCACGATCGCCACGTGCGGCATCGGCGGCTTCTGGGGAATCATCGAGGGCATCCTCATCCTGAGCGGCAGCGGCATCAAGACCGACGCCGACGGCCGACCGCTGCGGCCGTAGTCGTCACGGAGTGAGTCGACGCACGACCGCATCGGCGAGCAGTCGCCCACTCGACGTGAGCACGATGCGGTCTCCCGACGCCTCGATCAGGCCCTCGCCTGCAAGCTCGGCCACGGCGTCGTCGGGCAGACCCGCGCGCGGGATGCCCGCGCGAATGCGCACGCCGAGCATCACCTGCTCCAGCGCGCGCCCCGCATCGTCGACGGACTCCTCGCCCGCCAGCGGGGACTGCCCCTCGGCCAGCGCCCGCGCGTAGGCCGCAGGGTGCTTGAGATTCCACCAGCGGCGGCCGTCCAGGTGACCGTGGGCTCCGGGCCCCGCACCCCACCAGTCGGCGTCGCTCCAGTAGCCGAGGTTGTGACGGCACTCCGATCCCGGCCGCGCCCAGTTGGAGACCTCGTACCACTCCAGGCCCGCGGCCGAAGCCATCGCGTCGATGATCCGGTAGCGATCGGCCGCCACGTCGTCGTCGGGTGCCGGGAGTTCGCCGCGTCGCACGCGGGCGGCCAGGCGCGTGCCGTCCTCGACGATGAGCGAGTACGCCGACAGGTGATCCACGCCCGCGTCGAGCACCGCGGCCACCGATGCCGCGAGGTCTTCGTCGGACTCGCCCGGGGTGGCGTAGATGAGGTCGGCGCTCACGTGCGCGAATCCCGCCGCGCGCGCCTCCGCGATCGCCTCGAGCGCGCGCCCGGGCGTGTGCGTGCGCTCGAGGACCTCGAGCACGTGCCGTGCCAGGCTCTGGACGCCGAAGGACACGCGGGTGAACCCGCCGTCGCGGAGCTCCTGCAGCATGGCGGGCGAGACCGAATCCGGGTTGGCCTCGGTCGTGACCTCCGCGCCGGGCTCGAGTCCGAACTCCGCGTCGATGGCGTCGAGGATGCGCACCAGGTCACCAGCGCCCAGGAGAGTGGGCGTGCCGCCTCCCACGAAAACGGTCGACACGGGGCGGTCATCGCGCACCTGACTCCGCGCCCAGCGGATCTCCGAGATCACGGTGTCGGCGTACGTTGACCTGCTCGCTCCCGCTCCGAGCTCCTCGGCGGTGTAGGTATTGAAGTCGCAATAGCCGCAGCGCGTCGCGCAGAAGGGCACGTGGACGTAGAAGCCCAGTGGACGACGCGACATTCGTTCATTGTGCTCCGCATGACCGGTCTTCGACGCCGCGGGAGGCGTACCCTGGCCTCAGGACAGTTCGACTTCACGCCTAGGAGGCACCATGTCGACGACTCCCCCTCCCCCGGTTCCCGCTTCCGGACAGCAGCCGATGTCGGACTCCGACGCTCGCCTGTGGGCCATGCTCGGCCAGCTCGGCGGCATCATTCTCGGCTTCATCGGGCCACTGATCGTGATGCTCGTCTTCGGCCCGCGCAACGCCTTCGTCAAGAAGGAGTCGACCGAGGCGCTCAACTTCCAGATCACCGTGCTCATCGGCTACATCGTGAGCTTCGTGCTCATGTTCATCGTGATCGGGATCTTCCTCTTCTTCGCGGTATGGATCCTGTCGATCATCTTCTGCGTCATTGCTGCCGTGAAGAACAACCAGGGCATCGAGTACCGCTACCCCATCAACATCAGGTTCGTGAAGTGATGCGCCGCGCCCTCGCCGCAGCCGCTCTCGCGGCGCTCCTCGTCCCCCTCGCCGCCTGCGGTTCGCAGCAGGCGGCCGAGGACATGGTCAACGACGCGCTGGGCGGCAGCGCTTCGGTGGACATGGGCGAGGACGGCGAGGTGCGCGTCGACACCAGCGATGGCAGTTTCGAGTACGGCACGGGCGAGTTCCCCGAGGGCTGGCCCGCCGACCTGCAGCTCATTCCTGGCTTCGCACTCCTCTCGAGTGGCGCGACGCCCGAGGGGATGACCGCCCAGATGTACGCCGAAGGCGATCAGACGGCCGCCGTGGACGCCTACGTCAAGGACCTGCAGGCCAATCGTGGCTGGGCCGTCGACCCGAGCATCCCACCGGGCACCCCCAACATGTGGGCGCTCACCAAGGAGGGCAAGGTCGCGACGATCTTCTCGGGGCCCACCGGCAACGAGACGGTTGTCGTGTTCAGCGTCGCCGATCGCTGACGACTACTTCTTGGCGGCGGTCTCTTCCCCCGTGGAGAGCGCGGCGATGAAGGCCTCCTGGGGCACCTCCACGCGCCCGACCATCTTCATGCGCTTCTTGCCTTCCTTCTGCTTCTCCAGCAGCTTGCGCTTGCGCGTGATGTCACCGCCGTAGCACTTGGCGAGCACGTCCTTGCGGATGGCACGCACCGTCTCGCGCGCGATGACGCGGGAGCCGATGGCAGCCTGGATCGGCACCTCGAACTGCTGCCGCGGGATGAGCTCGCGCAGCTTCGCCGTCATCGCGACACCGTAGGCGTACGCCTTGTCCTTGTGCACGATCGCGCTGAAGGCATCGACCGTGTCGCCGTGCAGCAGGATGTCGACCTTGACCAGGTCGGCCGACTGCTCGCCGCTGGGCTCGTAGTCCAAGGAGGCGTAGCCCTTGGTGCGGGACTTCAGCTGGTCGAAGAAGTCGAAGACGATCTCCGCGAGCGGCAGGGTGTAGCGCAGCTCGACGCGATCCTGGCTGAGGTAGTCCATGCCGAGCAGCACGCCGCGCCGCGCCTGGCACAGCTCCATGATCGTGCCGACGAAGTCCGACGGCGCGAGGATGGTGGAGCGCACGACCGGTTCGTAGACCTCCGCCACCTTGCCCGAGGGGAACTCCGAGGGGTTCGTGACGGTCACCTCGCTCCCATCGTCCTTGATGACGCGGTAGACGACGTTGGGGGCGGTCGAGATGAGATCGAGGTTGAACTCGCGCTCGAGTCGCTCGCGCACGATCTCGAGGTGGAGCAGCCCGAGGAAGCCGCAGCGGAAGCCGAAGCCGAGCGCGACCGAAGTCTCGGGCTCGTAGACGAGCGCAGCGTCATTGAGCTTGAGCTTGTCGAGGGCATCCCGCAGGGCCGGGTAGTCGGAGCCGTCGATGGGATACAGGCCGGAGAAGACCATCGGCTTGGGGTCGCGGTAGCCACCGAGAGCCTCGGTCGCGCCCTTGTTCGCCAGCGTGACGGTGTCGCCCACGCGTGACTGGCGGACGTCCTTCACGCCCGTGATGAGGTAGCCGACCTCGCCGACGCCGAGCCCCTGGGAGGGCACGGGCTCAGGCGAGATGACACCGATCTCGAGCAGGTCGTGGATCGCGCGCGTCGACATCATCTGGATGCGCTCGCGCGTGGACACGTGTCCGTCGATGACGCGGACGTAGGTGACGACGCCGCGGTAGGTGTCGTAGACGGAGTCGAAGATGAGTGCGCGGACGGGCGCGTCAGGATCGCCGATGGGTGCGGGAATCGTGCGCACGACCTCCTCGAGGAGGTCGGCAACGCCTTCGCCGGTCTTGGCCGACACCTTGAGGACGTCGTCAGGCGAGCAGCCGATGATGTGCGCGAGCTCCGCGGCGTACTTCTCCGGCTGGGCGGCGGGCAGGTCGATCTTGTTGAGCACCGGGATGATCTGGAGGTCGTTCTCCAGCGCGAGGTAGAGGTTGGCCAGGGTCTGTGCCTCGATGCCCTGCGCGGCGTCGACCAGGAGCACGGCACCTTCGCATGCGGCGAGGCTGCGGGAGACCTCGTAGGTGAAGTCCACGTGTCCGGGGGTGTCGATGAGATTGAGGACGTAGTCGTGGCCGTCCTGGGCGCGGTAGGGCAGCCGGACGGCCTGAGACTTGATGGTGATGCCCCGCTCGCGCTCGATGTCCATCCGGTCGAGGTACTGAGCCCTCATCTGACGGTCGTCGACCACCCCGGTGATCTGCAGCATCCGGTCCGCCAGGGTCGACTTGCCGTGGTCGATGTGGGCGATGATGCAGAAATTGCGGATCACCGCCGGATCGGTCCGGCCGGGCTGGGGAGCGGGCACCCCAGCATCCTTCCACGGGCAGCCCCGCAGTGCTGAGGGGCAGCATGAGGGGCGATTTGGGTCCCGGAGGACCCCCGGGTACCCTTGGGGGTCGGTCAGCCGAGGCAGGCAGACCCGAAGGACCTGAGAGGCAGAGGCTTACCCGTGGCGAACATCAAGTCGCAGATCAAGCGCAACCGCACCAATGAGAAGGCGCGCCTGCGCAACAAGTCCGTGAAGTCCTCTCTCAAGACCCACATCCGCAAGTTCC
>JAPOKX010000097.1 GCA_029977425.1 Actinomycetota bacterium
CGCGCAGCACGTCGCACACCGCCTGGAACTGGCGCCACGTCTCGTCGACCGCCGCCGTGCCGCCCTCGCCCTCACCACCACCACCCTCGCCCGCGCCCGCGCGCTCGCCGCCGTCCGCTCCCGTGGCACGGGGTAGGCCCAGCTTGCGTCGGAGTCGCGCCTCCTCCTCGTCGAGCTTGGCCTCGCGCTTGGACGCGTCGAGCACCTGGCTAGGGTTAGGGTTAGGGCAGCCTGTCGTAGCGAGAAGGAAGTGAGCTGCGACGCGACCGTCAGCGTTGGCGCGCCGCCGCCTACGCCGCCGCCGATCGCGCCGAGCTCGAGTCCTACATCCAGAGCATCGGCCTCCACCGCTCCAAGGCGGCGAGCATCCAGGGACTCGCGCAGGCGATCTGCGAGCGGCATGGCGGCGAGGTGCCCGGCACCCTCGAGGAGCTCATCGCTCTCCCCGGTGTAGGCCGCAAGACCGCCAACGTCGTCCTCGGCAACGCCTTCGGCGTCCCGGGGATCACCGTCGACACCCACGTCGGCCGGCTCGCGCGACGCTTCGGCTGGACCGAGGAGAGCGCGCCCGAGAAGGTCGAGGCCGACCTCATGCAGCTCTTCCCGCCGGCGGAGTGGACCGACCTGTCGCACCGGATGATCCTGCACGGCCGGCGCGTGTGCCACGCGCGCAATCCCGCCTGCGATGCGTGCCCGCTCGCAGCGCTGTGCCCCTCCTCCACCGCATCATCAGCCGGGAAGTCAGCGACGCCGAAGTCCGCGTCGACGTCAAGGGCGAAGGCGCGCGCATGATCGACCGGGATCCGAATGTCGGAGTCACGCTCGCAGGCGTGGACCTCCCCGAATGGCTGCAGCCCGTCGCCGATGCGGCGGCAGGGGTCAAGGGGTCAGACCTCACCCGTTTCCTGCCCCCGCCCACCGGTGGTCGCCCGTCAGCCGTGCTCATGCTCCTGGGCGAAGGCGCGCAAGGCCCCGACTTGCTGCTGATCGAGCGCGCGCACGACATGCGCTCGCACGCGGGGCAGCCGGCCCTCCCCGGTGGCGCACTCGACCCGGGAGACACGGGGCCTATCGATGCGGCGCTGCGCGAGGCGCATGAGGAGACGGCGCTCGACCCCGCGGGGGTGGAGCCGTTCGCGCTCCTGCCCGACCTGTGGGTCCCGGTGAGCGACTTCGTCGTCACGCCCGTGCTCGCCTGGTGGCGTGACCCGTCGCCCGTGCGCGTCGCCGATCCGACCGAGGTCGCCAGTGTCCATCGGGTGCCCATCGCACAGCTCGTGGATCCGGCGCGTCGCATGCGCGTGCGCCATCCCTCGGGCTACGTCGGCCTGGGCTTCGACGTGGCGGGCCTGCTCGTGTGGGGTTTCACCGCCGGCCTCATCAGCGGACTGCTCGACCTCGCCGGCTGGAGCCGGCCCTGGGATCCCGACCGCATCGTCGACCTGCCCGCGGGCGAGGAGCTCACGTGAACCTCGTCGACGCCATCGTCCTCGCGGCGATCGTCGTCTTCGCCTGGACCGGATGGCGCCAAGGCTTCGTGGCCGGACTGCTCTCCTTCGGCGGCTTCCTCATCGGCGCTCTCGCCGCCGCCCTTCTGCTCCCGCGCGTCTTCGAGGGCGTGGAACTGCCCGGCGCCCTCGGCCCCATCCTGCTCGCCACCGCAATCCTGCTGGCCGCGCTCGTCGGCCAGACGCTCGCCTCCTTCCTCGGACGGCGGTTGCGCTCGGCGATGACGTGGCGGGGTGTGCAGGTCGTCGACAGCGCCGCGGGCGCGGCGCTCAATGTCGTCGCCCTCGCCGTGGTCCTGTGGATCATCGCGACCGCGGTCGGACTCGTGCCGAGCCTGTCGGTCGCCCGCGAGGTCCGGTCGTCCCTGGTGCTGCGCACCCTCGACTCCGCGGTGCCCGATCGTGCACGAGATCTCTTCTCCGGGCTGCGCAATGCGGTCGATGCCTCGGGGCTGCCCCGGGTCTTCTCCGGTCTCGGGCAGTACGCCGGTCCGCAGGTGCCGGCTCCCAATGAGCGACTGCTCCGTGATCCCGCGGTGCGGGCCTCCTGGCCCTCGCTCGTGAAGGTCACCGCCGTCGCGTGCGATGCCGTCGTCACCGGGTCGGGCTTCGCCTACGCACCCGACCGCATCCTCACCAACGCCCACGTGGTCGCGGGCTCGGAGCGGCCGAGCATCCGCATCCCCGGCGACCCGGCGAGCTACGAGGCCTCGGTCGTGGCGATCGACTCGCGACTAGACCTCGCCGTGCTGCGCGTGGACGGACTGCCCGCCCCCGCGCTCGCCTTCGCGACGCGCCCAGCCGACACCGGCGATGGAGCAGTTGTCGCAGGATTCCCCGGCGGCGGTGACCTCGAGGCCGGAGCCGCACGCATTCGCGCGCGCATCGACGCACGCGGGGAGGACATCTACGGGCGCTCCGGTGTCGTGCGCGACGTCTACTCCTTCCGCGGCACCGTGGTCCCCGGCAACTCCGGTGGCCCGCTCCTCGCACCCAATGGCCGCGTCTACGGCGTCGTCTTCGCCGCGGGGCTCGGCGAGGAGGAGACCGGATACGCGATCACCGCGGAGCAGGCGGCCCCGCTGGCGCAGCGCGGTGCGCAGTCCTTCGAGCCAGTGGACAGCGGCGCCTGCCGCTAGCCGATTTCCCCCGCGCGCGTGCCGAGTGCGTCGATCAGCGCGCGAGTCGCGCCATCGATCGGGCCGGCGTACGCCGCGATGCTCTCCTGTGCGCGCTCATGGAGGCGCACGGCGCCAACAGCATTGCCCCGGGCGGCGTGGGTCGCACCCGCCGCCGCCTGAGCGAGGCCGCGCCAGAGCGGCCGTTCGTCCGCGGGGCAGCAGCGCCAGCGCATCTCGAGCACCTCGTGCGCGTGGAAGGGAAGACCCTGCTCCAGGTAGTCGCGCGCCTCGGCGAGGGCTTCCGCCGACGTGATGCTCGGACGCGGCTCCACGCCGGGGTAGCCGGCCGCATCCCAGGAGAGAGGCCGGCCGAGGCGGTCGCGGGGGCGCTCACTCACGCGGGATGCCGGCGAGCCACTTCAGCACGAGGTCGTCGAAGAGCTCCGGGGACTCCTCATGCGGGAAGTGGCCGACGGAGTCGATCACCTGGAAGTCATACGGCGCAGCGACCCACTCCCCGGATCCCTCGGCACTGCGCAGCAGCACGGACGGATCCTCCGCGCCGTGGATGTGCAGCACGGGCACGTCGATGGGCGTCTCCATGCGACGGGAGTAGCGCACGCCGTCGGTGCGCACGAGAGAGCGCAGTGCCCATCGGTGGTATTCCACGGCGCAGTGCGCCGTCGGCCACAGGGAGAACGCCGAGCGGTAGGCAAGCGCGGTGTCGGCATCGGGCCACCCGGGCGTCGCGGACCACGACTGCAGGATCTCGCCGACGCGCGAGCAGTCGTCGGCCATGAGCGAGCGCTCGGGGAGGAAGGGCCACTGGAAACCCACGGCGTACAGCGCCTGCCGGCGCTGGATGGCATCGCGCACGATGGCGGCGCGAAAGCGCCTGGGGTGCGGCATCGAGACGGGGACGATGGCATCGACGACCTCGGGATCGAGCACGGCCATGCTCCACGCGATGAGGCCGCCCCAGCCGTGGCCGATGACGGTCGCCGACGGCTCGCCGAGGCTGCGAATGACCCCCGCGACGTCGCGGGAGAGGGTGTTGGGGTCGTATCCGTGGGGGGTGTGGTCGGACCCGCCGTAGCCCCGCAGGTCCATCGCAACCACGCGGTAGCCGGCGTCGGCGAAGGTGCGGAGCTGGCGCCGCCAGGACCACCACAGGGTGGGGAATCCGTGCAGGAGTACGACGAGAGGGCCCTCTCCCGCTTCGACGATGTGAAATCGCGCGCCGTTGGCGGAGACATCGCGATGAGCCCAGGGACCGGGCTCTCGGATGACAACGTCGGGGTCGAGGAGCACGCCGCGTCAGCGTTCGGGCAGGGCGCGCGAATCCGTGTTCGGCCCAGCAGTCGGCCCTGCAGTTGGCTCGACGGCCGACTGCAGCGTTGCCGCGGTCTGCTCGATCTGCGCGATCGTGCGGTCCGGTCCCTTGATCTTGGCCGACTCCTTCTTGCCGAGCAGGCCGAGGATGGCGGCGGCGATGAAGAGCACCAGCGTCACGATGCCGAAGCCGGCCCACACGGGGAGCCCGAGCGCGACCAGGACGTAGGCGAGCGTGACGAGCAGGAAGATGCCGCCCATGGCTGCCATCGACAGGGCGCTCACCAGGAAGATGCCGGTCTTGCCGGCCGCTCGACCGGTCTGCTGCAGCTCCAGCTTGGCGAGGGCGATCTGTGCCTTGACCAGTCGCTGGAGGTCCGCGACGGCAGCGGCGACGAGGGCCTTGATCGAGGCCTCTCCCGGGGGAGTCGTGTCGGGCATGGTCGTCTCCTTCGCTGTCCGTCGCAGGAAGGCTAGTGGGTCCCCTGCGGCGGCGTGCCGGCTTCCCCGTCAGCAGCCCGCTGATAGACGTCAGGAATCCCGTCGCCGTCCACGTCGGCCTCCTCGATGGCCGCCTCGCGGCGGTAGTGCCGATTGCGGGCGAGAAGCAGGACCGATGCGATGAGGGCGGAGATGACGGAGGCCGTGAAGACGGCGGTCTTGGCGCTGTCGAGGAGCCCGATGTTGTCGGAGTAGGCCAGCTCGGTGATCAGGAGCGCGACGGTGAAGCCGATGCCCGCGAGCATGCCGACAGCCAGGACATCCCGCCATCCGATCGCCGGATTGAGTCGCGCGCGCGTGAATCGCGCCATGAACCACGCAGTGGTTACCACGCCGATGGGCTTGCCGAGGATGAGTCCGGCCATGATGCCGATAGCCACGGGATTGCTCAGCGGCTCGAGGAGGCCGGTACTGCGTAGGTCGACGCCCGCGGCGAAGAACGCGAAGAGCGGCACGCACAGGCCCGCGCTCAGTGGGAGCAGCATGCGCTGCAGCCGATCCACCGGTGACTCGGCCTCTCCCGGGTCGGTGCTCGCTCGGGTGAGCAGGGCCATGGCCACGCCCGCGACCGTGGCGTGGATGCCGCTCTCATGCGTGGCCCACCAGATCACCAGTGCGAGCGGCACGTAGATGAAGGGGCTGCGCACGCGCTTGCGCTGCAGGAACCAGTAGACGGCGAGCAGCGCGACGGCCAGGAGGAAGAAGAAGAGGGAGAAGCCCTTGGAGTAGAAGATCGCGATGATCGTGATCGCGCCCAGGTCGTCGACGACGGCAAGGGTGAGGAGGAAGGCGCGCAGGGCGACGGGCAGCATGCGCCCCACGACGGCGAGCGCGTCCGCCGCGAGCGCGGGGTCGAGGAACGGCGTGACGTGCACGCTCCACGCGTCCGACGCCGCCTCCGCGCGCTCCGCCCTGAGCCGTAAGGCCCGAACCTCCTCCTCGGCGGTCCGCGCGCGCCGCTCCGACGCTTCCCTCGCGCCGTTCGCCGTCGCCGCGTCCGTCCTGGAGGCCGCGGCGAGCGTCTTGGACTCGAGC
>JAPOKX010000098.1 GCA_029977425.1 Actinomycetota bacterium
CCCGCGCCCTCGTCATCTGACGAGTCAGCATCCCCCGCGGGGTCGCCCTGCGTCGCTCCCTGCGCATCGCCGGTTCCGGACGCGAGTTCCCTGTGGCCAGCGGGCGCACCGGAGCCAAAGGCGACCTCCTCAGGTGACGCTCGCGGTAACACTCTCACACGCCCCGGGCATTCCCGCGCAGCGAGCGGGAGCGACGCGCCGCGCCCGGCCAGGATTTTGTGAGGGGATTCACAGGCTCGTCGTCTGGCCGCGCGCCTTGAGGGCGACGTCCGCCGGCCTCGTTAGCCTGCCTCCATGGCCAAGGCGAAGGAGTCGACCGAAGGCGGCTACTCCGCCCGGGACCTCGCGGTGCTCGAGGGCCTCGACGCCGTGCGCAAGCGCCCCGGCATGTACATCGGCTCCAACGACGGCCGAGGGCTGCTCCACTGCCTGTGGGAGATTGTCGACAACTCCGTCGACGAGGCCATGGGGGGCTGGGCCAAGAGGATCCAGGTCATCCTCCACGCAGACGGCTCCGTCGAGGTCCGTGACGACGGTCGCGGAATCCCAGTGGACGCCGAACGCAAGACGAAGCTGTCGGGCGTCGAGCTCGTCATGACCAAGCTCCATGCGGGCGGCAAGTTCGGCGGCACGGGATACGCCGTGTCCGGAGGCCTGCACGGCGTCGGCGCCTCGGTGGTCAATGCCCTCTCGGCCAGGCTCGACGTCGAGGTCGACCGCGGGGGTAAGACGCACGCCATCTCCTTCCGTCGGGGGGTGCCCGGCGTCTTCGAGGGCGACGGCCCCGATGCTCCCTTCCAGCGCAAGTCAGGCCTGCGCGTCGTGGGCAGCGTCCCGCGCACCCGCACCGGCACGCGCGTGCGCTGGTGGGCCGATCCCCAGGTCTTCACGAAGGACGCGGCGTACGACCCGGCACTCATCCGCGAGCGCCTCGTGCAGACGAGCTTCCTCGTCCCCGGGCTCGCGGTCGTGCTGGATGACGAGCGTGAGGGGGGAGGCGCGGAGACCTTCCAGCACAAGGGCGGTATCGGCGAGTTCGTCGAGTCACTCGGTGGTGAGGCCGTGACGGGCGTGATCCGCCTGCATGGCGCCGGCCACTTCCACGAGACCGTCCCCGTGCTCGACGACAAGGGGCACCTCAGTTCTCAGGAGGTCGAGCGCGAGCTGACCGTCGACATCGCCCTGCGCTGGACCGCCGGCTATGACACCGACGTGCGCTCCTTCGTCAACGTCATCTCCACGCCCAAGGGCGGCACGCACGTCGCCGGCTTCGACCGGGCGATCGTCAAGGTCCTCAATGAGCAGGCCAAGGCCGCTCGCGTGCTCAAGGCCAGCGATGACTCCATCACCAAGGACGACGTTCTCGAGGGGCTCATCGGCGTCATCGCTGTCCGTGTGCCGGAGCCGCAGTTCGAGGGCCAGACCAAGGAGGTGCTGGGCACCCCCGCCGCATCCCGCATCGTCTCGGCCGTCGTCACGAAGGAACTCACCAAGTGGCTCACCGCGCCGCCCCGCGGAGAGAAGGCCGCGGCGCGCTCGGTCCTCGAGAAGGTGGCGGGTGCGATGCGGGCCCGCGTGGCTGCGCGAACCCAGCGGGACACCCAGCGCCGCAAGAACGCGCTCGAGTCCTCGGCGCTGCCTGCCAAGCTCGTCGACTGCCGGAGCGACGACCGTCGCTGTGCGAGATCTTCATCGTCGAGGGCGACAGCGCGCTAGGGACAGCCAAGATGGCTCGTGACGCGGAGTTCCAGGCACTGTTGCCCATCCGGGGCAAGATCCTCAATGTGCAGAAGGCCTCTCTTGCGGAGATGCTCAAGAACACCGAGTGCGCGTCGATCATCCAGGTGATCGGAGCAGGATCGGGACGGTCCTTCGACCTCGAGCAGGCGCGGTACGGACGCGTAATCCTCATGTCCGACGCTGATGTCGACGGCGCGCATATCCGCACGCTGTTGCTCACGCTCATCCACCGCTATCTCACGCCCCTGCTCGAGGCGGGCAGGGTCTTCGCTGCCATGCCACCGCTGCACCGCATCGACGTACTCGGCAGCGGCGGGAAGCCGGGTGACATTCGCTACACCTACACCGATGCCGAGATGCGTGCGACGCTCAAGGAGCTCGAGAAGAAGGGGCGACGCTGGAAGGATCCGATCCAGCGCTACAAGGGCCTCGGCGAGATGGACGCTGCGCAACTGCGGGACACCACCATGGCTATCGGCAGTCGCCAGCTGAGGCGGATCAACGTCAAGGATGCGGAGGCCGCCTCGAGGGTGTTCGATCTTCTCATGGGCAGTGATGTGGCACCCCGCAAGGAGTTCATCATCGCGGGCGCGGGTTCCCTGGACCGCGAGAGCATCGACGCCTGAGGCAGCGCCGTGGACCTGCAGGCTTCGCTCGAGCTCGCGCTCGTCAATCTCACCTCCCCACCCGTCCTGGCCTTCGTCCTCGGGCTGGTGGCGGTGGCATTGCGCACCGATCTGCGCCTGCCGGATGCGGTCTACCAGGCGACGTCGATGTACCTCCTGCTCGCGATCGGCATCAAGGGCGGCGTCGCCCTGCGCGAGGCCTCACCGGGCGACATCGCCTGGCCGCTGGTTGCCACGCTCGTGCTGGGGGTGACGATCCCCGTGGCGGCATTCGCGCTCCTGCGCGTGCTCACGCCGCTGGGTCGCATCGACCGCGGTGCCATGGCCGCCCACTACGGATCGACCTCGCTGGTGACCTTCACTGCTGCGATCGTCTTCCTCGAAGCATCGTCGATCGCATTCGAGGGATACGTCGCGACCCTGCTCACCGTGCTCGAGATCCCCGGGATCGTCGTGGGCCTCCTGCTGGCTCGAGGGCTACGCGGCGGGGGCATGGGGGAGACGCTGAGGGAGGTGGTCTTCGGGCGGTCGGTGCTGCTCCTCGTGGGAGGCCTCGCCATCGGCTTCCTCACCGGCCCGGTCGGCTACGTGCGCGTGGAGCCGTTCTTCGGGGATCTCTTCACGGGCGTGCTCACGCTCTTCCTCCTCGAGCTGGGCATGCTCACCGGCCGACAGCTCTCGGCACTGCGCCAGGCAGGTCCCGGACTGGTCGTCTTCGCCATCGTCTTCCCGCTGCTGGCGGGCTTCGCCGGCGTGCTCGGGGGCACCCTCGCGGGGATGGAAGTCGGCGGGGCCATGATCCTCGGTGTCCTGTGCGCGAGCGCGTCGTACATCGCCGCGCCGGCTGCCGTGCGCCTGGCCCTCCCTGAGGCCAAGCCGTCGATCACGCTGGCGAGCAGCCTGGGGATGACCTTCCCCTTCAACCTCATCGTGGGCATCCCGGTATACCTGCTCATGGCCGAGGCCGTGGGATCGTGGTGAGGCGAGGAGTGGTCGGCGTGGGGAGGCGTGGATGACAGCGGGCCCAAGCGACTTCGGCAGCGTCACGTGCCTCACGATCGTGGCCGAGAGCGTGCTCGAGGAGCGGCTGCTCAGCGTGATCGAGTCATGCGGCGCCCGGGGCTGGACCGTCTCGATGGCCCAGGGTCATGGACCCAGCCACCACGGCGTCTCCGGGATCGAGGGCGGCAATGTCCGGGTCGAGACGCTCGTCACCGAAGAGGTGGCTGCGCGCATCTGGGGTGCTCTGGAGAAGGACTTCTTCCCCCACTACGCCGTGAGCGCATGGGCCTACGACGTGCGGGTGGCCCGCATGGCGCGCTACTCCTGAAGGGTCAGACCTCGATCGGGCGCAGTCGACCCGTGTGCACGTCGTAGATCGCGCCCCCGACCTTGGTGCCGGGGGGAAGCAGCGGATTGGCGCGGACACGTACGACGTCCAGGCCGAGGCTGGCATCCACGTCGTCGCTCGTGCGGAACTCGATGCTTCGGGTGTCGACGCCGTACTCGGCACGGATGGTCCCGTGGATCGCTGCCTCGCTCGAGCCGACCATTCGGCAATCGGTGTGGGGCATGACCAGGATGCGGGTGACTCCCAGGAGATACGTGGCGAGGAGCAGCGTGCGCTGCACGTCGTCGGTCACGCGGGCACCGGCGTTGCGCAGGATCTTCACGTCCCCCGGCTGCATTCCCACCACGGACAGGGGGTCGATGCGGGAGTCGATGCACGTGACGATGGCGAGCCCTCGTGCGGCACGACCAGTGAGGTCGCTGCCCGCGTAGCCAGCGGCGTGCGCATCGTTGGCCGACAGCACGTCCTCGAAGGCCTCGACGGGGAAGCGCTTGGAATCAGGCATCGGCGACGTCCTCTCCTCTGGCGTGGGCAAGGAGTGTCTCCCGGAGCGAGAGGGGACGACTCGACTCGGGGAGGGCGACCTCGATCACGCCATCGTTCACGCGTGCAGGGTAGACGGTGAGCGCGGCGCCGGGAGTGCCCTGGAGGGAGCCGTCGCGCAAGTCATAGCGCCACCAGTGCGAGGGGCAGGTGATGATGCCGTCCCGGCACACGCCTCCCTCGAGCGCGGCACCCTTGTGCAGGCAGTCGGCGGACACCGCGCGAGGGAGGCCATCGACCATGGCGACCAGCACCCCCACGCTGCCGTGGTCGTATCTGCGCGGGGTGTGCTCGACGTCCGCTGCCGCGAACGTGGGCGTCCAGGAACCCTCGGACTCGCGCGACGTCATGGAGGCGGGGGCGTGACCCCGCCGGGTCGCGCGACGGAGAACGGCTGACCACCGATGCCCCACTCGTCGGCGCTGATCTCGTAGAGGGCGACGCGGATGCGCTCCAGCGGCACCTCGAGGGTCTCGGCCATGCTCTGGCTGAGGTTGCGGATGAGCGCGTGCTTCTGCTCGACGGTGCGCCCCTCCACCATGGTGACCTGGATCAGCGGCATGGGACCTCCACGGTGCCGAGACGATCGATGCGGGCGACGACAGTGTCTCCCGGAGAGACGGCGAAGGCTGCGGTGCAGGCGCCGGACAGCACCGTCATGCCCGCGGAGAGTCCCTCTCCCCGTCGGGCGAGCGCGCGCACGAGCCACGCCACCGACGCAGCCGGGTGGCCGAGAACCGCGGCCCCGGCCGCGGTGGCCATGACCTGCCCGTTGACTTCCAGGACCACGCCACAGAGCCGCAGATCGATGCCGGTGGGGTCGACGAGCACGGAACCCGTGACGAATCCCGCTGACGACGAGTTGTCGGCAATGACGTCGGGGAGGGTGAAGGAGTAGCCCGCGTAGCGCGAGTCCAGCACGTCGATCGCGGGCATGACCGCTGCGGTGGCGGCCAGCACGTCAGCCGCGCCGATGTCGTCGCCCTCGAGGTCGTCGCCGATGAGGAAGGCGATCTCGGCCTCCACGCGGGGCTGGATGAACTGATCGATCACCAGCGGCGAGCCCGGCTCGACGCGCATGTCGCTGGTGAGCCAGCCGTAGAGCGGCTCGTCGACATTCATCTGCCTCTGCTTGGCCTCGCTCGTCAGGCCGAGCTTGGCCCCGATCACGCGATGGCCCTGGTCGAGACGATGC
>JAPOKX010000099.1 GCA_029977425.1 Actinomycetota bacterium
CGCTGCACTCCGCGCACGTAATCGGCTTCATCGGCCGACGACGACCAAGCCTTCGGACCTACCCACGGACCGGCGACTTCACTAGCGGCCGCCGGTCGCCACGCGGCAAAACGGGCGAGCACCGGTCGCCCGACGTACGGCAGAACAACCGCCCAACGGCCGGAGCGATCGAGGACGTCAAGATCGTCGGTGACCTCGATCAAACGTGAACCCAGCAGCCCTCCGAGGTGCGCCACCGGGTCCTTGCGCTGTGCCATATCCCCATCCTGTCGTGCCGGGGGCTGTGTTGAGGGCACTCCGGCCAGTCGGCTATCGTCTACCTTCTGGCAGCGGCCGACCGGTCGCCCCACGCGGACGTAGCGCAGTTGGTAGCGCATCACCTTGCCAAGGTGAGGGTCGCGGGTTCGAGTCCCGTCGTCCGCTCGAAGGGTCCACGAGACCTTTCGGTGGAGTGGCCGAGAGGCGAGGCAAGGGACTGCAAATCCCTCTACACGGGTTCAAATCCCGTCTCCACCTCGCAGCACCACCAGCACAGCACCACCAGCACAGCACCACCAGCACAGCACCACCAGCACGGGCGATTGGCGCAGGGGCTAGCGCGCTTCCTTGACACGGAAGAGGTCACAGGTTCAAATCCTGTATCGCCCACCATGGCAATCATCACGCGACTCGTGGGCGTCTACGACGCCGACGGTGGGATCCGAGGCGAGCTCGCCTACCTCGCGGGCAAGGTGGCCGGCCGCCACTGCTCCCTCTGCGACATCACGCACTCCCCCGTGCGCAGGCGAAAGGCCTGGGACGCCTACGTCGCAAGCCTTCCTGTGCCCTTCGACGTCCTGCACCGCAACGAGCGCACGGAGGACGTGCGTGCCGCCACGACCGGGAAGGAGCCGTGCGTCGTGGCGCAGACCGATGACGGTGGCATCGTCCTGGTCGTGGACGCCGACAGACTCGCCGGCGCCGCGGATGTCGCAGGGCTGGCCCGCCAACTCGATCGCGCCCTTGCGGAGCAGGGCCTGCAGTGGCCCGCTGATTCGGAGGCGTAGGCCCGATCAGGCCTTGGCCTTGACCGCCCCGGCAAGCTGCTCCTCGGTGAAGCCCCCCTCGAGCACTCCCCGAGTTGCGTAGCGGTAGAGCACGACGGAGAACACCCCGCGGATGGCACTGAGGATCAGGCCGCCGATGAGAAGCGCTAGGAGGCCCACGATGGCCAGCCCGATGCCCGGGGCAACGGAGCCGGCAGTGGTCAAGAGCACGCCCGCCACGAGGAGGAGCATCGCGGGCAGGATCACGATGAGCCCGATGAGGCCGCCGATGCGCACCCCGCCCGACAGCTGAGTCCCCCACCGTTGCTTGAACGTCGAAGCCGACTTCTTGATGGCGTCGATCATGCCGAGGTCGTCGAGCATCATGGCGGGCATCACGAAGAAGGTGATCAGCTGCCACATGACGCCAGCGGTCGCCGCCAGCACGTTGCGGAAGATGACCGATGCGATGCCCCCGTTGTCATTGCCACGCACCGCTCCGAGGATCAATCCGACCACGGTGCTGACGAAGGCCCATCGCGCCAGGCGGCCGAACCTGCCCATGGCGGTCGACAGCCCATGGCCGAGCGACGACTGCCCGCCCTCCAGCTCTGCCGCCGCGCTCACCGTGAGGCCCGCCTGGATCCACGTCCCCACCAGGGTGAGCAGATAGACGCCGACGACGACAAGGCCCCAGCCGATCCAGTTGCGGTTCGCCGCGATGAAGATCACGCCGCCGAGCATCACCCCGAAGGGAACGATGCCGGCAGCGATGCCCACGACGGGGTAGGCCATGAGGTAGCGGTTGTCCTTGAGGACCGCCCACGACTGCCGCGTGAGCTCGCGACTGTTCGACCAGGCGCCCACGGCTAGGCAGAACTTTTGCGGAAGAGTGCTGCCACGATCGCCACGAGGATTGTGGCCACGAGGATCTGCAGGATCAGTGTCAGCCAGCTGAAGCCCCAGATCTGATCGAAGAACTGCACGCCGATCCAAGTGCCGACGAAGGCCCCGACGATGCCGCAGATGATGGTCATGAGGCAGCCGATGGGCTGCATGCTGGGAACCAGGAGCCGAGCAATGACACCGATGACGATGCCCACTCCCAGGACGCTGAAGAAGCCGGTC
Source organism: Actinomycetota bacterium (assembly GCA_029977425.1). GTDB lineage: Bacteria > Actinomycetota > Actinomycetes > S36-B12 > S36-B12 > Mxb001. The sequence continues at coordinate 2,154 of JAPOKX010000099.1, forward strand.
ATTTCCATGGCGGGACTATCCCACGGGAACAGGGTCCTCCCCGGGACCTGCCTGCGTGTCGCCCTCGCGCGCCAGGGCGATGATGCGCGAGAGGGCGCGTCGGTATTTCTTGCGGTAGCCGCCTTGGAGCATCTCGTCGGAGAAGAGCCGGTCGAGGGAGACGCCCGACGCCCTGACGGGGATGTCGCGGTCGTAGAGCCGGTCCACGAGGACGACCGTCCTGAGGGCCTCGACCTGATCCGTCAGCGTGCGGACTCCTGAGAGATGGACGGACGTCACCCCATCCAGGAGCGCCGAGTATCGCGAGGGATGGACGCGCGCAAGATGCCGCTGCACGTCGCGCCAGTCGTCGAGGGTCGCTCCCGGCACTTCTTCCGCGGCAGCGCGCACGGCCTCATCCTCGAGTGGGGCGGGCGCACGGGGAGCCCCGCGGTGACGGTAGTCGTCGCCATCGATGCGCACCACGTCGAAGTGTGCCGAGAGGCCCTGGATCTCGCGGAGGAAGTCCTCGGCGGCGAACCGCTCCTCCCCGAGGCGCTCGGGCAGAGTGTTGGACGTCGCAGCCAGACGCACGCCCGCCTCGACGAGGTTGCCCAGCAGGGTCGACATGAGGACCGTGTCGCCCGGATCGTCGAGCTCGAACTCGTCGATGCAGATGAGGCGGTACGCCGATAGCCGCGATACGGCATCGGCGAATCCCAGGGCACCCACGAGATTCGTGTACTCCACGAATGTCCCGTAGGCCTTCGGCTCGGGAGACACATGCCAGAGCGAGGCGAGCAAGTGCGTCTTGCCCACGCCGAATCCGCCGTCGAGGTAGACGCCTGCCCGTTCCTCGGGGGGTGCCGCGCGCCTCAGCCATCGGCGCGCGGGTCGCTGCCCGAGCCTGGCCGCAAATGCCTCGAGCGCCGCGACAGCCGCGGCCTGGCTCGGCTGCGCGGGATCCGGCGCGTACGTCGAGAAGCGCACCTGTGCGAAGTGCGGCGGCGGGACAAGATCGGTGAGCAGCCGCTCGGGCGACACCTGCGGGTCTCGGTCCACGAGGCGTCCGGGCACGTGGCGGATGCTACGCGCCGTCCCTCTCCCGGGCCGTGCCACCATCACCGCATGGCGAAGGGTCGACGCGAGCCCAGCGAGAGCTTCGACGACTGGGACCTGCCGGTGAGGCCGCCCGTGAGCCCGATGCTCGCCTCTCCTGCGGGAGACGCGCTGCCGGAGCTCGAGGATCTCGCCTTCGAGCCGAAGTGGGATGGCTTCCGCATGCTCGCCTTCCGGTGCGGCGACCGGATCCTGCTTCAGGGCCGTAGTGGCGACGACCTCACCTACGCCTTTCCTGAGGTCGCAGAGGCGCTCCGCGCGACACTGCCCGATCGCGTCGTCCTCGATGGCGAGGTCGTCGTCGTGCGCGACGGCACCCTCGACTTCACTGCCATGGGCAGTCGCCTGCGACCCCGCAGCGACTCGGGCACCATCGAGCGACTCGCGCGCGAGATCCCTGCGACCTACGTGGCCTTTGACCTGCTCGCCCTGGGCCGTCGGTCCCTCCTGGATGACGCGTACCTGGCTCGGCGGGAGCATTTGGACGGCTTGCGCCTAGCGGCCCGCAGTGTGGCCATGCCGCCCATGACGCAGGATCGCGACCTGGCAACGCGCTGGTTTCATGCCTTCGAGGGCGGCGGCCTCGACGGACTCATCGCCAAGCCCAGGGGCGCGCCTTACGCGCCGGGCAAGCGCAGCCTCCTCAAGATCAAGCACCGGCGCACGCTCGACGTGGTGGTGGGCGGCTGGAGAGGACACGCCAAGGATCCCGACGAGGTGGGCTCTCTCCTCCTGGGCCTGTACGACGATCGGGGTCGGCTGCACCACGTCGGATCCGTATCGGGTCTGAGCGCATCCCGACGCCGTGAGATGACGGCGCAGGTCGCGGACTTCGCCGTACCCGTCGGCGCTCCCCATCCGTGGACTGCTCCCGCCGAAGACATGCCCGAAGAGGGTGTGCGTCGCCCGGGTGGGATGAACCGCTGGAACCGCGGTCGCGACCACGCGTGGCACCCGCTCGCCCCCGAGCTCGTCGCCGAGGTCGCCTACGACCAGTTCGAGGGCGATCGCCTGCGCCACGTGGCCACATGGCTGAGGTGGAGGCCAGACAGGACGGCTTCGTCGTGCACCTACGAGCAGGTGGCGGTCCCCTCCCCCGTGGATATCACCGCCCTCCTCGCCTGATCCGTCCCGATCGCTCAGGGATGGGGCGCAGAGACTCCTCGGAATTAGTCGGGGAAGACCTGCGATTTGTCAGGATCGTGTGAGGAAGGCCTGGGAAGGCCCCCGTGATCGCGCTTCGACGCATGACCGCGTGCGAGCGTGAGCCCAGTGATGCGAACCGCGCATCCGGGACCGAGGAGTCGCCATGACCACTCGACGCACGATCGCCGCGACCGCCGCCATCATCCTCCTGGGCACAGGAGTCGCCGCCGCCGGAGCCACCGCTGCCCAGGCCCGCGAGGGACGCGGACCCGGGCACGGCAGCGCCATCGGCATCGGACACGCTCAGGGGCACAAGCTCGGTCACGGTCAGGTGAAGGACCGCTGGCTCGAGAGTCGCGTGGACCGCACCGTGAGCGAGGAGGCGCGCGCCGCGCTTCGCGACGCGCTCGAGGCCGCTCGCGCCGCCTACCGCGATGCCATCGACGCCGCGACCGATGAAGCCGGTCGAGAGGCCGCTCGTGCCGCCTACCGCGAGGCGATCGCCGCTGCCCTCCTCGCCTACGACACCGCGACGCTGCCTGCCGATCAACTCGCTGCCGTGACCGCCTACCGCGCGGCCATGGACACTGCCACCGAGACTCTCCGGGTGACCGTGGCGGCCGCTCACACCACGTTCAAGGCGGCGACAACCGACGCCCAGGCCGCGCTCAAGGCGGCCATGGCCTCAGCGACCACGCGCGAGGAGCGACGTGCCGCCTGGTCGGCCTACCGGGATGCCATCGAGCCGGCGCGCGAGGCCCAGCGCTCCGCCCTGCGCTCCGCTGCAGAGGCCTTCAAGGCCTCGGTCGACTCGGCGCGCGCTGCACTCGAGGCAGCCATCCCCCAGTCCTAGGGGCGGGAAGCAGCGGACCCGCGAGCCTGTCCCCCCAGTCGGGACGGGCTCGTGGGTCCCACCCGCTGGGGCGTGGCACGATTCCCCTCACCAGCCACGGGAGGGCGCGCCAATGGAGTTCTTCGGTCACATCATCGATAACGAGGAAGTGCCTTCCCTCGACGGCGCGACGATGCCGGATATCGACCCCTACACGCTGGAG
>JAPOKX010000009.1 GCA_029977425.1 Actinomycetota bacterium
ACCCGCGCCACGCGATGCGCACCGTCTGGCCGATCACCTCTCGGTTGCGGGCCGGCATCCAGCGGACGAACCAGCCGAAGATCTCGCTGGGCTGGATGAGCACGAAGATGAGGATGAAGACGCCGGCGGCGAGCGCCGTGCCCACGCCCAGCACGCTGCCCACTCCGGAGAGGACCCCGAGCGCGATGTCGCCGCCCGAGGAGCGGATGAAGTCCTCCACCTGGACGTAGACGCTCGTGAGTTGGGCATCGGTGATCTGGAGCGGCCCTTCGCGGAGCCATGTCTGCAGGTCCGAGACGCCCTGGTTGAAGGCGGCCGAGATGCCCTCCCACTGCGACATCGTCTGCAGGCCGATGAAGATCACCACGACGGCCACGGCAGCAGCGAAGGCAACGAGCGAGATGACCGCCGCCAGCCACCGCGGCATCGACTTGGCCAGCACGTTGACGAGCGGCATGAGCCACGCGGCGACGAGGAGAGCGAAGAAGAGCGCGAGGATCAGCGTCTGCAGCGGGGTGATGAGCAGCAGCAGCCCCCACAGGACCACCCCGATGGCCGCGAGCCGCCAGGCGTAGCCGCCGATCCGCCGAAAGGCGGGCGACACGTGATCGGGGGTGTCGTAGGGACGAGGGAAGGGCGGTCGCGGCGGGATGTGGTCCTCCGCCGAACGGGATCGCCCCACGCTGCACCTCCTGGCCGCGAGCGTAGTCCCGCGAGGCGCCCCCTCAGGCGCATCGGCCTAGGGTGTGTCCGGACGAGGAGGAGTGACATGTCCGGAGCTTCGGGCACGGAATCCATCCCGAGTCTCGCCTACGACAGTGCGGGCTCGGGGCCTCCGCTTGTCCTCATCCACGGCCTCGCATCCTCACGTCGATGCTGGGACCTGGTCGTCGACGATCTTGCGCGCGACTTCACGGTGTACGCCGTAGACCTGCCGGGGCACGGCGACTCGGATCCGATCCCCGGGCAGGCGGAGACACCCGCGACCGAGATGGCGCGCGCCGTCGGAGCCTTCCTCGACCAGCGCGACATCGACCGTGCCCACCTGGTCGGCAACTCCCTCGGCGTGTGGACGGCGCTGGAGGCGGCCGCCGACGGGCGCGCACGCAGCGTCACGGCGCTCTGCCCCGCGGGCCTGTGGGAGCCAATCCGCGAGCCCCTCGGCGCCATCCAGTTCAACCGCCGGGCCGCGGTAGCCACGCGACGTGTCATCCCGGCGGTCATGCGGGTCGCTCCCCTGCGGCGCGTCCTGATCCGCACCGGGGCCGAGCGCACGGCCACGGTCCCCTACCGGCTCGCCGTGGATGCGGCCTACGCCCAGGCCGATGCCCGGGGCTTCGAGCAGGCCCACGACGGCGCCCTGCACCGCCGATTCGACCGGGCTGCTGACGTCGCCGCGGACGTGCCTGTCACGGTGGCCTTCGGCGACAACGATCGCCTGCTCCCCGCCCCGAGATTCCAGCAGCGCGACCTCGCTCCCGCGCACGCGCGATGGGAGGTGCTGTGGAACTGCGGCCACGCTCCCATGTGGGACGTGCCTTCCGTGACGACGGCACTCGTGCGCGAGACGGCAGCACGGAGCACTGACGCATGAGCATTCGCGTCTACCAGGGTCCGCACTCCGACGGGCGGCGCCTGCCGGTCAGCTGGCAGTGGCTGCCCTGGCTGTTTGCCGGCATCACCATCGGCGGCCAGATCATCTGGCTCCTGGCCGAGCCCGCGCGCGACTTCCTCACCATCGCGACGGTGGTGAGCTTCTTCCTCGCGTCGGTGAGCCACGCCTGGCTCACGCGCGGCTGGGCCTGGGCCCTCTGCTACGTCGCGATCGCGGGCGGCATCGGCGGCGCAATGGAAGCACTGGGAGTCGCGACCGGATTCCCCTTCGGTAGCTACTCCTACAGCGACACCCTCGGACCCACCCTCGTCGGCGTCCCGGTGGTCGTGATGATGGCCTGGGCGATGATGTCCTACCCCGCACTGCTCGCCGCTCAGCGGATCTCCCGCACGCGCGCCGGCGTGGTGGTCTTCGGCGCCTGGATCCTCGCCGCATGGGACCTCTTCCTCGACCCCCAGATGGTGGGCGAAGGCCACTGGACGTGGGCCTCCCCCGACCCCGGGCTGCCCGGCATCCCCGGCATCCCGCTGACGAACTACGTCGGCTGGATCATCACGGCGCTCATCATCATGACGCTGCTCTCGCGCCTGCCGACGCGCAAGCCCACCGGCGACGGCGTACCCACGCTCATGCTCGCCTGGGTCTACTTCTCCAATGTGCTCGCGAACGCCGTCTTCTTCGGCCGGCCCTGGGTGGCACTGTGGGGCGGAATCATCATGGGCGCCGTGGTGATCCCATGGGCGTGGATCAGCTGGACGAGGCGGCCATGAGCCAGCGCATGCGCAGCATCGCGCGCGCCGTGGCGGGATCGGGTGCGATCACCGCTGCCGCACTGAGCGCACACGCGGCCATGAACATGCGCATGATCCGGCGGCCACGCGACGAGAGCGTCACCGTGCGCGAGCGCGTGTCGATCCTGCTGCCGGCCCGCAACGAGGCCCACCGGATCACACCCACGCTGCGCTCGCTGCTCGCCCAGGAGGGCCTTCCCGACATGGAGATCCTCGTCCTCGACGACGGCTCCACCGACGGCACGGGCGACGTCATCCGCCAGGTGGTCGCCGCCGACCCGCGGGTGAAGGTCATCGACGGCCCCGACGACCTCCCCCCGAGCGGATGGCTGGGCAAGTCATGGGCATGCCACCGACTCGCGCAGGAAGCCACGGGGGATGTGCTCGTCTTCATCGACGCCGACGTGCAGCTCAGCGCCCGGGCCGTCGCCTCCACCATCCACCACATGCGCGAGGGCGGCCTCGATCTTCTGTCCCCCTACCCGCGCCAGATCGCCGTCACGCCCGCGGAGCGGATCACGCAGCCACTCGTCGTGTGGTCGTGGGTCACCGCCCTGCCCATCCGGATCACCGAGCGCAGCCACTACCCGTCCATGGCCGCCGCCGTCGGCCAGTTCCTCGTGGTCGACGCCCGCGCCTACCGCATCAGCGGCGGTCACGCGGCCGTCTCCGGCATGATCCTCGAGGACGTCGGCGTGCTGCGCGCACTCAAGCGCGCGGGCTTCCAGGGCGCACCGGCTGACGGAAGCGCGGTTGCCTCCTGCCGGATGTACGACGACTGGCAGGAGATCTACGACGGCTACACCAAGTCCGTGTGGTCCGCCGTACAGCCCACTCCCGTGGCCTACGGCCTGATCTCGGTGATGACGTTCGCGTACGTCGCTCCGCCGCTCTTTGCCCTCTTCGGGCCCGGACGCGCCGCGCGTGCCTGGGGCATCGCGGGCTATGCGTCCGGCGTGGCCGGGCGCTACGTGGTCGCGCGACGCACGGGCGAGCGACTGTGGCCCGACATCCTGCTGCAACCCGTGTCGATCGCGACGTTCGCGGGGCTCATCGCCGCATCGCTACGACGCCACCGCGCAGGCAACCTCACCTGGCGGGGCCGACCCCTGCCGTGACGCGCCGATGATCGGAATCGTCGTCGTCCTGGCCTATGCCCTGGGCGCTGCGATCGGAGTGGCCAGCTCGCGAAGCGAGCGCCTGGCCGACGTGTGGCGCGTCATCATCCGCTGGCAGATCGTCGTCGTCTCCGTGGGCGTGTCGCTCCTTGCCGCGTGGCGTCTGGAGGGGATTGCCGACCTCGCCTGGCCCCTCCTCGCCGCGGGGTTCACCTTCGCGATCATGGCGGTCGCGTGGCGCACCACTCCGCGGGGCGCTGACCGCGCTGGTCGCGCGGTCCTGCGCGGCTGGTCGGCGAATGCCAACGGCGGCTTCTGGGTGATTCCCGTGGCGACGGCCATCGCCGGGGCGCCCGGCGCGGTCTTCGCCGTGATCGTCGACCGTCTCTACATCCTCATCTTCGGCTTCTTCACCTGGATCCTCCGGCGCAACGCACCCGAGCCCCAGCGCATGCGCACGTCGTGGATCGACCAGGCGCCCGTGATCGCGCTAGGCGTCGGACTGCTCCTCAACGTGACGCGGGAGACCCCGACCTGGACCGCCACGGCCCTCGAGTGGGCGGCACCCCTCCTCGCCCTGTCCGGTGCCGCGGTCTTCGTCGGATCCGTGCTGCACCCCTCGCAGCGCATCCCATGGCGGCCCGGCATGCGGGTGTGGGCACTGCTCAGCGCCGTACGCATCGCGCTCTTCGTGCCCGCCGCGCTCGTCGCACCGAGCCCCCAGATCGCCATCGCGTTCGTCCTCTTCGGCTTCACGATCCCGGCGTTCTTCCCGCCGCAGTTGTCGATCCTCTACGGCTACCGGGACTCGGTCGTCGCGGCGACCGCGCGCTGGGGATGGGTCTTCGCTCCTCCCGGGATCGCCGCAGCGGCCCTCATCTGGTCGCTCGGCTGAGGGCACCCCATACGCTGGCCACGTGGCTCGCGTCGTCGTCATCGGAGGCGGAGTGGGCGGCATGGCTGCCGCAGCCCGACTCAAGGTCAAGGGACACGACGTCACCCTCCTCGAACAGGGGTCGCGCTTCGGGGGCAAGCTCGCGCGATACGCGCGCGACGGATTCGTCTTCGACACCGGGCCGAGCCTCTTCACGTTGCCCGCCGTCTACCGCGACCTCTTCCTCAAGACCGGCAAGGGCCTCGAGGAGTCCGTCGACGTGCAGCCGCTCGACACGGCATTCGCCTACCGCTTCGCCGACGGCAGTGACCTCGAACTCCCCGGCACCGATCCGGCGCGCATCGCGCGAGCGATGGGCGAGCAGCTCGGCGGCACCGCCGCCGAGGACTGGCGCGGCCTCATGGCCCGTGCCGCGGAGGTCTGGCGCATCACCCGACAGCCCTTCATCCAGTCGCCGCTCGCCGGGGCCGGCACGCTCATCCGCCTCGCCACCGATCCGCGGGAGGTGAAGGCGGTCGCGCCCTTCACGAGCCTGCGCCGGCTCGGCCGACACCACCTGCGCGACCCGCGCCAGGTCACCCTCCTCGATCGCTACGCGACGTACCAGGGATCGGATCCGCGCAAGGCCCCCGCGGCGCTCATGACGGTGCCGTACGTCGAGCAGGAGTTCGGGGCCTGGCACCTCGGCGGCGGCCTCGCCACGCTCGCCGACGCACTCGTCGCGCGCTGCCAGGAGCGGGGGGTGGTCATGCGCACGGGTGTCGACGTGCAGCGCATCACGACCGACGCGTCGGGAGTGACCGGAGTCGAGACCGCGGCGGGCGAGCGGATCGCCGCCAACATCGTCGTGGCCAACTCCGACGCCGACACCCTCTACTCCCGCATGCTGGACGATCCTCGTGCGCGTAAGCCCCTGCGGACGCTGCGCCGCGCGACACCTTCCCTCTCGGGATTCGTCCTGCTCCTGGCCGTGCGCGGGCGCACGCCGGGACTGCGGCATCACAACGTCTGGTTCCCCGCCGACTACGACGCGGAATTCGATGCGGTCTTCGGCGGCCGACCCGTGGCCGACCCGACGATCTACGTCTGCGCGCCCGACGACCCGCTCATGCGTCCCGACGCCGATCACGAGTCGTGGTTCGTGCTCGTCAACGCCCCGCGCCAGGGCCCGGTGGACTGGGATGCGATCCGCGAGAGCTACGCCGACCACGTCCTCGAGGTGATGGCCCGACGGGGATTCGACGTACGCGACCGGCTGCTCTGGCGCGAGATCCGCACCCCCGCCGACCTCGAGCGCGACGTGAGGGCACCGGGTGGATCGATCTACGGCTCGAGCAGCAATGGCACGCGCGCGGCTTTCCTGCGACCGGCCAACATCTCACCCGTGCCGGGCCTCTACCTGGTCGGCGGCTCCTCCCACCCCGGGGGCGGACTGCCGCTGGTCGGCATCAGCGCGGAGATCGTGGCCGAGGCCATCGGCCGGCCGGCCTAGTCACTCGTCGTCATCGCCCGCGTCGCCGCGCCACACAGCGAGACGGCCCTGGCGCGACAGCGCACGAAGTCGGCGCTCCGTCGCCTCGCGTTCCTGCGGCGTCGTGACCACGACGATCTGATCGCCCGCGCGCAGCCGGGTCTCGCCATCGGGGACGAGCGTGGCGCGGTCGCGGATGACGAGCGACACCGCGGCCGGCTGCGGCAGGCCGATCTCGCGCACGAAGACACCCACGAGGCGACTGTCGGCCGGGATGGAGAGGCCGAGCATGACGGCATTGACGCCGTCGAGCGGCGCGCTGTCGACGTCGAGCTCGCCGGCGGGCTGTGCGACGGAGACGCCGAGTCGACGGGCGAGCCACGGCAGCACCGGTGTCTGGACGAGCGTGAGGATCAACACGACGATGAACGTCGCGTCGAAGATGACCTGGGCGCCGGGGATGGCCATGCCGAGCGGGATCGCGGCGAAGACGATCGGCACGGCTCCGCGCAGCCCGGTGACCGAGACGAAGGCGATGCCGCGCGCAGGCCAGCGGAAGGGCACGAGCGACACCACAGCGGCAAGGGGGCGGCCCAGGACGAGGAGCAGCACCGCGGCCACGAGTGCGATGCCGATCGCCGCGGGGAGCCGGGTGACGTCGACGAGGAGGCCGAGCATGATGAAGAGGCCGATCTCGGCGATCCATGCGAGACCATCGCTGAAGCCCTTGACCGCGCGCTGGTGCGGCAGGGCGGACGACGAGCCCACGATGACGGCGGAGATGTACACCGCGATGAAGCCCGAGACGTGCAGGAGGTCGGCGATGCCGTACGCAGCGACGATGGGCGTGAGCACGGCGATCGGATAGAGACCGACCGCGGGGAGAGCCAGGCGCGGGAGCAGCCAGCGCGTGCCCAGGCCCACGAGCACGCCGATGAGGCCACCGCCGACGAGTTCGACGACGACGAGGATCGGGATGAGCCACGGATCGGCGGTGAGCGCCCCCGCCGCCACGATCCCGACCAGGACGACGACAGGCGCGTCGTTGAGACCGGCCTCGCCCTCGAGCAGGGTGCGCAAGCGCGGCAGGATCGGCACGCGCCGAAGGACAGAGAAGACGGCAGCCGCGTCTGTCGCGGCAAGCACGGCGGAGAGCAGGACGGCGAGCTGGGGATCCAGCCCCGTGAGCCAGATGAGCGGCAGGGCCACCACCGTGACGCTGACCGCCACGCCGATGGTCGCGAGCGCGATGCTCGGCCCGAGCACGGGTCGCAGTTGCGACCACCGCGTGGTGAGGCCGCCCTGGGCGAGGATGACGATGAGGGCGGCGTATCCGAAGACCGCGGCAATGGCCGGGTCGAGGGGGCCGATGGTGGGGCCCCAGGGCACTCGGGTCGTCGTATTGCCCAGGATCAGTCCGATGCCTAGGTAGAGGAGAAGGCCCGGGAGTCCGAGCCGGCCGGCGAACCGGACACCGACGACGGCGAGGAGCACGACGGCTGCCCCGATGACGATGGCCTGGGCGAGGCCATCGAGCGTGAAACCGGCCTCCCCTCCCATGGAGGGACTCTACGCAAGCGCCTAAGGGGCCGCTCCTCCTCGCCATCCCGGCGGCATGCCGGCATCGCGCGCTGCCCCTAGGCTCAAGGGGTGACCTCGCCGCTCGACGCCGACGACCTGCGCCCCCGGGTGCAGAAGGCCGTCGACGACTTCATCGCGACGCAGCGCGAGATCCTCGACGGGGTCAGCGATGACCTCGACCCCCTCGTCGAGTCGGTCAGCGACCTGCTCAGCGGCGGCAAGCGCCTGCGCCCGGCGTTCTGCTGGTGGGGCTACCGCGGAGCCGGCGGAGCGGACACCGAGGAAGCCCTGCGCGCAGCCGCGGCTCTGGAGTTCCTCCAGGCCTGCGCTCTCATCCACGACGACGTCATGGACGGCTCGGACACCCGGCGCGGCATGCCCTCCGCTCACCACCGATTCGCGATGCTCCACCGCGGCTCCGAGTGGCTGGGCTCCCCCGAGGCCTTCGGTGTCGGCGCCGCGATCCTGCTGGGCGACCTGTGCCTGTCCTGGGCCGACGAGCTGCTGCTCACCAGCGGGGTCGCCGCGGCGCAGTTGGGCGCGGCCAAGCGCGTCTACGACGAGATGCGCACAGAGCTCATGGCCGGGCAGTACCTCGACCTCCTCGAGCAGGCGCGTGGCGGCGGCTCGGTCGAGCGCGCGATGCGCGTCGTCCGCTTCAAGTCGGCGAAGTACACGATCGAGCGTCCTCTCCACATGGGCGCCGCCCTGGCGGGAGCAGGACCCGAGGTCATGGCGGCCTACTCCGGATACGGCCTGCCGCTCGGCGAGGCCTTCCAGTTGCGCGACGACGTCCTCGGCGTGTTCGGCGACCCCGGCGAGACGGGCAAGCCAGCGGGCGACGACCTCCGCGAGGGCAAGCGCACTGTGCTGATTGCCACGGCCATGGATCGCGCCACTCCCGCGCAGGCCGCCCAGATCCGGCGCCACCTCGGCGACCCCGGTCTCGACGCCACCGGCGTCGCACTCCTGCGCGAGGTCATCTCCGAGACGGGCGCCCTCGACCACGCCGAGCAGCTCATCGCGTCTCTCACCGACCAGGCCCTCGCCGCGCTCAGCGCCGTCGAGTTGCAGGACCCCGCACCCGAGGTGCTTGCTGGCCTCGCCTATGCCGCTACCAGAAGGAGCGTGTGATGCCCCGCACTGTGACCGGACCCACCGACCGCGTCATCGTGGTCGGCGCAGGCCTCGGCGGGCTCTCGGCAGCCATGCGCCTCGCCGGTGCCGGACGCGAGGTCACCGTCCTCGAACGCGAGCAGGTGCCCGGCGGCCGCGCGGGTCGCCTCGAGCTGGACTCCGCATCGGGCACCTACCACGTCGATACCGGCCCCACCGTGCTCACGATGCCCGACCTCATCGCCGACGCCTTCGACAGCGTCGGCGAGGACATGGCCGACTGGCTCGAGCTCACCCCGGTCGCACCGCTCTATCGCGCGTTCTACCCCGACGGCTCGAAGCTCGACGTGCACGCCAACGTCGACGAGATGGCCGAGGAGATCCGCAACGTCATCGGCCCGGAGGAGGCCGCGGGCTACCGGCGCTACGTCGACTTCGTCTCGCAGCTCTACCGCTACGAGATGACCGACTTCATCGACCGCAACATCGACTCCCCCTTCGACCTGCTCACCCCCAATCTCGCTCGCCTGGTCGCCATCGGGGGCTTCCGCAAGCTCGCCCCGCGCGTGCGGGAGTTTCTCCGCGACCCGCGCACCGAGCGCGTCTTCTCCTTCCAGGCGATGTACGCCGGGCTCTCCCCCTACGACGCTCTCGCGATCTACGCCGTCATCGCCTACATGGACTCCGTCGCCGGCGTCTTCTTCCCCAAGGGCGGCATGCATGCCGTGCCCCAGGCCATGGCGGCTGCCGCGGAGAAGCATGGCGTGCAGTTCCGCTACGGCACCGAGGTCACGCGCGTCGAGACGCGCGGCCAGCGCGCGGTCGCGGTGCACACCGCCGACGGCGAGCGGCTCGAGGCCGACGTGATCGTCCTCAACCCGGACCTGCCCGTCGCCTACCGCGACCTGCTCGGGAGGTCGCCGTGGAGCATCCGCCGGCTGGACTACTCGCCGTCCTGCTTCCTGCTCCTCGCGGGATCCTCGGCGTCGTACTCCCAGATCGCCCACCACAACATCCACTTCGGCAAGAAGTGGAAAGGCGTCTTCCGCGAGCTCATCGACGAGAAGCGGCTCATGAGCGACCCGAGCCTGCTGGTCACCAACCCCTCGCACTCCGATCCCGCGCTAGCCCCCGACGGCAAGCAGGTCTACTACGTGCTCTTCCCGACCCCCAATCTCGATGCGCCGATCGACTGGCGCACCGAGGGTCCGCGCTACCGCGACGAGGTCGTTCGCGTCCTCGAGGAGCGCGGCTACCGCGGCTTCGGCGACGCGATCGAGGTCGAGGCCACGACGACTCCCCTCGACTGGGAGCAGCGCGGCATGGAGCGCGGGGCGCCGTTCGCCGCATCCCACTCGTTCCTGCAGACCGGTCCCTTCCGCCCGCGCAACATCTGGGGCGAGAACGTCGTCTTCACCGGGTCGGGCACCCAGCCCGGAGTGGGCGTGCCCATGGTGCTCGTGTCGGGCCGGCTCGCGGCCGAGCGGATCCTCGGGCCCGACCCGCTCTACCGTTCACGCGCCCTGCGCTGACGCATACCGCTCCGTCGGGCGCTGACAACTCCGACCTGGGCGCACCTCGATGTGCGAACTTTGGGTGGAAAGTGCCCTGGGAGGGCACTTTCCACCCAAAGTTCGCACGGTGACGGTCGCCGGAAACCGGATCGCCGTACCGAAATGACACCCTTCCACCGCGGCGGCGGCTAACTACCGGCTGCGCTGATCTCATCGCGACCCACCGAGCGCCTACGCTGGCGTCGTGAGCACCTGGGATACGCGCCTCCTCGCGCGCTATGCCCTCCCCGGGTTCGTCGGCTCCCTCATCCTCGCCGTCGGGGCGCTGGGCGTCGGCTGGCTGCCTCTCACCGGGGGACTCATCGACTTCGTGGGCGTCGACGCGCTGCGCGGCACCACAGCGGGCCTCCTGCTCTCGCGCGCGTTCGTCTTCGTCGGCGTCGCCCTGCTGCTGCAGGCCTGGCTGATCCTGGGACATGACCTGCTCGCCGATCCGGACGACCCGCATAGCCTGCGCGGCATCGATCCGCGGACCCTCGTCACGGTGCTCGTCGCATGGGTTGCGCCGCTCGTCCTCGCTCCGCCGCTCTTCAGCCGCGACGTCTACTCCTACTTCGCCCAGGGGCGCGTCGTCGCGTCCGGGCAGGATCCCTACGAGACCGGCGTGGCCGTCGTCGACGGATGGTTCGAGGACGGCGTCGACCCGATGTGGGCCGAGACCCCTACCCCTTACGGCCCCCTCTGGCTCCTCTTCGCACGCGGAGTCGCCAACTTCGCGCCCGAGCAGCCTGCGCTGGCTGCCCTCATCTTCCGGCTCTCGGCGCTCGCGGGGCTGGCCCTGCTCGTCATCTACCTCCCGCGACTGGCCACCGCGCACGGCATCAATGCCGCCCCCGCGCTGTGGCTCGGCGTACTCAACCCGCTCGTCGTCATGCACGTCGTGTCCGGAGCGCACAACGACGCGCTCATGATCGGACTCATCGTCATGGGCTTCGCGCTCGCCAGCGAGCGGCACCCGGCGATCGGCGTCATCGCGATCGCGCTCGCGGCCGCCGTCAAGCCCATCGCCCTGCTTGCCCTGCCGTTCGTCGGACTGATCTGGGCCGGACGGCCCGACAGGGGCGGCTTGGCCGACCTGCCGGGCCTCTACGCAGGCTGGGGCGCCCGCATCCGCGCCTGGGTCCTGGCCCTCCTCCTCACCATCGCCGTGTTCGCCGTGGCCAGCGTGCTCGCGGGCGTGGGCCCGGGCTGGATCGCTGCGCTGGGCACACCCGGCGAGGTGCGCACCTGGCTCTCGCCTGCGACGGCGATCGGGATGCTGCTCGGGATGGCCACCACCGCGACGGGACTCACCATCGACGACGCCCTGGTCGTCACGGTCACGCGGACCCTCGGCACCGTCGCTGCACTCGCCATCGTCGCCTGGCTGATCCTGCGCCCCGAGGGGCGCAGCCCCATGCGTGGCGCCGCGCTTGCCTTCCTCACCGTGGTGCTCCTCGGGCCCGTCATCCAGCCGTGGTACCTGCTGTGGTTCCTGCCGCTCTTCGCGGCGACCGGGCTCAAGTCCACGCAACTGCGCGTCGTCATCCTCGTGATCGCGGGCTTCTCGCTGCACGGCATGGCCGAGTCCAGCTCCACCTCGGACAACCTCTTCGAGTTCAGTGACGGTCTCGCCATCGTCGCGGCGTTCATCGTGGTGGGACTCGTGCTGCTCGTGAGCCCACGCGAACGACGGCTCGTGCTCAGCGGCTCGCTGAGCCACGGCCTGATGCCTCAGGACCCGAGCGCGCAGGCCCGTGCTGAGGCATCGGTCTTCCGTGGCAGGATCGACACCCGTGAATGAGTGGGATGCCGCCGGGATCGTCGACCCGTCGCTGCGCGCGTCCTACGAGCGCTGCAAGCGCCTGAATGCCGAGCACGGCAAGACCTACTACCTCGCCACGCTCCTGCTCCCCCCGCACAAGCGCCCGTACGTCCACGCGCTCTACGGCTTCGCCCGCTACGCCGACGAGATCGTCGACGACCTGTCGTCCACGCTCACCGATGCCGAGAAAGCCGACTGGCTCGGGCGCTGGGGCGACGAGATCCTCGCCGACATCCGCCGTGGCCGATCGCGCGACCCCGTGGGCCGGGCACTCGTCGACACGGTGCTTACCTGGGAGATCCCCACCGAGCATTTCGAGGCGTTCCTCCACTCCATGCGGATGGACCTCACCGTCACGGAGTACGCGACGTACGACGACCTCTTCGAGTACGTCTACGGCAGTGCCGCCGTGATCGGCCTGCAGATGGTGCCCATCCTCGAGCCGACCTCGCCCGAGGCCTATGCCCGTGCGCAGGACCTTGGCGTCGCCTTCCAGCTGGCCAACTTCATCCGCGATGTCGGCGAGGACCTCCACCGGGGACGCGTCTACCTGCCGCTCGATGAGCTGGCACAGCACGGAGTGACGCGCGAGGTCCTCGAGCGCCGCGTCGCGACGCCGGCGGTCAAGGCCGCCCTCGCCGAGCAGGTCGTGCGCGTGCGCGAGCTGGAGGAGCGGTCGCGATCGGGGATCGCCCTTCTCGCACCCGACTCGCAGCCCTGCATCGAGGCTGCGCGCGTGCTCTACTGCGGCATCGTCGATGAGGTCGAGCGCATCGACTACGAGGTCTTCGACAAGCGCGCGACGGTGCCGCTACGCCGCAGACTGGCCGTGGCCGGACCCGCCTGGGTCCGCGCCCGCCGCGCGCGCCGCCGCACCGCTGCCTGAGCGCCGCCAGATCGGCGGCCCCGACATCGGCGTGCGCTGCACCCCCCGACGCCCCCAGAAGATCCACAGCGACGTGGCAAGCAGGCAGAGCGAGAAGCCCATGAGCAGGTCCTCGAAGGGCTGGAAGGCAATGCGCCCGTTGCCGATGAACGGCGGTGGCCCCTGGTCGGGCTGACTGCCCACGATCATCGTGTCGGAGTAGCGGAAGACCTGAAGCCAGGTGAGCACGCCGTTGGTGAGTAACTGGAAGAAGAGCACGATGGCGTAGGACACCCAGAAGCCGCGCCGGGTGACCAAGCGCGTGCGCAGGATGAGGACGTCCGTGACGATCGATGCGATGACGACGGCGATGCCGATCTGGGTGTAGGTCACTTCGTGTCACCGCCCGCCGTCGACGAAGGCGCGTCGTTGACAGGCGCCTCATCACCAGGAAGTTCATCGCCCAAGGGCCAGCCCTTGACCGAGCGCACGGCCTCGAGGCTGAGGATCGACGCCAGCGGGACCACGACGAAGAAGATGAGCTCCTCGATCGGAATGATCCCGAAGAGCTTGATCCCCACCGTGCGATCGGGATCGATGCTCCAGTGCCCCGTGACAATCGCCCAGATGTCCCAGATGACGAAGAGCGTGAAGGGGATCGCCAGCGCGAGCAGGAGCCGCTTCCACCGGCGCAGGACCCGGGTGCGCAGGGCGATCTCGAGCCAGGCCGAGCCAACGAAGATGAAGAGGAGGACGCCGAGGTAGGTGAAGCGCTCCATCACGCGCCCGACATGAGCTTGGCGTGATCCCACGAGACGGTGCGCTCCGGCACGAGCCGCATCGCCACCTGCTTCACGGCGGTGGGTCGATAGGCCTCCATCGCCGAAGGCACGTGCTCGGGGTCCAGGCCCTCGTACTTCACCAGCAGCGCGGCAGCGATCTCGCAGATCACGTCGATGTCCTCGCTCAGCTCGAGACGGCCGGACACCTGCACGCCGCGCAGCTCGGCGTAGCGGTCGCCGTCCTCGACGAGAGTCGCCACGCGCGGGTCGCGTCGCACGTTGGCGACCTTCTGCGACTTCGCGTAGGTGCGCATCCAGACCTCTCCGTCGCGCAACACGAACCACATGGCCACCGGGTCAGGGACCCCGTCCGGCCCGATCGTCGTGAGGATCATCGTGCGGGCGGACTCCAGGAATGCGCGGATCTCGTCGTCGCCCATGGTGATCTCATCGCGTCGGCTCACCCGTCCATCCTGCCCAGGAAGCCGCAGACCTGCCACGTCGAGGGGCTGCCACGCCGGATCCGCGCATCCCCTGATGGGGCATCCCCCCGACCTAGACTCAGGCCATCATGGATTCCCCGACCGGCCAGGTCCCCACAGCTCCTCCCGATCCCCTCATCGGGACCCTCGTGGACGGCCGCTACCAGGTGGTGGCCCGGATCGCCCGGGGTGGCATGGCGACCGTCTACGAGGCCATCGACACCCGACTCGATCGCACGGTAGCCCTCAAGATGATGAGCGCCGCACTCGCCGAGGACCCCGGCTTCGTCACCCGCTTCCGCCGGGAGGCCAGGGCCGCCGCACAGCTGAGCCACCCCCACGTCGTCGCCGTCTTCGACCAGGGCGAGGCGGCCGGGCTTCCCTACCTCGCCATGGAATACGTCCCCGGTCGCACCCTGCGCGACGTGCTGCGCGACTACGGCGCCCTCACCCCCGAGCAGGCCCTGACGATTCTCGACCCGGTGCTCGAGGCCCTGTCCGCAGCGCACCAGCACGGTGTCGTGCACCGCGACATCAAGCCGGAGAACATCCTCATCTCCGACGACGGGCGGGTGAAGGTCACCGACTTCGGCCTCGCGCGCGCGGTGACCAACAACACCACCGCGACCCAGGGGATGATCATCGGGACGGTCGCCTACCTCTCCCCCGAGCACGTCGAGCGTGGCGATGCCGATGCCCGCTCGGACGTCTACGGCGCGGGCATCTGCCTGTTCGAGATGGTCACGGGGCAGGTGCCCTTCGCAGCCGAGAGCGCGATCACCGTCGCCTACCAGCACGTCAATGCCGACGTGCCGACCCCGTCGTCACTGCGCCCGACGATCCCGCCGGACGTCGATGCGCTCGTCGCGACGGCCACGCGCCGTGATCCTGACCTGCGCTACCCGGACTGTCGCGCGTTCCTCGCCGATGTCCGGCGCGTGCGGCGCACGCTGCCTCCGCCGCAGCCCCTCACCAAGGACACCCAGGACACCCTCATCGTCCCTGCCGACATGGCGGCCGCAGGCAGCACTCCCCCGCCGGCCGTCACCGTGCGACCGGCGACAGCCGCCGCTGCTCCGGCTGCGCCCCGCGCGGGCCGTCGTCGACGCGGCCGCGGGTGGCTCATCGCCATCATCGTGCTGCTCCTCGCCATCGGCGGAGCGGCGTTCGCCGGCTGGTATCTCGCAGCCGGGCCCGGCAAGCAGGTGACCGTCCCGGGCATCCTCAACATGGACCAGGCGGAGGCCACCACGGCGCTCCAGTCTGTCGGGCTCACCCTCGAGGTCGCCGGCGAGGAGTACAGCGAGACCGTGGCCGCAGGCCTGGTCCTGTCTTCCGATCCCGCTCCCGGGGCCAGTGCCGCTGCCAACTCTGCCGTGGCCGTCGTGCTCTCGCGCGGGCCCGAGCGCTACGCCGTGCCGGACGTGCGCGGCGATCCGCTGGAGGCAGCCAAGACCGCGATCACCGAGGCCAACCTCCTCGTCGGCATCATCACCGAGGACTGGGATCCCGAGGTGCCCGCCGGATCCGTCGCCTCGACCGAGCCGGCGGCAGGCGACGAGCTCAAGCCCGGGACCACGGTCGACATCGTCTTGTCCAAGGGGCCCAAGCCCGTGCGCCTGGCCAACTACGCCGGCTCATCTGCGAGCGAGGTGCAGGCCGAGCTCGAAGGGGCCGGTCTGGTGGTGACGGTGAAGGAGGAGTTCTCGACGGAGTTCGCCGAAGGACTCGTCATCTCCACGCTGCCCGGCAAGGGCGAGCGCGTCCCTGTGGGCAGCACGGTAGAGCTCCTCGTCTCCAAGGGACCCCCGCCGGTGGAGGTGCCCTACCTCATCGACATGAAGCGCGATGACGCGGTGTATCTACTGCAGGATCTCGGGCTGAATGTCGAAGTCAACGAGCCGCCGTTCACGCCGCTCAATCGGGTGATCTCGCAGGATCCCGCCGCCGGCACGCTGATTCCGGCGGGCAGCACCGTGACCATCACCATCATCTAGGGCCGTCACGCGTCTAGGCCACTCACGTCGCGTCCGCACGTGTTGGCCCGAGCGCCGGTCGAATCGGTCCCGAGTCCGCGAGTCCACGCGCGTGAGCGCCTCGAATACCGCGTTGACACCCTCGCCACACGCGGAATTCAAGGCGCTCACTGCTTCGCAGGACGCCCGACAGGGCCGCTCTTAGGTGAACGACTACGGAGGGGACTGCCGCTAGAGGAGGGCACCCTCGTGCTCGAGCAGCAGCGCCTTGAGATCCGGGCCGAAGCCGTAGGCGCTGATGGTGCCGTCGGTGTGGATGATGCGGTGGCAGGGCACGAAGGGCGCCACGTGGTTGAGCGCGCACGCCGTGCCCGCGGCGCGCACGGCCTTGGGGTTGCCCGCCATCCGCGCCAGGTCGGCGTAGGAGACCGTCGTCCCGCCGCGGACGCGCCTCATCGCCTTCCACGCCTCCTGCTGGAAGGGCCCGCCCGGCTGGTCGACCGGCACGTCGAGGATCGCGTCGACGTCGCCTTCGACCCAGGCTGCGATGGCATCGCTCGCGCCGTCGACATGGCGCACCTTGCGCGCAGAGTCGAGATCGACATGTGCGATGTCGCTGGGCCGGGGCTCGCCGAACCACGAGGCGATCACGACGCCGTCCTCGTCGGCGACGAAGCCGACGGGACTCCAGGGAGTGCGGACGCTGGTGCGCACCAAGGGAGCGAATCGACGCGAGCTCATGCGCTCACGGCCTCTCGCGGCGGAAGCCCCGTCTCCTGCCGCACCAGGCGGCGCAGGTGCCGCTCGCTCACGTGCAGCCGCCGCGCCGTCTCGGACACCGAGACGCCCAGTCGGAGGTAGCCGAGGGCTCGACCGACCGTGGCCGCGCGGAACTCATCCTGGGGATGGTCGGCATCGGGGCGGCACCTCTTGCAGGGCCGGTAGCCAGCCGCGAGCGCAGAGGGGAGATCGTCGACCCACTCGATGTTCTCGGGGCGTGGGCGCCGACTCGCGCAGCCGACGCGGCAGACGATCCCCGTCGTCCGCACGGCGTACCACTCGCTCATGGGCCCATCCTGCACCGCGAGGGGGCGGTTCGGCGCCTCGGCACCGGACATGCAATTCCGGGACTAGCGCTTGAGCAGCATGTCGGCCACGAGGAAGGCCAACTCGAGCGACTGCTCGCGGTTGAGACGCGGGTCGCACGCTGTCTCGTAGCGCACGCCGAGGCCATCCTCGGCGACACCGTGGGTGCCGCCCACGCACTCGGTGACGTCGTCGCCGGTGAGCTCTACGTGGATGCCGCCCGGGATCGTGCCGAGTTGGCGATGCACCTCGAAGAAGCCCTCGACCTCGGAGATGACGTCGTCGAAGGATCGGGTCTTGTGGCCGCTGCTCGCCTCGAAGGTGTTGCCATGCATCGGGTCGCAGACCCACACGACGGGATTGCCACTCGCCTCGACCTTCTGCACGATCGCGGGGAGCGTCTCGCGGACCTTGCCCGCGCCCATGCGCGTGATGAGGCTCAAGCGACCGGGGATGCGCTCGGGGTTGAGCATCTCGACGGCCTCGAGGACCTCCTCGGGGGAAGCCTTCGGTCCGACCTTCATGCCCACCGGATTGCGGATCGTCGAAGCGAAGTGCATGTGCGCGCCGTCGAGCTGCCGCGTGCGCTCCCCCACCCAGAGGAAGTGGCCGGAGACGTCGTAGAGCTCCCCGGTCCGCGAGTCCACGCGCGTGAGCGCGCGCTCGTAGTCGAGGCTGAGGGCCTCATGCGCGGCATAGAACTCCACGCGCGTGAACTCCTCGGGATTGGCACCGCAGGCATGCATGAAGGACAGCGCGCGATCGATCTCGGCGGCGAGCTTCTCGTAGAGCAGGCCCGCGGTGGACTCGCGCACGAAGTCCTGATTCCACGCGTGCACCTGGCGCAGGTCGGCGTAACCACCCTGCGTGAAGGCGCGGATGAGATTGAGCGCGGATCCCGAGGCGTGGTAGGCCTTGAGCAGTCGCTGGGGGTCGGGGCGGCGCGACTGCGGATCGAAGTCGATCGCATTGACCGCGTCGCCGAGGTAGCTCGGGAGCTCGACTCCGTCGCGGACCTCGATGGGGTTGCTCCGCGGCTTGAAGTACTGGCCGGCGACGCGCCCCACCTTGATGACCGGGAGGGACGCGGCGTAGGTGAGCACCACCGACATCTGCAGCACGGTCTTGAGGCGGGCCCGGATCGAGTCGGCGGTGTTGGCTGCGAAGGTCTCGGCGCAGTCGCCGCCCGTGAGCACGAAGGCCTCGCCGCGGGCGGCCTTGCCGAGGTGATCGGTGAGGATGTCGCACTCGCCGGCGAAGACCAGCGGGGGCTGCGAGCGCAGCTCAGCCAGCACCGCCTGAAGCGCGGCGTCGTCGGGCCACACCGGCTGCTGGGCAGCGGGCAGGTCAGGCCAGGCGAGCGTGGACATGGATCAAGGGTACGGGGAGCCGGACAGGGCCGGCTTGCCCGGCCCGCCCGGCGCGGTCACCCGAAGAAGGCCGCAGCCTCCTCGTAGCGCGCGAGCGGCACGGTCTTGAGCTCGCCCGTCGCCTCCGAGAGAGGCACGCGCACGATGTCGGTGCCACGGAGGGCGACCATCTTGCCCGAGTCGCCATCCTTGACGGCGTCGATGGCGTTGAGCCCGAAGCGCGTGGCCAGGACACGATCGAATGCGGTCGGGGTGCCCCCGCGCTGGATGTGGCCGAGGACGGCGGCGCGCGACTCCTTGCCGGTGCGCTGCTCGATGGCACCGGCCAGCCAGTCGCCGATGCCGGAGAGCTTCACGTGGCCGAAGGCGTCGACGGTGGTGTCCTTGGTGATGAGGTCGCCGTCCTTGGGCAGGGCGCCCTCCGCGACGCAGATGATGGGGGCGTACTGCTGCTGGAAGCGCTGCTCGACCCATCCGCACACCTGATCGAGGTCGAAGGGCACCTCAGGGATGAGGATGACGTTGGCGCCGCCCGCCATGCCCGAGTGGAGGGCGATCCACCCAGCGTGACGGCCCATCACCTCGATGACGAGCACGCGATGATGCGACTCGGCGGTGGTGTGCAGCCGGTCGATCGCCTCGGTCGCGATCGTCACGGCGGTGTCGAAGCCGAAGGTGTAGTCCGTGGCATTGAGGTCGTTGTCGATCGTCTTGGGCACGCCGATGACGGGCAGGCCATGCTCGGCGAGCTTCGTGGCCACGCCGAGGGTGTCCTCGCCGCCGATCGCGACGAGCGCATCGACACCGAGGTCGGCCAGATTGCGCTCGATGCGCTCCACGCCGCCCTCGACCTTGATCGGGTTGGTGCGCGAGGATCCGAGGATGGTGCCGCCGCGCGGCAGGATGCCGCGCACCGCCGACACGTCGAGGGGCATAGTGATGCCCTCGAGCGGGCCCTTCCACCCGTCGCGGAATCCGACGAATTCGTAGCCGTACTCCTTGGCGCCCTTGCGGACGACGGCGCGGATGACGGCATTGAGACCGGGGCAGTCGCCGCCACCGGTGAGGACTCCGACTCGCATGGGTACTCCTGGATCCGGGAAGCGCTCACGGCTATGTAAGCGTGTGCAGAAGCCTAGCCGATCCCCCTGCCCCGGCGGCTAGGGTCACGCCATGGCGATCCTCTCCCTGGACTGCGGCACCACCGGCGTCACCGCCTTGATCGTGGGGGCCGACGCCCGGATCCTCGCTCGCGGCTACCGGGAGTTCCCGCAGCACTTCCCCGCAGACGGCTGGGTCGAGCACGATCCCGGAGAGATCTGGGCCGCCACCCTCGAGGCCACGCGCGAGGCGCTCACGGGCTCACCCGAGCCGCCCACGGCGGTGGGGATCACCAATCAGCGCGAGACCGTGTGCTTCTGGGATCGCGAGACGCTGGGTGCACCGCGACGCGCCATCGTGTGGCAGGACCGGCGCACCGCCGCCATGTGCGATGAGCTGCGCGACGCGGGTCACGAGAAGCGCGTCACCGAGCTCACCGGACTGCGCCTGGACCCCTACTTCAGCGGGACCAAGATCGCGTGGGTGCGCGACAACGACCCGACGACGTGGGCGCAGGTCACGTCAGGCCGCGTGGCGATCGGCACCGTCGACTCCTACTTCATCGCGCGCATGACGCGGGGCCTGCACCATGTCACCGACCCGACCAATGCCTCGCGCACACTGCTCTACGACATTCGCACCGGGCAGTGGAGTCCCGAGCTCGCTTCCATCCTCGGCATTCCGCTGGATGCGCTTCCCGACATCGTCCCGTCGTACGGCGAGATCGCGCGCACGGACCCCGCGACGTTCCTCGGGCTCGATATCCCCATTGCCGGCATCGCCGGCGACCAGCAGGCAGCGCTGGTGGGCCAGGCGGGATTCTTCCCGGGATCAGCGAAATGCACCTACGGGACGGGATCCTTCCTACTCGTCAATACCGGTGACCGCGCGGTCGCCACGGAGTCGGGACTGCTCACCACGGTCGCTCTCGGTCGCCCGGACGGCTCGCTCACCTACGCACTCGAAGGCGCCGTCTTCGTCACCGGCTCGGCCGTGCAGTGGCTGCGCGACGGCCTCGGCATCATCGAGTCGGCGAGCGAGACGCAGGCACTCGCCGAGTCAGTGCCCGACAGCGGCGGTGTCGTCTTCGTGCCCGCGCTCACCGGACTGGGAGCGCCCGACTGGGATCCCTATGCGCGCGGGCTCATCATCGGCATCACGCGCGGCACCACGCGCGCGCACATCGCGCGCGCGACTCTCGAAGCGATCGCCTTTCAGGTACGCGATGTCGTCGACCTCATGGCAGCTGAGGGCGGCGTCGACCTCACAGCCCTAGCCGTCGACGGAGGAGCAGCGGCCAACAACCTGCTGTGCCAGTTGCAGGCGGACCAGGTGCGCATCCCCGTCGACCGCTCGGCCGAGCTGCAGACCACGGGGCTCGGCGCGGCGTTCCTCGCCGGCCTGGGCACCGGGGTGTGGTCGGCGGAGTCCGAGCTGGCCAGCGCTCGCCGGAGCGATCGGATCTTCACCCCGCAGAGCGACGGAGAGGCGGGGCACCGCAAGTGGCGTCGGGCAGTGGAGCGTGCCAAGGGGTGGCTGGACGACTGACCTTTCCGTCCAAATTGCAGATTGTTGACAATCTAGCCTCCTGCTCCTAGGGTCGGCCCATGCCGACTGCCGTCGTGACCGGTGCCGCCAGCGGAATGGGGCACGCAACCGCCGAGATGTACCTCGTCCGCGGATGGCAGGTGCTCGGAGTCGACGTCACTGCTGACCTGGGCATCGACCATCCGGCACTCACTCCCCTTGCCGTCGACATCCGAGACGGCGACGCCGTCACCGCCGCGATCGCCTCTGGCGTCCCCGAGGGAGGCATCGACGCGGTGGCCAACATCGCCGGCGTCTACCCGCCCACGACCATCGAGACCTACACCGAGGATCTCTACCGACGGATCTTCGACGTCAACGTCTTCGGCCTGCTCAACGTCACCCGTGCAGCGCTCCCCCACATGTCAGCAGGCTCGGCGATCGTCAACTTCGCCTCGGTGGATGCCTTCACCGTGTCACCGGGACAGTTGCTCTACGGAGCATCGAAGGCCGCGGTCGTCATGCTCACCAAGGAGCTGGCGCTCGAGCTCGCCCCGCGCGGCATCCGCGTCAATGGCATCGCGCCGGGCTGGGTCGACACTCCTGGCAATGCGGCGACGGGTCGCATGGCCGAGGCGGCGAAGTCCATCCCCCTCGGGCGCGTGGCCCAGCCCGCCGAGATCGCCGAGTGGGTGTGGATCCTCACCGGATCGGGCGCTGCCGGATTCGTCGATGGCGAGACGATCGTGATCTCTGGCGCGGACGTGATGCGATGAGCACGACCTTCACCCCGCTGCCCGAGGCTTCCACGGCAGACCTGGTGGCCGATCGCCTCCGCGACGCGATCCTCGACGGCACCCTGCGCCCCGGGGACCGCCTTGTGGAGACGGATCTGGCCGAGCGCTTCGCGGTCTCTCGGGGACCTGTACGCGAGGCCATCCGGCTACTCGCGCCCGAGGGCCTCGTCATCCTCCGGCGCAACCGGGGTGCCATCGTCGCCAGCCCGACCTTCGATGACGTGCTCGAGGTCTACGCCGCGCGCCTGTCCCTGGGCACATTGGCACTCACGCACGCTGTCGAGACTCGATCAGGCGAATCCTCACGCTTCGCCGAAGCGGTCGACCTCCTGACGACGATGCGCGATGACTCCGTGCAGGCAGACCCGCAGGCGATGCTCGAAGCCGATCTCGCCTTCCAGGACGCCGTGCTGGGCCTCAGCGGGCTGCCGCGCATCAGCACGATGCTCGAGCAGAGCGCGCGCGATGCGGCATCGTTCGTCAGCCTGCTCGGCATCACCTACGACAGCACCGATCACGTGGCTCTCATCGAACGCCACGAGCGCCTACTGAACAGCATTGCGGCCGGGGACGCAGATGCGACCGTCGCCGCATGGCAGCAGCACATTTCCGCGACCGTCAGCGAATTCGCCCGCGCGTACGGCGCCGATGCCCACATCCATGATCACCCGCTCGCCCACCACGTCCTCGGCACGAATCAGGAGACACCATGACTCGCTACTGCATCATTGGAGCCGGCCCGGCGGGCCTTGCCGCCCTCAAGGCCATGCTCGATTCGGGCCATGAGGTCGACTGCTTCGAGAAGTCCGACACCATCGGCGGGCACTGGAATCACGACTACGACGCGCTCCACCTGATCACCTCCCGTCAGGTGACCGGCTACGAGGGCTTCCCCATGCCCGAGCACTGGCCGCTCTTCCCCCACCGCGATCAGATGCTGGAGTACTTCCACCTCTTCGCCGATGAGTTCGACCTGCGTCGCCACATCACCTTCGGCACGTCCGTCGATCGCGTCGAGCCGCTGCCTACTGACGGACCCGTCGGTTCCGCCGGATGGTCGGTGACCACCTCGGACGGGGTGCGACGGGAGTACGACGGCGTGCTCGTGGCCAACGGCCACCTCTGGGACCAGAAGATCCCCGATATCCCCGGCGCCTTCACGGGCAAGCAGGTCCACTCCGGCTCCTACAGGAACACCGGCGATATCGACGGCCGCCGCGTGCTCGTGATCGGCTCGGGCAACTCCGGATGCGATCTCGCCGTGGACGCTGCGCAGGACCACTTCGACACCCACATCGTCATCAGGCGCGGGCACCACTTCCAGCCCAAGACGTTCTTCGGCAAGCCACGCTCCGAGCTCGCCTGGATGCAGGAGTTCACCTTCGAGGAGCAGGACCTGCTCGCGCGGCTCATGATGCGGGTGTCGGTCGGCGAGGCATCCGACTACCCGGGGATGCCCATCCCCGATCATCGCGCGCTCGCCGACGGCCCTCCCGTCGTCAACGACCTCCTCCTCTACTGGGTGCAGCACGGCCGCATCAAGGTCCGCCCCGGCATCGAGCGCTTCGACGGGAAGACGGTCCACTTCAGCGATGGCACGAGCGACGACTTCGACACGATCCTGTGGGCGACGGGCTTCCACGCCTCGCTGCCCTTCCTCGATGACGATCTCCTCGTCAAGCAGGACGGGGTGCCGCTTCGGGTCGGAGGCGCGGTCGTGCCTCTCGACCTCGAGAAGCTCTACCTCATCGGCATGATCGGTGCTCGCGGCCCGCAGCCACCGATCTATCCGGTCCAGGCCGATCTCGCCGTCCGCATGATCGCCATCCACGAGGCGTCGCCGCGCGGCTTCGTGCCGATCGCAGGCCCGCTCACCCAGGCGCAGTCCCATGAGTGGCGCATCGACATCCTCCGCCCGCTGTGGCTCGAGCAGGTCGAGCAGACCAAGGTCGCCCTCCAGGTGATCGCCGCCAGCCAGCCGGTCGGGGCGTCAGCGTGACCGATTGGCTCGGCCTCTCCGGGCGCTCGGCGGTGGTGACCGGCGCCGGGAGCGGCATCGGCCAGGGCTGCGCACTCGCTCTCGCGCGGGCGGGTGTCACCGTGTGGGCTCTCGACCGCGACGAGACCGCACTCGCCGCAACGTCGCAGGAGGCTGCTGCTGGGGGCCTGGCGATCACGAGCCTCGCGTGCGACGTCACCGACGTCCACTCCGTGTCCACCGCGGCGGTGACAACGGGCGCCGTCGACATCCTGGTCAACGCGGCCGGCATCGGGCACCCGGGAGCGCTCCTCGATGTGTCATCCGACGACTGGCAGCGCGTGCTCGACATCAACCTCACGGGCTATCTCACGACGACACAGGCCTTCGCGCCCGCGATGGTCGAGCGCGGCTCGGGTGCGCTCGTGCACATTGCCTCGATCTCCTCGCGCAATCCCCAGCCGGGCAGCGGGGCCTACAGCGCCTCCAAGGCAGGCGTCGCACTCCTGTCGCAACAGCTCGCCTACGAGCTCGGTCCGAGCGGAGTGCGCAGCAACACCGTCAGCCCGGGCCTGGTGCGCACGCCCATGACCGAGGCGTACTACCAGGCACCGGGCGTCGCCGAGAGGCGCGATGCCGCCATCCCGCTGCGCCGCGTGGCTCACGCCGAAGACATCGCCGACGTGGTGGTCTTCCTCGCAAGCGACCGGGCTCGCTACGTGACGGGAGCTGACATCACGGTGGATGGGGGCTTCGCCACCACCCTGATGGGCACAGTGCCCCGCCCCGGCTACGACCGCTAGCGCAGGCTGAAGGGCGGGTACTTGTCGGTTGCCAGGATGAAGGCGTAGGCCTGCACACGCCAACTCCAGCGCATGACTCCCACGACGAATTCGAAGAACGCCTTGGGGTAGCGGCCGGTGAAGATGATCGCGAACCATGAAAGGACGATGACGACGTAGGCCGCGATCCACAGGAAGAAGAGCACGATGTAGTGAGGGATCGCGAGCAGCCACTTGACCAGTGGCATGCCGCGCATCAACTCCGTCTGCGCATCGGGGTACTTCAGGTCCAGGTGCACGTTCTGCTCGTCTTCCGTGGACGGGTACTTGTCGGTGAGCAGGAAGAGGTAGGCCAGCACCCGCGTGATGAAACGGTGGAGAGCAAGGTTGAAGTCAAACCACCAGCGCGGGTAGCGCTTGCGGAAGAGGATCATCAGCAGGGTGACGAAGAAGAGGGTGCCGATGATGCCGCTACCCCAGGACGTCGCCTGCGAGACGACGTCCCCCGATCGATTCACCACCACGGTGGTGCTCTCTCCTCCGGAGACGAGGAAGTTGAGCAGAAGCGCGATGGGAATGATCAGGATGATGCGAAAAATCGTCGAGGCCCTGCCGAGGCGCTCCTGCTCATCGATCTGGAGCTGGGCGGGGTAGGTCTGCGTATCCATGGCGCCTCCTGCCGATCTGGGGCTTTCAGGCTAGGCGCACCACGCTCCGCAGGCCGGACCCCACGCCGTGCGATACCGAGGCCGGCTACGACTGATCGGCGCCCGAGGCTGCGCGCCGCTCGGCCCTGATCTCCTTGGCGCGCGTGGCATACATGTCGACGTACTCCTGGCCCGAGAGCTCCATGAGCGCGTACATGATCTCGTCGGTCACCGATCGCAGCACGAAGCGATCGGACTCCATGCCGTCGTACCTGCTGAAGTCGAGCGGGTCGCCGAAGCGCACGCCCACGCGCTTGATGCGGGGGCGAATGCGTCCGGGAGGCTGGATCTCGTAGGTGCCGATCATCGCGACCGGCACGACCGGTGCGTGACCTTCCAGCGCCATGCGAGCGACGCCGGTCTTCCCGCGGTAGAGCCGGCCGTCCGCCGTGCGCGTGCCCTCGGGGTAGATGCCCAGCAACTTGCCCTCGTCCAGGATGCGGATCCCGGTGGTGATGGCCGCCTCCGCCGCGCGACCGCTCGTGCGATCGATCGGCACCTGGCCCACGCCGGTGAAGAAGGCCTTGCTGAAGAGGCCCTTGATGCCTTTGCCCGTGAAGTACTCCTGCTTGGCGAGGAAGGTGATGCGGCGCTTGGTCACGAGGGGCAGGAAGAAGGAGTCCGAGAAGGACAGGTGGTTGCTCACCAGGATCGCCGGCCCCTCCACGGGGATCGCATCCATGTTGTCGGTCCAGGGCCGGAAGAGGACGCGCAGCCAGGGGCCGACGACGATCCACTTGAGCACCCAGTAGAGCACGTGCTCACCCTAGCCGTGTGGCACTATCGGGGGCGTCCAAGGAGGTCGCCATGCCGCTCTTCCCCGGTGCCGAGCCCTACTCCGCCGACGGCGGTTCCACAGGCATCCTGCTCCTGCACGGCTTCACCGGCTCTCCCAAGTCCATGAAGCCCTGGGGCGAGCGGATGGCAGCCGAGGGCCACACCGTCCGCGTGCCTCGCTTGCCGGGCCACGGCACGCGCTGGCAGGACATGAACCTCACGCGCTGGGAGGACTGGTACGCCGAGGCCGATCGCGCCTTCCTCGAGCTGCAGGCAGCCTGCGACGTCGTCTTCGTCTTCGGACTGTCCATGGGCGGCTCCTTGACCCTGCGCCTCGCCGAGCGTCACGGCGATGCGATCCGCGGCATCGTGCTCGTCAACCCTGCCGTGCACTCCGAGCGCCCCGATCGCTTCCTCCTACCGGTGCTCCAGGCCGTCGTGCCGGCGTTCCCCGGCATCTCGAACGACATCAAGAAGCCCGGCCAGGACGAGGGCGCCTACGACAAGATCCCGCTCAAGGCGGCGCACTCGCTCACGAAACTGTGGAAGGCCGTCAAGGACGACATCGCGCTCGTGCGCCAGCCGCTGCTGCTCTTCCGCAGCGCGGAGGATCACGTGGTCGAGGCGTCGAATGCGCGCTACATCCTCGATCACGTCTCGAGCCCAGACCGCACCGAGGTCGTCCTGCCCGACTCCTATCACGTCGCCACACTGGACAACGACGCCGAGACGATCGTCGCGGGAAGCATCGACTTCGTCCGCCGCCTCAGCTGAGGCCATGTCCGCATCCGGCCTCCCCGCAGGGGCGTATGCCAAGCTCGTCGATGTCGACCCGCCCATCGCCGAGCATGTCCTCGACCTGCTCGCGCAGGCGCGAATCCCCGCGCACGCCGAGCCGCTCGTGGGCGACACCGGTCCCTACCGCGACGTACGCGCCCCCGACAGGCCGACCACGCGCATCTACGTCGAGAAGTCCCGGCTCGTCGAGGCACGGCATGCCATCTCGGACGGTCTGCCATCCCTGCGAGCGGAGTTCCACGCGGATGCGGCCGCTCGCGCGGATGCCGACGACATGAAGCGCGCGTCAGCCGACCACATCGAGGCCGCATGGGACGACATCGTCGCGGGATTCCACACCGCCGAGCCGCCGCCGCGACCGGGTGTCGAGGGATCGGGCCTGTCTGCGCGCCTCGTGCGCGAGCACACCGATCCTCCCGAGGCATCCCTTCCTGGCGAGGCAGGTTCGTCCGTCCCGCCGACACCTGGGCCGCGGGACTACGAGCTTCTCGACGATCTCGACGACGAGGGCTTCTCACCGCCCCCTCCCCCGCCCATGCCCCGGCCGCGGGATCGGTTCGACGCCTTCGCGTGGATCGGGCTCATCGGCGGGCCCATCGCGATCATCCTCGCCTTCGTCCTCGGCACGGGAGGCTGGCTGGCAGCGGCGGGCTTCGCTGCCTTCACCGCGGGATTCGTCACGCTGATCGCACGCTCACCGGATCGTCGGGATGAGGGCGACGACGGCGCGGTCGTCTAGCGCGGTCGTCTCAGGGGAGCCGGGGCCTAGGAGACTTCGGAGACGCGGCGGCGCAGGCCCTTGAGGGCCGTGTCCACGATGATGCGCTCCGCCTTGCGCTTGATCATCCCGATCATGGGGATGCGCACATCCACCGCGAGGCGGTAGTGCACGGTGGTGGAGTCCCGGTGCTCGTCGAGCAGGTATGTGCCATCCATGGCCGTGAGCATCTCGCCGGTGGTGAGTTGCCACGACACGCGACGGTCGCCCTCCCAGTCATAGAGCAGCTCATAGGTATCGCGGATGGGCCCGGACTCCAGATGGAAGCGGGCGCGCAGGGGACGGCCGTCCTTCTCCTCCAGGACAGTGACCTGCGTGATGCCGTCACTCCACTGCGGGTAGGCGGGCAGGTCCGCGATGACGTCCATGATCGTCGCGGCAGAGGCGTCGATATCGATGCTGGACTCGGTCTGGTCAGCCACGGGCGGGCTCCCCGGGTCGTCGATCGCCTTCCATCTCGTCCTTGAGCGACCACACCACTCGCTTCCACGCCACTGCATGGCGCCTGCGCAGGCGGTCCATCTCCCGGCGGCCGCGGGCCGAGGACGGGAGCACCCGCGG